>NZGE01000074.1 GCA_002689455.1 Magnetococcales bacterium | reverse complement strand
TGAATAGCTTTTTCAGACAAAATGCGAGCGATACCATTAGCCATAGTTTTGGTAGTAGAAACATTTTTACTCGTGATTGCACTGCAACATCACTTCGTTTGAATTAGCTTAAAAGAATAAAAAAGCCCCAGTTTGGGGCTTTTTTTTGAATGGGTTTAAGAGCCAGCTTTCTCGCTGAATAGATTGGCTTTTTCACCTTCGGCTTTTTCGCTCCATTCGTCTGCATCTGGCAGTGGGCCTTTGCTTGCAGTGATGTTTGGCCAAAGGGCGCTGAATTTCTCGTTAATTTCTGCCCATTTTTGTTCATCGGAAGAAAGTTCTTCATCTGATTTAATGGCTTCAATTGGGCATTCAGGTTCGCATACGCCGCAGTCAATGCATTCGTCTGGGTTGATAACAAGCATGTTTTCGCCTTCGTAAAAACAATCTACAGGGCAAACTTCAACACAGTCGCTATAGCGGCATTTAATACATTTTTCTGTGACAACAAAGGGCATATTTTTAATCCTTTTTTAACGTTAACCGTTTCTATATACATGATGGGTGGGCTGGATGCAACAGCATAAAATTTTTGTATATTAATAAAGGGGTATTTTACTTGTGTGAGTTATACATTTTCTTTTATTTTCGCTAAGATGTATAAGAGTAATAATAGCAATAAAACGGCAAGAGATGGCGTATTTTAAATTGAAGCAAATATTAAGGGCCTTTAAGCTGGCGCATTTGGTGCTTGTATTGGCTTTTTGTGTTTCTTTTATGGTGCCACATTTTGCGGACGCACAATATGCACCTTCGGGTCGTATTCCTAAAATTACCATTGGTGGGCATCAGGTTTTAACCAATGAACAGCTTAATCATCAAACGCTCGACTCTGATTTACCCGTACAATTACAAAATGACCGTGCGCGTATGGCTATTGAAAATAGAAGACGCATACAGGTTTGGAACCACACGCCACTTAGGGGGGCTGAAAAAGCGCCTGTTACGTTGCTAGAAATTACAGACCTAAGCTGTTTGTACTGCCAAGACACGTCCAAAAAAGTGGATGAAATTTTTGAAAAAGAAGAATTTAAAGGTAAAATTCAGCATTTGGTAATGTATTTACCAGTAGATCAATATAACTTTACCAATTCAGCAGCTTTTTATAGCCGTTTGGCATTCGATGCAGGTTATTTTTGGCAGTACCGTAAAAGTCTTTACGATGTTTCTTCAGCAACCGATAATGTATTTATCGATAAATTGTTAAACATTGGTGTTGCGGAAAAGGACATAAGAAGAATGACACGTAAAAATGCGCGTCGCTATTACAGAGAATTAGATGCCGATATTAAGTCAGCTAAAAAACTGGGGGAAATGCGCCCGCCTGCATTGTATGTAAACGGTATTAAAATTGGTGGAAGCATTACTATGCAGGAACTAGAACCGCTTATTCAATATGAAATTAAATTATATGAGCGAAAGCAATAGTAAAATGGTTGAAAAGTTAAAAAAACAAATACAACTTATTAAGTCTTCTTTGGTTGATATTAAAAACCAAAGGGAGGCTGAAGTTTATGATAAGGCTCAAGCGTTTAAGTTTCCGCCGTTTCCGAATTATAATATTTCAGATGAGATTGCAGCCGTTTTTAAAAGTGTGCGTGATGAGGTTTTAGCAGAAAAAAGTATATATAGCACGGCTTCAAAATTAGAAACTGCAGAAGAGGGATCTGAACATACAGGGCCAATTGTTTCAGATGATGCTTTGAATGTTCCACATGTGGAGCATAGTTATGTTACGGATTTTGTGGGGCATATTGATACTTTTTCAATTTTTGAATATCCAAATGAAAAGTTGCCAAGCCAATTTAAATTTGAAGATATGAGCCAAGCCGATATTAACCTTTTTAAAGTGCTTTACGGTGAGCTTGAATATGCGACCGAAAATATGGCGGCTTTAGGTTATAATATTGCTGTTATTAATAAAATGAAAACAGCTGTAGAGTCATTAGGGTTTGGGCGTACGAACGACGCTTTAACTGTTTTGCGTACAGCCAAGAAAAATGCACCGAATAATAGATCCATTTCATTTATGCTGAGCCAAATTTATTATTATAAGGTTGCCCATGGCTCAAATGAGATGTTGCCTGAGGCACGCGGTGAAGCTAAAAAAGCTTCACTTTATTCAGAGGAAGTGAATAAAGCACAGTTGAATCAGTATCGCTATTCTTATGTGATGCATGAATCGAATTATGATCAAAGTAAGTCACTTAACCTTATTCGTGATTATTACTTATTAAACCCTGAAAGTTTAACAGAAGGGCGTGGTTTAGGTGTGCATGATGGCATTCACCTTAAAACATGGGTATTACTTTCGACCATGGACCCAGGCTTGTTAACTTCTTATGAGGTTGAAAGTATTTTAAGTATTACACTCACGGCGGCAACGGGTGTGAACTTTTATTTAAATGTTATTCGCCCTCAAATTTTAATGCGACTTTCTGATAAAGATGATGCTGTGGTAAAGCCGTTGTATAAAATTGAAGAAATGCTTGCGAAAAGTTACCAGCATTACGCAGAAATTGTAGATACAATTCAGCAAAATTTTGATGCACATGGTAACCTTATGCCTCAAAGCGAATATGTATGGACGCTGGAGCACAGATATGTGAATTTACTGCTTAAAGCGGCACCTATTCCAAGGTTTGATGAAATTTATCTTTATACCAGTTTAGATGCAAAACGTCACAGTGCTGAAGCATATCCAAACCGTGCAATGGCGGCCATGGGGTTAAGTAATGTGAATTATTGGCAGGTTTGGTCATTGGCCATTACAGCGGTAGAAGGAAAGGGTGGTGCACGCACTTTACCTGTTAAGCGTTTAATTCCATATGCTGAAATTTATAGGAAATTTGACCGTTTGCTGGAAGTGCTTCAAGAATATGAAAAAGAGGTCGTTCCAGATGAAAAATGGGAATTGATTGAAAAGTATATGCCTGATTATGAGTATAGTGTTTTTCCGCTTGTAGCTGCTGGGCCAGATGCCTTTCAAACGCCTTCAAACCCTTATTATTTAAACTTTTACAGGCAGTGGGTAACCCATAAACCAAAAGGGCCATTGCCTTCAGAATTGATAAAAACATATGCTGATAATGGGCATTTTATTGACCCTGACGAAGTTATTGCAGCCTTTGAAGGTATTGCACGTGTGATTTCTGATGATGTTCACGGTTTGAAAACACGCGCAAAGGAAGCTTTAAAGCAATGCTTGAAAGATAAGAAAAATGCAAGTGCTGATAAAGCGAAGGATATGCTGAGAGATAGTCACTTTAAGGATTATTGGTGGTTATATGCGATTGTACTTCCGCTTTCTGTATTAACATTCTTTATTGTGTTTGGCTCGGGCGGTTCCTCTTCGGGGCTTATGATGTTGATTCTCATTGTTCTTGGTGCTGGTGGGCTTGGTTATATGATTTATAACTACGCCAGTAAGCTAGAAGGTGATGATGCGTTAGATGAAGACGAAAGTGAGACGAAAGAAAAAGAGCCTGAATAAATCAGGCTCTTTTTTGTGTGCGTTGCTTGGCTTAAGTTAGTCCACGTTCGTAAGCGTATATAGCAGCTTGCGTACGGTTGTTCATATCTAACTTTTTCAAAATAGCTTTAATGTGTACTTTAATGGTGCCTTCGGTTACGTCTAAACTTCTTGCAATGCCTTTGTTTGATTCGCCACGGGCAATGTAACGTAAAATTTCTTCTTCACGGGGTGTTAAACCAACTTCTTGTGCTTGGTGACGGTTGTTCATGCCACGAATTAAAGCTTCAGAAGGGAAAACGCTTTCACCGCTTAAAACAAGGTTTAAGGCGTGGTTTAAAGCTTCACTGTTTGACGTTTTAAGGAGGTAACCCTTAACGCTTAGGTCAACAGCGCGCATAAGGTCAGCTTCTGTGAGTTCGACACTCAGCATAACAATTTTAGCATCAGGGTCTTGCGCTAAAATTTCTTTAGCCGCGTCCAAGCCTGACATGTTTGGCATTTTTAAATCCATTAAAACAACATCTGGTTTTAACTCGTTATATTTTTCAATGGCTACATCGCCGTCGCCTGCTTCGCCAATAACTGTGAACTGTTCACTGTCTAAAAGGGATGTAACGCCTTCGCGAATAAGCGCGTGATCGTCAACAATAAGAACGCTATGCTGCATAAATTAAAAACCTTATGTTTCTATACTGTGTAATTAAGTAGATTTATTTATGGCATAAATTGGGGGTAAAATCTATTAAAACATCGGTTTGTGTATAATTTTACTTGTAAAAACGCCAATTTCTGCGCTGTTTAGTGGTGCTGTAAGTGTTCAATTTAAAGTTGTTTTTCATGAAATATCCCATATTTTGGGGCTTTTTAAAGGTGAGATGAGTTTGCAACATGATATATAAGACAATTTTTTTTAAACGAAAGCATTGACAACGTTTATAAACTCACGTATATAACACTACGTTCGCACCCTAAAGGGTATTGATAATGAATTTTTATGATATGAAGAGAAGGACAGGAAAATGGCGAATCGTAACAGCATTTACATTAAGCTAGAATCTACTGCCATTAACCCTAAAACGGGTCGCAAAACAGGTTTTTACTATGTAACAACTAAAAACCCTAAAAGCTTGAACACAACAGAGAAAATGTCATTCAACAAATATGACCCTGTTGTACGTAAGCACGTAGAATTCAAAGAAGTTAAATTGAAGTAATTATTTTACTTTCATGTAATCTTCAGGAGCCTTCGGGCTCCTTATTTTTTGCAAAACACAAATACAAGCCCACGTATATTTTTAAGTTCGTAGCCTTTATGAATAAGGTGGTTGACGATATGTGCTGTTTTTTCCTCTCCAATAATGGGTGTGTTTAGACAGCATATAATTTTTTTGAAATGTTCTATTTCAGGTTCATAGATTAGACCAATTTCGGCGCCCATGATGTCGAATACCAATGTATTGATGCTGCTTAAATTTTCTATCAAACCTTTTAAAGACGTTTGAGGAACCTTAATGCTTACATCAACCTGACCCGACTGTTGAAATAAAGAGGATGATAAATAATCCTGCATAATGTGAAAATCTGTTTCATGGTTGTTTTTTTCAGGTGTAATGCTGGTATGTAAAATATGAACGTTGGTTTTGTTTAGGTTACAGTTTTCTTTGATGACGTTGTGTAAATTCATTTGTGGTTCAACCGCTGTCACTTCTTCTTGGCTTATTAAACCAATTAAGCTGGTGGTTACACCTAACCCAGAGCCAATTTCAAGTACTTTGTCACCTTTTTCAATGTACGACTGAATCATACTGAGCATTTGCGCCTGATAGTCCCCACAGCTCATTAAATAGCCATATTTAGCACCCACCGTTTTGTTGATGGTTAATTTTAAACCCAGTAAAGGGTGATTAATCACCATGTTGTGGTCGCACAGGTTTAAAACAGTGGCAAAACCACGAATGAGAAGCTCCTCATCGGGTAGGGTTAAAGGCGCTGCATTTAAACCGTAATGATGCTTAATTAAATTTTGCCTTTGTATGCGGTCCTGAAAAATATCACGTTCAAATTGAGTGTCATTATCAAGAAGTTTCGGCCGCATAAGCCGTTTTGTTTTAGAATTCATACCCATCCACCCTATAAATTGTATACCAACTTATGGGTAGTTGTAACAACCAAGGGTTGATTACTTCTGACAGTTCAATTTTTAATATATAATTTTTAAAGTTTAAAAACCGTAAAAACAGGGACATGGTCTGAAGGGCGTTCTAATGCACGCGGGCTTTCTTCAACACCAGCATCTATCACTTTTTTTGAAAGGCCATTGCTTGTCAAAATGTGGTCAATGCGCATGCCTTTGTTATTGTCATATGACTTCATGCGGTAATCCCACCAGCTAAATTGCTTCTTTTCAGGGTGTATTAGACGGAAGCTGTCATCAAAGCCCCAGCTCATTAGGTAATTTAACCATGTTACTTCTTCAGGTAAATATCCACACTTTTTAGAACATTTGGTCACGTCGTGTACGTCAACATCTTTAGGGGCAATGTTAAAGTCTCCGCAAATTAAAACGTCACTTTCTGGGGTGAAGTCATCCTCCATCCATTCACGCAGGCGGTGGTAAAAAGCACCTTTCATAGCATATTTCGGGCTGTCTGGGTTGTCTCCTTGTGGAATGTAAACGTTAATAATGCGCACACCGTTTAATGTGCATGAAATAACGCGTTTTTGGTCGTTCATGTCCCCTTCAGGGAAGCCTTTTTGAACGTCTTCAAGTTTGTGCGGGCTGATAAATGCAACGCCGTTATAGGCAGCTTGACCATGGGTATATACATTTAAGCCCATGTTTTCAAAAACGTCTTTTGGGAATTCTTCGTCACGTACTTTGGTTTCTTGCAGGCATATAATGTCTGGCTTGTGTTCTTCTATCCAGTTTGTAACGTGTTCTAATCTTGCACGAATAGAGTTTAAATTCCAGCTAACAACTTTCATGTGCTTCCTTTTACCTTGGTTTTTTATGTTTGCTTTGTTAAAATTCATCGTATGAATCAAAAAGCATTAGAAGAAAAATTGCAAGCAGCATTTGCCCCTTTTTTTATGAAACTTGAAAATGAGTCTCATTTACATGCAGGGCATGCTGGTGTGAAGGAAAAGGGTGGTAGCCATTACAGCTTGGTGCTGGTGGCAGATAGTTTCTTGGGTAAAAACCGTGTGGAACGTCAACGTATGGTATATGAATTGCTCGCAGAAGAAATGCAAAATAAAGACCGTGCAGGCTTGCATGCCTTAAAAATGAAAATATACTCAGTGGATGAGTGGCAAAAAAAAGGTTAACCATGGCCAAAGAAAAAGTAGACATTTTTATTATTGATGATGATCCGCATTTAGCGGAAATGTTGCTTTTACACTTTGAAGATCAAGGCTTAAAATGCGATAGCGCTCAAAGCGCAAGGGAAGCACGCTCAAAGCTTGAAAACATTCAGCCCAAACTTTTTTTCTTAGACCAACACTTGCCAGACACATTGGGTGTTCATCTACTCCCTGAACTGAAAGACATTTGGCCGAATGTACCTGTGTTGATGATTACAGGCAAACATGACATGCAGTTAGCCATTGAAGCCATTAAGCTTGGTGCGACGGACTATATTCATAAACCAATTGATATTGAGGAGCTGAACGCTTCCGTTAAAAAATGTTTAACAACCAGTAAAAAGAAAAAAGATATTGCTATTGAAGTTGCAGAAGATTCTGGTGAACCTAAAATTATTGGCAGCAGCCGTAAGATGATTGAAGTGGTGAAAAACATTGCACTGGCTTCCAGCAATGACGCAACGGTGCTTATTCAAGGTGAAACAGGTACTGGTAAAGAACTTGTTGCGAAAGCTATTCATTACCACAGTGGTAAAAAAGGGCCATTCTTGGCTGTAAACTGTGGTGCTATTGTTGAAAACTTGCTTGAAAGTGAAATGTTTGGCCATGAAAAGGGCTCTTTCACAGGTGCTGTGGAACGCAAAGACGGCAAGTTCACACTGGCACAAGATGGTACGCTGTTTCTAGATGAAATAGGAGAGCTTTCACCAAAGCTACAGTCAAAGCTTTTGCGTGTGCTACAAGAGGGAACATTTGAACGTGTGGGTGGAACAGAAACGCTTAAAACCAATGCGCACATCATTGCAGCGACCCACCGTGACTTAAACCAAATGATTGAAGACGGCATGTTCCGTGAAGATTTAATGTACCGCTTAAAAATTATGACGGTGCCTGTGCCACCCCTGCGTGACCGCTTAGAAGACATTAAATTGCTCACACCCTACTTACTGGCAAATATTAATAAAAAAATTGGTAAGAACATTCAAGGGATGACCGATGAAGCTTACTTTAAATTAGAAATGCATGATTGGCCTGGCAACGTACGTGAACTTGAAAATACCTTAACCCGTGCTTGTGCTATGAACCGAACTGGTGTTATTAGCGCTGACCAAATTGTCATTGATAGGTCGGGTGGGGGCAGTATACGCGCATCTTCTGTTGAAGGTCCGCTTGTTACCTTAGAGGAATTAGAAAAACAGCACGTTATTCGAACGTTAGAAATAACCGCAGGCCACAAAGGTAAAGCATGCGACATTTTAGGTATCTCTAGACCTGCCTTAGACCGTAAAATTAAAAAGTTCGATATTAAAATTTAATTTAATGTGTGTAACTGTGGCTCTATACCATACCTTTTTAAGGTGTGTTCCAATCTTTCATATAAAGGAATGATATCTTTAAATTTTAAGGCAGCGCCTTTCACATCTCCGTGGCGGCTAAGGGTCTCGGTTTCTTCACTTAAATTTTGAATGTCATCAAACCCCAATGTACAAGAAGATCCTTTAAGGCGGTGGCTCCAAAAAGCAAGTTTTTCACTGTCTTGTTCTTGAATAGCTTCTTGAATGTTGTGTAAAACTTCGGGCGATGTTGTTAAATAAAGGTCAATAAGTTCTTGGACACTGTCTTCACCCATGCCTGTCTTTAAATAGTTTAAAGTTTTGTAATTGATCAGCATTTATAAATTTCTCCTTTGTTTACATACTTATTATAAGGTTTACATATTTGTTCATAAATACTCATTCGGTTGGGGTGGGTTAATACTTTGAGGTTAGGTTGTTTTATTGTATAGTGGGTAGGTTGGTATAAACATTTTACTTATTCTTTTTAAAAATTTCTTACCTGAAATTTATTGACTTTATGGAGGTTACGCTATGCGAACCTTTATTTTTTTATGTATTATGGCACTTTCGCCAGTAACCTTAGCACGTGAAACTTACCAAGACTTTTTAAAGGGGGTTGAACGCACAATTGTTGCTGAAGGGCTAGATGGAAATTTGGTGTTAGAGTTGTTTGGAGAAAACCCAGAGCCTAGCGGTTTTATTATTGACCGTTATCGCCCACGCCCACCTTGTGAATGCACTGTTAAGCCAGCCCCTTTAAAGTTTGCTGAAAATCAAAGGCGTTATTTATCGGATACACGCATTGAAACAGCGAAAGGGTGGTTGAGAGACCCTGAAACGCTTGCTGTATTGGAAAAAATTGAAGCTGAATACCATGTGGATAAAGAAGTGATTATTGCTTTATGGTCGATTGAGTCTTCTTTTGGTAAAAACAAAGGTGGGCATTATTTACCAGAAGTTTTAGCAACGCTTGCTTGGTACCATAAAGAAAAGCGCAATGCGTTTTTTAGAAAAGAGCTGATAAACGCCATTCGCATTTATGCAGCAGGGCATATTTCTAAATTAGATTTTGTGGGTTCATGGGCAGGAGCTATGGGACATGTGCAGTTCATGCCTTCCACGTTCCTTGCTTACGCCGTTGACTATGATGGCGACGGAAAAGCTGATATTTGGAATAATAAATATGACGCTTTTGCCTCGGCTGCAAATTATCTATCTTCTCTAGGGTGGCAAAAAAATGCGCCATGGAATGATAGCATGATATTAGAAAAGCCTATCAGTAAAGGCATTTTTTATAGAACAGGGCTTTCTAAACAACGTGTTTTTAAACGTAACAGTGAAGGAAACGTTGTTTACCGCAACGGCTCTGCGGTTATAAAGCGTTATAAGCCTTACCGCTTGCCCGCCCGCATATTTAAAAAGCGTGGCGTTCCTGTGCCAAACCATGTCAATTTAGATGAATACGTTTATCTTTATCTACCGCATGGGAATGAGCAGGACATGGAAGGTTACTTGCTTTACCGTAATTTTCACGTGGTTTTAAGTTGGAACTTATCAAGCTATTTTGCCTTTGGTATTTTAAGTATCATGGATGAACTGAAACAAATGCCCTAGTCATTCTTTATCGAACGTTAAAGCTCTCGTGTGAGGGCTTTTTTTTATTGATGAACACCGCCAGCAAAACGCTGTAAATATTCAGCATGTTCAGCGGCTGTTTGTTGTAAACATTCTGCAATATAACCAGATTTTAGAGCTTTTTCGAAGCGTTCAAGGGTTAAGTCTGCCCCGCGGGTTACACGGTAATAGCATTTCACCGTGGCAGGCCCAAATGTTTCAAGCACAAATTTAATTTCATGGGCTTTTTTATGCCCAAAAACATGAAGCAAAGGGTTTGCATGGCTGCTTTGAACCTGAGCCAGAAAGATAAGAAAATATATTAAGAACTTTTTCATGGTTAAAAAATAATGTGCATGCTTTGTTTTTCAAGCTTTTTTGGAAAAATTTTAATTTTTTTGTGAAGGTTGACATTTAACACCTTAAAGCGTATACATTTTTTAATTCTGAGAATTTCTCATGAAGGAACACATGTCTTTTTCATTCTTTTTAATCTTTTAAGGAAATTTATTATGCTGCGCATTTTAGGTTTTATTGTTTTTGGTCTGTTGGCATTCACCACGTTGGACGTGCTTTATACATCGGCTGGTCAATCTATTCCGCTTATAGGCAGTTTTGCTGGGGGGTATTTGGCAAGTTATGTTTTGCCTTACATACCAGAAGCAGCTTCACCCACAACCATTAACGGCTCAACGCTGTTTTCCGGGTTGCATTATGTGTCGCTTCTGTTTTTGGGTTTGTCTATCGTAGGTATTACCCGTGCATCGCGTGTTGCATTTACATTGGTAACAGTCATTGTGGGTGTTTTATACGGGGCGCATGCTTGGGGGGCGTTAACACCTTATATTGCAGATATCCCTGTATTGGTTGGTATTGCCGATACCTTACAGCTTATTTTTGCATGTGTGGTAACAGTAACCATGACGGCGCTGTTGCTTCCAAAACGTGTTGTGGCGGAAAAAGCTTTTGAAGAAACGGTAGAAGAGGCTGAGTCAGAAGTAGAAAGTTCTGAAGAATTAGATAATACAGCAAAATCTACTGAACTTGAAACCGATGATGTAGAAAACATTTCTGAAAGTGAAGGCGCAACGCTTAAAAATTCAGAAACAACATCACATTCTGGTGGAACACGTGAGTCATTTTAAAAATTAATTTTTCGATTTAAGGCAGCTTCGGCTGCCTTTTTTGTGTTTTATAACTTTATTCACTTGAAAAGCATGGCAAAGCAACCTATAAACACAGTGAAATTAATTTATTTAAAGGCCAAAACTCTTATGCAAAACTTACGTAATATTGCAATTATTGCCCACGTCGACCACGGTAAAACAACCTTGGTAGATGCGATGCTTAAACAATCGGGCACATTTGAAAGTCACCAACAGGTGGATGAACGTGCCATGGACAGTGGTGATATTGAACGTGAACGTGGTATCACAATTTTGGCAAAAACAACTGCTATTGAATATAAAAACAACATTATTAACATCGTAGATACACCAGGACACGCCGACTTTGGTGGTGAGGTTGAACGTGTACTTGGCATGGTTGATGGTGTGGTTCTGCTTGTAGATGCAGCTGAAGGCCCAATGCCTCAAACAAAATTCGTGCTTGGTAAAGCACTTAAGCTTGGCTTGCGCCCAATTCTTGTTGTGAACAAAATTGACCGTGGTGATGCACGCCCTGAAGAAGTGGTAAACGAAGCTTTTGACCTGTTTGATATGTTAGGTGCAACAGAAGAGCAGCTAGACTTCCCAATTATGTATGCTGTTGGACGTGACGGATGGGTTGACCATGACTACACAACACACGGTGACACAGTGTTACCACTGCTTGACCTTGTGCTAGACCATGTACCAGCACCAGAAGGTGACAAAACAAAACCATTTTCTATGCTTGCAACAACCATTGACCGTGACCCATACGTTGGCCGTATTGTAACAGGTCGTATTGTAACGGGTGTTGCTAAGGTAAACATGCCAATTCAAGACTTTGACCGTGACGGTAAAGTGATTGAAAAAGGTAAAATTACAAAACTATACAAATACCGTGGTTTAGCACGTGTAGCTGTGGAAGAAGCAGAAGCAGGGGATATTGTTGCCATTGCAGGTATGAGCCAATCTTATGTTTCACACACAATTTGCTCGCCTGAAGTAACAGAACCACTACCTTCTTTAGCTATTGACCCACCAACAATTGCCATGACATTCTCTGTAAATGATTCTCCACTTAAAGGTGAAGATGGCGACAAACTTACATCCCGTGAAATTGGTGACCGTTTGCGCAGTGAAGCAGAAGTTTCTGTTGGTTTAACAGTTGAACAAGGTTCAAGTGCGGAATCATTTAAAGTGATGGGCCGTGGTGAGCTTCAACTTTCCGTTTTAATTGAAAACATGCGCCGTGAAGGTTTCGAACTTTCCATTTCTCGCCCTGAAGTTTTATTCAAGGAAGAAGGTGGCCAAAAACTTGAGCCGTATGAAGAAATTGTTGTGGACGTGGATGAAGAGTACGCAGGCGCCGTGATGGAAAAAATGGGCTTACGTCGTGCGGAATGTACAAACATGATTAGTGACCATGGTGGTAAACAGCGCCTTGTATTTGAAGCGCCAAGCCGTGGTATGATTGGTTACCGTAGTGAATTCTTAACAGATACACGTGGTACAGGTATTTTAACACGTCAGTTTAAAGAATATGGTCCAATTAAATCAGCGCCAGCTGGTCGCCGTAACGGTGTGCTTGTTTCTATGGTTCCTGGCGACACAGCAGCCTTTGCCCTTTGGAACTTGGAAGAACGTGGCGTAATGTTTGTAGACGCTGGTGTGAAAACTTATGACGGTATGATTATTGGTGAAAACGCAAAAACAGACGACTTGGAAGTAAACCCTGTTAAAGGTAAGCAGCTTACAAACGTACGTGCTTCTGGTAAAGATGAAGCTGTGAAGCTAACACCACCACGCCGCATGAACTTGGAAGATGCTTTAACATATGTTCAAGACGATGAACTTGTGGAAGTAACACCGAAAAACATTCGCTTGCGTAAAAAAGGCCTAGACAGCCATTCACGTAAGAAAATGAAGCGTGACATGCAGGCACTTTCTGCATAAAAGGTTTGAACCTTAATAAAAAAGCCCTCAATTGAGGGCTTTTTTTCGATGTAGTTTTACTTACTGAATGCCAATATAATAGCGCCAATGATCTGTAATATTACCCATATAAAGAGCCAGAACGTGGCAGCTGAGCCTAAAAGACCAAGCAAAAAGCCAAAGTTATACCAGTTTCCAGTGTTTACAACTTCGTAGATATTATAGTCGCCACCAAAAATGCTAAAAATAAAAGCGAATATGCATGTTAGGCCATCCCATAAGCCACCTAGGAAACCTGCGCCAGATGAAGTGACCATTGGGTTTGGGTCGCCGCAGGCTGTTAATAAAAGTGCTGCAAAGCAGATGAGTGTAAGTTTTTTCATGGGAGCTAATCCTCGTTAGGTAAAATAAGTATAAATGAAGGCTTACTTAATCCGTAGGCATGACGACCTAAGCTGAGATCTACTTCAGTTCGCGGCTTATGGTGACACTTCCAACCTTGTTTTTCGAATAAGTTGGTCACTTCTGCTACATAGGCAGATGAGTATGTGTCTGTATCCACATAAATTTCATTTCCCGTGTGACGTTTTTTGTCCATTAAAGCCGATAAGCAACTGTTCACAAAATTGGCTAAGCCACCGTTAAATACGGGTACTGGCCATAAATTAATTTCTGCACCCGCCTTCAATTCGGCTGGTGAGGGGATTTTAAGTTCTTTGGCTATTGCTTTTGGGTAAATAACTATACGTGAGCGGTCATGGTAATTTGCATAAACAGTAGACCATTCAACTTGCCAACCTTGTTGCGCTAGCCTGTTTTTAACGGCGAAACCAACTTTATTGCTGGTTGCGTATGACACTTTGATGGTATCAGGCTGTTGAGGTGTTTTTTCAATAATGGCACGTATGCAAAGGTCAAGCAAGAAGGCAACTTCACGTTCGAAGTTTTCTTCTTCATTTTTAAGTTTCATATCAATGAGATTATCTAAGTGCGTTTGTGTGTCTTCAGGGGTGGGAATTTGGGTGAGTAAAACTTTTTCAGGCATAAGCCCTCCAGTTTGAATGAAAAGATAAAAAGAGATGTTTATGAATAACGAAGAGAATTTAACCTTTAACCTGTATACATGTCAAGGTTTATGGAGTTCTTATAAATTTATTTTGAATATGTTATGGTTCTTGAAATTTTAAATTAAATAATTCGAGAATGATATGTCACAAGAAGATATTACAGGTATTTAAACACCTGATGGAAAAACAGCTATAATTGATACTGATTATGAAGTTGGGCAGGATAATATTCAAACCAATCTTGGTCCTTTTGGTGTTGATATTCATAACCCAGTTTTTGTTATTTCAGCCAGCCTTATTGCTTTGTTTGTGCTATCGGCTTTGTTGTTTCATGACAGTATGGAACCTTTCTTTACCAGTTTAAGGGGCGAGTTAATATCTTCGTTTGATAGTTTTTTTATTTTAACAGGTAATATTTTTGTTTTTATTTGTTTAGCCCTTATTGTGTCGCCTATGGGTAAAGTGCGGATTGGCGGCATGGAGTCCACGCCCGACTTTTCTTACCCTGCTTGGTTTTCTATGTTGTTTGCAGCGGGAATGGGCATTGGTTTGGTTTTCTTTGGTGTTTCAGAGCCTATGTCGCATTTTAATGCAGCATTAACGGCACCAATAGTTGAAGGTGGATTACGTACGGACTGGGCACCGCTTGCGGGTGCTTCAGGCAATGTGAATATGGCAGTCGAACAGGCTATGGCTGGCACCATTTACCACTGGGCTTTGCATCCATGGTCTATTTATGCGCTTTTGGCATTAGGGTTGGCTTTGTTTAGTTATAATAAAGGTTTACCGCTAACTTTACGTTCTATTTTTTACCCTTTATTGGGTGAACGTATATGGGGTTGGCCTGGGCATATTATTGATATTTTAGCAGTCATGGCCACTGTCTTTGGTTTGGCAACATCGCTGGGTTTTGGTGCTTCTCAAGCCTCTACGGGTTTAAATTATTTGTTTGATACGCCCACGGGGCTTTCAACAGAAGTTATTTTGATTTTTTGTATTACAATGCTTGCGCTTATTTCCGTTGTGGCAGGTTTAGATAAAGGTGTTAAGGTTTTATCTGAACTGAATATGCTTTTGGCCGTTTTACTCTTAATATTTGTTGTTTGTGTTGGATTGCAGCTGGATGTTTTTAAAAGTTATGCAGATAACTTGACAGCTTATGCAAAGCATTTTATAGACCTTTCCACGCCATTTTCGAGAGAGGATAAAAACTTTTCACAAGGGTGGACAGCCTTTAAAGAGGTTACCAGTTTTATTGGTATTGTTTTAGTGGTTGTGTTTTTTGTTACGTCATCTGACTCGGGGGCTTTGGTTGTTGATACCATAGCTGCGGGCGGTAAGGCACACTCACCCCTTCTTCAGCGTATATTTTGGTGTTTATTTGAAGGAATAGTTGCTATTTCATTGATGTTGGGAGGTGGGCTTATAGCGACACAAGCTATGGTCGTTTCCACGGGGTTACCTTTTGCGGTTGTGCTTTTGGTTGCCGTATTTTCATTGATAAAAGGGTTGTGGCGTGAACTTAAAGTTATTCAAAAGCATTATTAGAAATAAAGCTTAAACTATGAATTAATACTGAATGCGGGCTTCAATGCCTGAGGCACGCAGTGCATCTTCTATGGCACGCATATTCACAGCATAAACATGTTCTGGCGTGCCTTTTAAAGCTAAATTACCAAAGTTTAGCCCCACAAGCTGACCTTTACAGTTATAAAAACCACCGCCACTGTCGCCTGCGAATGCCCAGTCGGATAGGAGAGCATTGAAGTAAAGCAAGCGTGTGTCACTTTTAAAGCGTGCCATGTTGTTAAAGCGTGCTTGTACAGCACCTAGGCGATGTTTTTCTGCAAATGGAAAGCTTACAAGGCGAAGCTCTTCACGCTTATTTGCACGGCGTGCAAGGTCAACTTTTTTTGTGTCTGTTACAGGTTCTTTCAGTTTTAAAACAGCAATATCTGGCTTGGGCGTTGAAAAAAGGACCTCTGCTTCAATTTGCTGGTTTGTGCGTGGAACATGCACCCAAATTTTAGGGATATCGGTTACAACATGATGGTTTGTAAGCACAATATCATCTTGGTATAAAACACCACTGCCTTTGCCACGACCTTCTTTTTGAATAAGTGCTGCACTTGCCATAAGTTCTTGGTCGGAAACGCAGGTTTCTTTAGCCAAGGATGTTTGGCTTACTAAAATGCTTAAAAGGGCGCTGGTGAAAAATTTCATATAACCAAACTTTATTCTTTTATTTTTAATTTTAACAATCTAATGGTCTTATGGCAATGGGTTCAAAAGTTCTTCGACAATTTCAGCCTCAACTGTTTTGCTTTTTTTGCCTTTGCGCTCTTCAATAAGCTTTAATGAGTCCTTTGTCATTTTACGGCAGTGGAAGAAAATGCGCTGTAGTTTATCAATAATATCGGTTTCAACTGAATAGTCATTTAGTTCGTGCTGAACGTCGGCAATAAGCCTTTTTGTCAGGTGTTTGTGTGCCCGGTCCAGCAGTTTTTGGAATTCAATTTTATCAATCGCCTTGTCATTTTTGGCAAGCTCCACTTCAAATGAGTTAATGGCACGTGTGCTGTATTTTAACCCTCTGATTGTTGCATCGGCAATTTTGTGAATATGATTACGTGCTGTTTTATGAACCTGATGGTCCTTTTTATGGCGTTTTTGCCCGATTTGGTAAAGCTCTTCACCAATTAGGTCGCAAATGGTTTCTAGGCGGTTTACGCTGTTCATTAGCCAAACAAGTTGGCGGCTTTCATCACGGGTTAAGTTCTTGGTGCTCAGCTGGCTTAAGTAGTAAACAATCTGGCTGTATAAAGCGTCAATATTACGCTCTTCGTTTTTTAGTTTTGCCAGTTGGTCAATATCACCTTCTAATACGATATCAGGTGCTGATTTTAAAAGCTTTTGAATGCGCTTGCTCATCATTGCTGTTTCAATGCGGGCGGCGTTTAGCGCTAAGCTTGGTGTGTCATGTAAGAAAGTATCCAAATATTTAGCCTGCAAGCGCCATTTTGGCTTTTTATTTTTAATAATGGCAGTTAGCTTTTTGGCAATTGGGTTAATAAATGGAATAAACATAAACGCCAGTGAAATGTTGAATATGGTGTGCATGTGTGCAATTTGCCTTGGCGTAATTGTTTCACCTGTTGAAATACCTTTGATATCCAGTGCCATAATCGCTTTGACCGCATATTCGTTTAATAAAATGTAAATAAGTGCAAAGAAAAGGGCACCACTAAATTTAAAGAAGGCATGGGCAGCAGCAGCGCGTTGACCATCTTGATTACTTTTAAGGCTGGCAATGATGGCTGTTAAGCATGTGCCCATGTTACAGCCAAGAACAAGGTAAAAGGCAGCTGTAATTGAAAGTAAGCCTTGGTCGGCCACCGCAATAATAATGGCTAATGCCGCAGCGCTTGATTGCATAAGCGCTGTAATAATAAAACCAAGAAGGATTCCTGCTAGCGGGTTTGATATATGCGTGAGCATGTCTTTCACCCATTGAATGCTTTGCAACAGGTTCATACTTTCACTGATGAGGAAAATGCCGAAGAAAATCATACCAATAGCCATGAAAACACGGCCAATGTTCCACATGCTGTCACTTTTAGAAACGGACTTAATCATAAACCCTAAAATAATAAAGACAAGCGCATATTGGTTGAGTTTAAAGGCAATAAGCTGAACGGTTAAGGTTGTGCCGATATCTGACCCTAAAATAACAGCAAGTGATTGTGGAAGTGTCATAAGTTTGGCTGAAATAAAGCCAACGACCATCACCGTTGTTGCCGCACTGGATTGAACAATAGCAGTTACACCTGCCCCCGTTAAGAGGGAAGAAAATCGGTTGGTGGTTAGTTTACCTAATACAAATTTGAGTTTGCGCCCTGCAAGTGCTTTAAACGATGATGTCATCTTGTCTAAACCGTACAGTAAGAAAGTAATACCGCCTAAAAGCCCCATAAAGGCATGCGGGAGTGTTTCAGTTTTAATGTCAAAGCCAAGGGCAAACGCCTTTGATGCAAGCATTAAAGTAAGAGCACTAAAAACTGTGAAAATAATTGTTTTGATCATGTCTAATATTTAAGCACATGTCAGGTTTAAGTTTCCAGTAATTCTTTATTTAAATGACTGTGAGCTTCATGGAAGCTGGTAAGGGTTATGATATTTTTGACGCATTGGCCTTATGTGAGTTGAAATTTTTATCACAACCCATAAGAGTTTGGTTACGGCGAGATACTTACAGTTAGATCGCCATTATGGTTAAGTACTTTAAAATTGCTGTTTTTGCAGTGGTTACATTATTTATGCAGAATGCATTTGCAGAGAACTCTCAAGTGCAAGTGGAAGCTGTTTTTGTAAATCTAAGTCATCTAAGCGAAACAGAGCTTAAGGTCCTGGAATTTGAAAAATCAAACAAAGGACAAGTACCTATTTCTAAACTGCCTTACCGCATCAAATGTGTGAAGGCGCAAAATGCTTCAAGTGGGCAGGCGCATTGCCAAAAAATTTGGTTGTAATAAACATCTAAATTATTCCTCGTCATATGAAATTCAAGCTGTTATACTTTGCCACGTTAAAATTTAAATGTGAGATAGGGGGCCACAATGGCAAAAAAAGAAACTCAAAAAACAGTGCAAACAACAAACCCACTTTGCAAAAAACCTGTTTTACTTAATTCACAAAATCATCAAGGTTTAAAATTTTTACCATGCACAACGTATAAGCATGCCGAAAAAATGGGCAGTGCGTTGTTGCTAGGCCATGAATTTATGATGGTTGCTAAAGAGTACCCAATTGTATTTGTAAAAGATGCAACAGGCCACTGGGATAGTGTAGCAATGCTTTCTCTGAAGTCGGATACGAATTTATTTGTTGGCCAAAATGGGGAATGGTTGGGGCAATATGTGCCTGCAATTTTCCGCCGTTACCCGTTCATTCTATCACAAGCTGAAGGCCAAGAGGACTTTTCTGTATGCTTTGATGAAGACAGTGGATGCTTCAGTGAAAAAGAAGGAAATGCACTTTTCACATCTAAAGGTGAAAACACAGACACACTGAATAACATTATGCAGTTTTTGAATGACTTCCAAATGAACTATGAATCAACACAAAAGTTCATTGCAAAGTTACACGAACTTGAACTTTTAAAAGATATTCAAGGTACATTTACAGTTAAAGACGGTGAAAAGTTCACCCTAACAGGCATGTGGGTTATTGATGAACCTAAGCTTGCTGAGCTAGATGAAAAAACAGTTTCTGAATTGTTTAAGTCGGGCATGTTGGCTTGGATGCAGTTCCACGTTATGTCGCTTTCAAACCTAGGTCCACTGGCTGATCGTTTTGCTCAGTCTCAAGGTTTAAAAGTTGCTTAATGCAATTTGAAAATAAAAAAAAAGGGCGCTATAAGCGCCTTTTTTATGCGGAATTTTCAGCGGATGGTTTTTCTTTTTGTGGGTTTATCAGCGCTTCAAAGGCTGTTTGAAATTCTTCGATTTGGCTACTTGTCATGCCAATGCCGCATTTTGTGCGGAATAACAAAACGCTTTCAGGTTTTTTTACCCATTCATGGTTGATAAGGTATTTAACTTCTATTTCATAAAGCCCATTGCCGTAATGTTTTCCAAGGTCTTTGTCTTTTTTACAATCTTTTAAAATGTCCAAGCTGCGCTTACCATATGACTTTACCAAACGCTTCGCTGTGGTTTCGTCTAAAAATGGATATTCATTGATGAGACCGTGCGCAAAGTGCTTAAAGTTTACCGCATTGGCAAAAGGTTCTGTTGCTGTCCATGTTTTGTGATAATCCAAACTTTTAAGAACGTCTTCCGCGAGCACACGGTGGGTTGTTAGTTTACCGCCCCAAATGTTAATCAGTGTGTTGTTGCCATATTGTAGATGTTCAATGCTGTAGTCACGTGTGGTTTGGCGGTTGTCTTTACCTGTTTCTTCAATTAAAGGGCGTACTCCACTGTAATGCCAAACAATATCATCATTGGTTAGGTTTTTGCCAAAATATTCCGAGATGATGGACTTGAGATAAATCGTTTCTTCTGTGCTGATGGTGGCATCATTCGGGTCACCTTTATGTTCTTCTTCGGTGGTGCCTATCAGGGTGTAATCGTTTAAATAAGGAAAGGTGAAAACAACACGCCCGTTCTCGTCTTGGAAGGTGTAAGCTTTGTTTTCGCCATAAAGTTTTGGAATAACAATGTGGCTACCTTTTACCAAGCGTAAGGACTTGTTGGTGTTTAAATGCATATGTTCTTTCATGAACTTTTCAGCCCATGGGCCTGTAGCATTTACAATGTCTTTGGCGCAAATAAGTTTGGTTTTTCCGTCTGCCGTACGTAAAGTTATGTGCCATAAACCTTCTTTAAGCTCAACCTTTTCACAAGCTGTGTAATTATGAAGTTCAGCACCTTTGCGTTTGGCTTCGTGGGCAAGCTCAATTACAAGCCTGTGGTCATCCACCACGGCATCGGAATATTCAAATCCATCTTTAAATGAGGGTTTGATAGACAAATTTTTAAGTTCAACGGCTGAACTTTTTTTCATAAATTGCGACTTATAAAGGTTGTCGTACAAAAACAAGCCCATTTTAATAAGCCATTTAGGGCGCAAATGTTCAAGGTGGGGTAATATAAAACGCTGTTCATGCACCATGTGTGGTGCAAGTTTCATTAATATATCACGCTCCTTTAAGGCTTTACGTACAAGGCTGAACTCATAAAATTCAAGGTAGCGTAACCCACCATGTATCATTTTAGAGCTCCAAGCAGAAGTGGCACTGCCAAAGTCATCTTTTTCGCACAGGAATGTTTTTATACCACGGCCTGCCGCATCACGTGCGATGGCCATGCCGTTAATGCCACCACCAATAATGGCCAAGTCGTATGGTTTTATTGTTTTTGTTGTCATATTTTATGCTTTATTATGTCGTCTACAATAATGCTATCAAGCTTGCCTTGTTTTGCAAAGTGTTCAATTTGTTTATCAAAGTCGGTTTCTTTAAAGTTATTATATTCACCGCAAACCCAAATGCACATTTTGGCTTGTGGGTAATGGGTTTTTACCATGTTTATTTGCGTTTCATTCAGCTCTGTATGTGGCCCAATAATAAACTGCGGTTTTAATGCTTGAATAAGGGGACGTGTTAAGTTTTGTTCGGTTAAAGGCATGTAAAAACCTTCTGGGTCGTCCCTCCAAGGGTTTAAGCGCTCAACAGGGTGGTCATGCGCTACGAATAAGGCGCCAAATTTCACATCAGGAAGTTCTTGTTTAACCAGCTTTAGCGCTTCATGGTCAAAAGAAGATAATATAATTTGTTCGGGTGTTAATGTATTAGCTTTAAAGCATGCTTTTAATTTTTGAATAATAACGGGCGTTACCTTGTGCGCTTTAAGTTCAATGTTCCAAATTTTATCAGTTTTTGTAAACAATGGGACAATGTCTTCAAAAAATGGAATAGGCTGACCGTCTTTTAAGCTTAGCGTTTTTACTTCTTTTGTGCTGAGTTCGCAAAGTGTACGCTTTTGAAGCTTTAAGGTAGATGCTTCATCTAAGTATAAAGGCATAGAAGAAAGTGGGGTGCCATGTTCATCGGTTGTAATTTCTTCGTGAATAAATGCAATGTCACCGTCTTTTGTAAGGCATGCATCGGTTTCAAAACCGTTTGTATATTGAATGGCAAGATTGAAGGCTTTAAGTGAATTTTGAAATGGCTTCCCTTTTAAAATACAGCCACGATGCCCTAATATTTTCATGCATAAAAACTCTTTTTATTTAAGTATGCCTTGGTTTTTGGGTGGGTGCAATAAAAATGAATTAGCACTCTTGACACTTGAGTGCTAATTCTCCATAATACTTGTATAGAGAAGTTTTAATAACTACATTTTATAGTACATATGCAGGAGGGCATGATCAATGAACATTGATAAATTAACCGAAAAATCCATCCAGCTGATTCAAGCAGCGCAAACAAAAGCTTTGCAAGAAGAGCATCAAAAACTTGTGCCAGCACATTTACTTCATGCATTTTTAAATGACATGGAAGGTTACGGGCTACGCTTGTTGCGCCATTTAAATGTAGATACAAACGCCATGAAAAGTGATACCGATAAGGCGTTAGAAAAAGAAATTTGGGTTGAAGGCTCAACCGCTGAATTGTTTATTGATAAATCGCTTGCTAAAATTTTAGCAAATGCTGAAAAAACAGCTGAAAACTGGGGCGATAAATATGTTGCAGCCGATGCGTTGTTCTACACTCTTGCGTCAGAATCGGGCGCTGTTAAAGAAATTTTTGAGAAAAATGGTGTGAAAGCATCTGCCCTTGAAAAGGTTATTCTAGAACAGCGTGGCTCACACAAGGCCAGTTCAAAATCGGCAGAAGAGGCGCAAGGCGCTTTGGCAAAATATACAAAAGATATTACAGAGCTAGCAAAACTTGGAAAGCTAGACCCTATTATTGGCCGTGAAGATGAAATTCGCCGTGCTGTGCAGGTTCTTTCCCGTCGTATTAAAAACAACCCTGTTTTAATTGGTGAGCCAGGCGTTGGTAAAACAGCCATTGTGGAAGGGCTTGCCCAGCGTATTGTGAACGAGGACGTGCCAGAAAATTTAAAAGGCAACCAAGTGCTAGAATTGGACATGGGTCAGCTTATGGCGGGTGCCAAGTTCCGTGGTGAATTTGAAGAGCGCTTAAAAGCTGTGCTAAATGATGTTACCGAAAAAGCAGGACAGGTTATTTTATTTATTGATGAAATTCATACCCTTGTGGGTGCAGGTTCAACAGGGGAAGGGGCTATGGACGCTTCAAACCTACTTAAACCAGCGCTTGCCCGTGGTGAATTGCACTGTATTGGCGCAACAACATTAGATGAATACCGTAAATACTTTGAAAAAGACCCAGCGCTTGTACGCCGTTTCCAAAGTGTTTATGTGCCAGAATCATCGGTAGAAGAAACCATTTCTATTTTGCGTGGTATTAAAAATAAATATGAAGTGCACCACGGTGTACGCATAAGTGATGGTGCTTTAGTTTCAGCTGCAAAACTATCAGACCGTTACATTAATGAGCGTTTCTTGCCTGATAAGGCCATTGACCTGATGGATGAAGCCGCTGCGAATATTCGTATGGAAATGGATTCTAAGCCAAAAGAACTAGATGATATTGACCGTAAACTTATGCATTACAAAATTGAAGAAGCCGCTTTATTGAAAGAAGAAGATGAAGCTTCTAAAAAACGACTGGTTGAACTTAAAGGTGAAATTTCAGCCTTGCAAGAAAAGTCGGATATGTTGAATAAAGAATGGGAGGAGGCGAAACGCCTAGCACAAGGTTCTAAGGTTATTCAGCAAGAAATTGATGAAGCAAAACGTAATATTGAAATTTATCAACGTCAAGGGAACTTAGAAAAAGTAGCTGAGATTCAGTATAGTGTGCTACCAAACTTAAATGCCGAGCTTCAACGTGTGGAAGAGGCGGATAAAGAAAAGACAAATTCTATTATTCGTGAAGTAGTGAAAGCGGAAGACATTGCTAAAATTGTCAGCCATTGGACAGGGGTTCCTGTTGATAAGATGGTGGAAGGCACAAAAGGCAAGTTATTGCGCATGGAAGAGCTTTTAAAAGCGCGTGTGATTGGGCAGGACGTGGCTGTGGCCTCTGTGAGCGAGGCAGTACGCCGTGCGCAAGCAGGCTTGCAAGATGCTTCACGCCCAATTGGTTCGTTTCTGTTCTTGGGGCCAACAGGTGTTGGTAAAACAGAACTTTGTAAAGCCTTGGCTGAATTTGTGTTTGATGATGATACAGCCATGGTACGGATTGATATGAGTGAGTATATGGAAAAACACGCTGTTGCCCGCCTTGTGGGTGCGCCTCCAGGTTATGTTGGTTATGAACAAGGTGGTGTGCTGACGGAGGCTGTACGCCGTCGCCCTTATAACGTTATTTTATTTGATGAGGTGGAAAAAGCGCATCCAGATGTCTTTAACATTCTTTTACAAGTGTTAGATGATGGTCGCTTAACAGATGGGCAAGGCCGAACCGTTGACTTTACCAATACGGTGATCATTCTTACATCAAACTTAGGCGCTGAACATTTGGCAACTTTAAAAGATGGTCAGACAAGTGAAAGCGTGCGCGGGCAGGTGATGGACGTTGTGCGTAAATCGTTTAAACCAGAATTTTTAAACCGTTTAGATGACATTGTGTTGTTTAACCGCCTAGACCGCGGTGTGATGACAGGCATTGTTGATGTTCAGTTAAAATGGTTGGAAAAACTGATTGAAGACCGTGATCTGAAACTTCATGTAACAGCAAAAGCCAAAGAATGGTTAGCCAATGAAGGTTACGACCCAATTTACGGTGCAAGACCTTTAAAACGGGTGGTGCAAAAAGAGGTTCAAAACCGCATTGCAACGCTTGTATTAAAAGATGAGGTAAGCGCTGGCGATACGGTTGAGGTGGATAGTGACGGTACAAACATCTCTGTTCATAAAGCAGGCGAACCGAAAGAAGATAAGGTTGTTTCCATAAAATAAGCTTACACCTTATATGTAAAACTAAAAGCCTCTGGGTTGCAGAGGCTTTTTTCTTGCTTGCACTTTGGGGTTCAAAGTGACATATTCAGCCTTGAACAAAATACTCTTCCCTTTTATTTGGTAAACTCTTAAGGAATTTTATGATTGCAACAGTCAATACTTTGTGTGATGCCCTTAAACCTTACTTAAACAGCGGACAGCCTAAAGCGGAACTTTTGCCGTTTGTGTTGAATAATGCACTGCTGCTGTTTTTGCAAAATAGTAAACTCAATCAGCCTATGTCACCTGCTGAAGTGTCTTTAATATGCCAACAACCTGGTATGTTTGAACAAAGTGGAGCCATTAGCCCGAAATTAAGGTGCTTGTTAAGCAGTGAATTGGTTTTGCCTGAAGATCGGACGATTGATAACTTTTACTTCACCATGGTGGATCGGTTTCAAAAGCTTATTCGCAATGATGACAACTATGCTTGTGTTCATGCTGAATTGACTGTTCCTTTTTATAAGCTTTGTATTATTCAGCTTTGGGATGAGGTGATTGCGAAACGTGCTCGCCTTTGTGACGATGTTCCTTATAAGGAACGCTACAATCGGATTGCGACTTTAACAGAAGAATATCGCATGACTGAATTTAGTTTCGATGTATTTGCATTTAAAAATGCTGTGAACGACTACTGTAAAAATTACTTGAAGCTATAATATCGAAATAAAAGATCCTTTAGCATTTTGCTGAAGGTTCTTTTTCTATATAAAAATACTCCCCAACTACAATGTAGTTAGGGAGCTAGGTTTTGGCAATTTCGCTATTCTTCTTGGAAAATCTTCTTATTGTAATTTTCATATAAAAGAGTCCTTATTTCGTCAAAGGATGTGACCATGGCAAAAAGCCTGGCGTTGTTTTCATCCTCTTCGCTTGTAATTATATTTTCAGACTGGTGTTTCTTCACAAATAAAGGCAATTCCTTCTTTTTAAAAAGTATATTTCCTTTGGCTGTAATCATGCCCAGTACTTCACCTTTGTTGTTTAAAACAGGGGTACCTGAAAATGAATGTGCGGCTGTAACGCTTTGGCTTATTAAATGAGGGTTTTCACCTTCATAGGCAATGCCAAAACAGCCTTCCCACATGTTGTCGTTATAATCAAGTCCTTTGCTATAGGCAATACCATGGCTTTTTTTGCTTGAAAGCGCCAGTGGTGTATATTCAAAATTATCTGGAAGGTTTTCAACTTCAAGAATGGCTATATCGGCCATTTTATGAAGCGTGAAATTGTTACTTCCTTTAATTTTAGCAAAATAGATGGAATGCCGAACAGCAACCACTTTTGCATTTGCCCGCCGAAGGTTCTGATCTAAAACCTGCACAAACCGGTGGTAACGATGACCGCCATTTTGTACGACATGTGCATTGGTAATGATGAGATGCTTACCGATATGGTTTTTAATATAAAAACCCGAACCAACACTTTTTGTTAAATCGTCATTTAAAGCAATGACTTGTATGGGCTTGTAGTCTATTTCAAGGCACTTTCCGTACGAATTGTTAACCTGAATAGGGGTTAAATGCCGAACGGGGTGCGCTGAACAGCCTGCAAAACCAAGGCATACAATGAGTATCAACAGATGAAAGATAGGAAGTCTAATCATCATAGGAAGACCTCCATACACGTTCTAAAGTTAAAAATGCTCAAAAGGCGACTTTGTTAAAAAGGATTGGTGTTGCGTTAAGCAATTTAAGTATAAGCCTTTTTATAAAATAATCAATGTACTAAAAAAAGAACCTTCATTTAAAATGAGGGTTCTTTATAATCGAATGTTAAAATGCATCTCCATAAGTTTCCTTGAGAAGTTTTTGTATTTCAGACGTGGACGTTAACATAGCAAACATCATTTTGGAGTTTTCATGTTTGACTGTACTGATAATAACAGGTTTGTCTTCATCAGCTGTGATATACAACTGTATCTTTCTGTTGTTATATCCTTTAAGTAAATTGCCACTGGATGTGATGATACCAATAACGTGGCCTTGTTTGTTTAAAACGGGTGTTCCTGAAAAGGATTCCGCTGCGGTACTGTGCTCACTATAAAGGTAAGGCTGGTTATTTTGGTGTATAAGGCCAAAACACCCTTCCCAGTACTGCCGCATATAATTTATACCTTGGCTAAAAGCAAATCCATCTGTCGTTGAATTTGATAAGTTTAATTGGGTCACAGCAAAACCTTCAGGTAATTTATCCACTTCTAAAATTGCAATGTCTGCAATTCTTTCAGCGAAATATTTGTCACCTTCAGGTGTGGACCAAAACAAACGTTCTTCACGAACATTGACAACATGTGCCCGAATGGACGTACCGTTTTTATCAATCAAGTTTGTGTATGAGAAGTAATGGTTTGGTACACTCTCAAACACTAAGTGTGCATTGGTGATAAACACATGCTTCCCATGGATGATCCCAATATAAAATGCCGAACCAGTACTTTTTTCATAATTTTCATTTGTTTGGCTAACCTGTAAAGGGTTGTAGTCGTCTATTGAAAAGCATTGTGCATAGTTTGAATATACAAGGTTGCCACCTGTTTGAGGTTGGCTTGTAGAACGACAGCCTGTGAGTATTATAAATGTAAACAACGGCTATTGTAAGGGTGATTGAAAGTCTTTTCATGATAAGACCTCCGTTCATTATATTTTTGTGAATGATGAATGGGATAAACCTTCGTACAGGTTTTAAAACGTTTCGATTTTTCTTATTGATTAAAATTTTATCGAAGAATTATATAAAAATCAATGACTTGCGTTGGCAATACGTGCTTTGCCAGTTTCTTCCCACATTTTTTGGTACTTGGAAACCATGGAGTTGAAGGCTTTCAAGCCCTTTTTCTTCACTTTTGCGCCTGTTGGTAATTTTTGTTTCATAGCATTAACCTGCTTGCCATAAACAAGGAGTTCGTAATGTAAGTGTGGGCCAGACGAACGGCCAGATGTACCTACATAGCCAATGGTTTGCCCTTGTTTTACTTTTTTACCTGCTTTAATGCCACGTGCATAGCGTGAAAGGTGTGCGTAAGCCGACTTAAACTTCTTATCGTGGCGAATGCGAATGTATCGGCCATACCCACCATACCAAGAAGCTTTTTCAATAACACCGTCACCAGCAGCTTTAATAGGTGTGCCTGTAGGTGCGGCAAAGTCTGTTCCCTTGTGTGCGCGTGTATACCCTAAAATAGGGTGCTTACGGCGCAAATTGTAATGTGAGGAAATACGTGTGAATTCTAAAGGTGTGCGTAACAGTGTGCGCTTTTTGTTGTATCCCTTAGAGCTGTAGTACTCTGCCCAGCCGTTTTCAACCGTGCGGTAAGCATCATATGTTTTGCCTTTTGTGGTGAGTTCAGCCGCTAAAACTTGACCGCTTCTAAGGTAATTCCCTTTTTCATCTAGTATTTTCTCATATACCACTTTAAAGGTTGCACCAGGGCGAATGTCACGCGTAAAGTCTAGTTCCCAAGCGAAAAGGTTTGCAAAAGCTGGAACCAAAGCCACAGGTAATTGCGCTTTTTTAGCGGACATATATAAGGAGTCGTTAATTTCACCTGTAATAGCCACAACTTCAGTATTTAACTCTCGGTTACTTACATGAACCTTAAAGTCATCTTCACCTTCACGGTTAATTTCCACAACTTTATCGTCAGGGCTATAAAAGAAGATACTATCTAGTTTAACGATTTTAGGTGTTTCTTCTTTAAATGAAATAATCACCTTTTGCCCAGGTTGAAGCTGTTTAACGTTATATTTACGTTGAAGTCTGTGCAAGGCGCGTGCTGTTAAAGCACGTGGCACTTCATTTTCAATCAGTAAACTTGAAAGAGTGTCTCTGCGACCAAGGGTTACTTCTTTTTCTATATATATAGGAGGAAGAATATTGTCATTGGTGTTTATGCTCGCAAAAGAGGGTTTATTTAATGTATCTGCTTCGGCGGCTTGTATCACAGCACCAATGGGGTCATCGCTTGGTAATTTAGCGTGTGTGATGGGTGCTATATAAATAGATGCTAGAACGGCCGTTGCCGTGCCTAATATATATAATGTGTTTTTAAACCCTCGCATAAATTTAAATAAACGATAATCAGCATAAGTTGTCAATGTATCTCCTTATAGATAGAGATATTGAAGTTAGTAAATGTGTCATTTCGGCAAAGAAGGGCATTGTCAGAAATTGATTGTTGTTCTGTTTCATATATTTACATAGGCAATTTATTAAGCAAAGGGGTATTCCTGATGGGAATGTGGGATAAAATTAAAAAAAGTGCAGGAAATTTGGCTGATAACGTTAATGTTATGGTTGGTGAATTTAGTGCAGAAGCCGCAAAAGTTAAAATGCAAACTGCATCTAAGGGTACTCCTGAATATGCTGCATTGCAAAAACAAGCTGAAATCGCAAGAAAAAATGTTGAACGTTCGAAGGCGGTAATTAAACATCGCAATGCTATGTTTGAAGATATTAAAAAGGAAGAAGCTGCCTTAAATTCAGATAAACCATCTATGGAAGGTGATATTGCCGACGGTATTGATGAGGCGTTGGGCATGAAAGAACCTGAAGTACAGCAAACACAAGAGCCTATGTCTATGGAAAGTGAAATTGCAGCTGGTATAGAAGATGCTTTAGGTGTCAGCGAAGCAGAACTGGCGGACATGGAAGCTGAAATGGATGACTTTGAACCTGTGGCTGCTGAACGTGAACGCCCACAGGATGTTCAAGACATTGTAGATAAGATGGATGCACGTATTCAAGAGCGTGAAGGCATTACATTAGAAGAAAAGGTAGCACAGGAACGTGAGGCTTTACGTGCAGCACAAGAACGTGGCGAACCTGCACCTGCCTCTATATTAGATGAATTAAACAAGAAAGAACCAAAGGAACTTTCACCAGAAGATCAGTTTAGGTTAAATATTGAAGAGGAGTTCTCTTCACTGGAAGCAGAAGATGTTCAGCGTGTATATAATAATAAAGTGCGTCAAACATTGGCTGAAGATGCAATGGTTAAGCAAGGTCATACAGACGGCATTGAAAACCCAGAAGTAGACTCTATGGAAAAAGTGGGCATTGCAACACAAGTTCTTTCTGAAAAAATGGGTGTTGAAATGCCAGAGCTTCCAGATGAAGGCTTAACAGTGGAAAATGTAAAAGACTATACAAATGCATTTTCAGATAGCTTATCCAACAAACAAATTGAAAGTGGTGTCTCTTTACAGATGGAAGTTTCTAAAGAGCAAGAAGGGCAGTCTAGGTAAGTTTAAGGTTTAATATTATATGCTGATTGTTTTATGTGTCAGTTATGTTCTTTTTATAAACACACATACAATTAAGTAGCATATTATGAGTGAGAGGAATTTAAATATTATGAGTGATACAGTAAGCAGGCAAGAAGAACGACTCGCTGAAGTTGAAAAGGTGTTTAAGCGTTATCAGGAGTTCGGTGAGAAAGGTCGCCTTCTTGATAAGTTGAATCCTGTTAAAAATTATCAGCAATTGAAAGCTTTGAATGATTTGCAAAAAGCGCATGAAGCTGCAGGGCTGGATGATGTGTATGGTGGCGATTACGCTGTGAGCTTAGGTATGGCAAAAGACAGGATGCGTGCATCAGGTATAGAGTTTCCAGAAGAGAGAGTGACTCTCTCAGACCAAGAATATGCCAATAAAGAATCTGAAATTAAAGCCTTACGGGCTGAAATGGAAGGAAAATACTTTGCGCAGGATGCTTTAATGAGTGAGCGTTCGGGGTTAAGTAAAATCAATCCCAAACATATGCTAGCCTCTGCCAAAGTTGTTAAGGGTTTTGATGAGCTCAATCAAATGCTAAAGGGTTCTGTTGAGTCTGTTAATATATATGATGCGAAAATGATGCTTTCTATTATAGATGAAAACATCGAGAAGGCAGGTGTGGATATGGAGGCTTATAATGCACAGTTGGAAAATAATTTAAATGAGGCTTTAGAGCAGGAAGCTTCTATGGAGGGTTCTAATGGAATTGAGAAAGGGGCTGAAAAAGGCGACTTAACGCCTCTGGAAGTTTATAAAGAGGAGGTACAGGCGGAGTTCGATGTTTTAGATGCGAATGAGGTTCGTGGTGTTTACAGGGTTAAGGTAAGACAATCTCTTGCTGAACAAACGCAGTTAGATGAGGGTCACCAAGAAATGGTTGATCATCCCGAGATAGGTTTAGAGGATAAGGTTAATGTTTTAACAGAAGTAGCGGCAGGGAAGGTTGGTCTTGATTTGCCAGAACATTCTAACTCAGATAATCTGATGGAAAGGACAACAGCTTATTCAATGGCAATGGAAGAAAAGTTAAAAACATGCGAGGGAAAATTAGATAAGGGGCCTTCAATGGAAATGGAGGATCATACGTTGTCTCGTTAAAATATACCTTTATTAAACAAAAAAGCCTCTTTTTTTAGGAAGGGGCTTTTATTTTTATAGAGGGTTTTGGGGGTATAACGGTCATACAGCATATTTAATGAATAAAAAGTGAATTAAAAATCGTTGTATTTTCTATGGGTTAACAGAAAAAGTGAAAAAAAGTGAAAAAAAATGAAAAAAGGGTGTTGACAGGTACCCCTGATTCGGACTATATTCCGCCTCGTTGAAACGCACAACACACCGAAACAAAGCGAACGGCAAGGCCAACAGCAAGTTTCACAGGTTGTCAAATCAACATCGCTCTTTGAAAATTGAATAGGAAAAGTTCTGATAGATTAAATGAAAATT
>NZGE01000073.1 GCA_002689455.1 Magnetococcales bacterium | reverse complement strand
TTTTCTATTTGAACCTGCACCTAAAGATTGGGTAGAACCTAGTTGGTTAACAAAACCTGCAAAAGTTAAAACAAAACCTCAAAAGTCCAAAACCGCACCTGCGCCTAAGCCCATTACTCAAAACAAACAAGAAAAAGTTGCCGCAAGCGTAAGCAAGGCTCAAACCGAAACAAACCCTGCAAACACACCACCCTCCAAAACAATTTCACAAACGTTACCGCAGGCATTTGAATCGGACACCGAGTTTAAAGAAACGGGCTTAGGCTTCACCCTGACCAACCGAACAGAGGATGACTTGCTTATTTTAGAACTGGTTGTCGACGGTCAAGCCAGAAGCCATTCTATCGACGCTTATTACGATTACATGACAGACGAACTGTTCATTCCGCTTGGACGTTTAAGCCAATCGCTTAACTTTCCAATTGAAGTAGATAGCCAACAAGGAAAAATGGAAGGTTTTTTCTTAAACCCAAACAACACTTTTTCACTAAACGCGCAAACGCAAGAAATTAAAATTCAAGGTGAGACTTTAGACTATCCAAAATCAGGTTTGGAATTCAGCAACCATGAAATATACGCCACACCTAAAAACATTCAAGCATGGTTCCCGCTTGAACTAAACCTCATATACGCAGAGCAACGCTTGGAAGTAACATCGCTTACCGAATTACCGTTTCAAGCCTTTGCTAAACGCCGTAATATATGGGACAACTTAAAAAATAATGTTCGAGCACCGCATATAGACGCACCCAAACACGTAATAGAACGCAAACTCATTTCAAAGCCACACCTATACGGTGCTTTAAACGTAGGTGCCACAAAAAACACCGATAATGAGATTACAAACACCGCAAACTTAAACATGCAAGCAACCGCCGATGTTTTACAAATGACAGGGCATATTAATGCCAACATCAACAAAGACATTAACGACAATGTGGAAGTTGAAGAAGTAAAAGCCACTCTCACCCAAGTGGACAGTGCTGGAAACTTGCTAGGCTTTATGAATGCCACGCAATTTGAACTGGGGGATGTAAGCTTTCAAACACAACCACTGTTAAACACACAAAGCAGTGGGCGTGGCTTGTTCATCACCAATAAATCAATTAACGCCATCCGTGACCCTGATAATTTCTCACTCACAGGGAATGCACCCGCAGGTTGGGACGTAGAAATTTATCAAAATGACTTGATTTTGGATTTTCAAACAGTGGATACAAACGGTGAATATCGTTTTACAGCGTTACCCCTAAGGCGCGGTGAAAACCAATTTACTGTTAAAATTTACGGCCCAAATGGCGAAAAACGTGAATATACAGAAACCTATTACCTTGGCAGTGGCACTGTGAAGCAAGGTGAATTTAATTACGACCTTATTGCCACGGAGTCGTCAAACAGCTTATTTAAAAACAACGAAACAGCAAGTGACGATGGTTTAGCGTCTATGAGCGCTGAATATGGACTATTCAAAAACTTTTCAGTTTTAGCAGGTGCTTTTTCAGGTGATATTTACGGCGAAGAACAAACCGCCTTTACAACAGGTGTCCGCACAGCCCTTTGGAATACCGACATTCAGGCAGACTACATAACCCAAAGCAATGAAGCCAACGCCTACCAATTAAATTTACGCCGAAATTTAAGCCCAACGGCCGATATTTCATTGAACTACAAAGCCTATGATGGTTACTTGCAGGCAGACAACCCAACAAAATCGTCTTACGGTGTCACGCTCAACAAAAATTTCATGTTTGAATATATCCCAAACATTCAAGCACAACTTTCTGTTGACCAAGAAGAACTTTTAACAGGCGAAAATCGAACCGTCATTCAAAACCAGTTAGGCACAAAACTTTCAGGCTTTCACCTAACCAATGAACTGAACACAACCTTACGTGATAACGTAGACCCAACATATACAGGGACATTCTCAGTGAGTTATAAACCTTTAAACAATTATGACTTACGTGCCAGAACAAATTACCGCATTACAGAAAATGAAGCCAAAATAAACCAATTTACATTCGGCTTAAATGGCAGGCTTAATGAAACAACCACAATTCGGGGCGATTTAACGCAAACATTTAACAAAGGTTTAGACACAACAGCTTTAAACAGCCAAGTTTCATGGCGCTTAAATAAGCTGGATTTAGGGTTCAACTTAGGTGGTGACGACCAAGGAAATGTAAACGCTAGCATAAACCTAAGCACTCACCTTTTACCTGAAGGAGATTCCTACACATTTAAAAATAGCCAAAATGCTGGATATGGTGGTGTACAAGCCACCTTAAAAGCATTCATTGATGAAAATAATAACAATAAATACGACGCAGGCGAACAAACGTTAGAAGACATTTTATTCCAATATAAAAAACGTGGTCGCATTACCCGCACCAATGAAAAAGGCATGGCAACCATTAACGGCTTAACACCTTACGCTGACAATATTATTTCAGTTGATTTGTTATCGGTAAAAGACATTTACATAAAACCTGTAAATGAAAGCATTAATATTGTTGGAGAACCATACCAAAGTGGTTACATTGACTTTCCGATGCAATACCTTGGCGAAGTAACAGGGAGTGTTGAATACGTTGAAGGCAACACACGCCAGCCAATGAGCGGTTTACAACTTAAAATAACTGACCAAGACAAAAATATAATTGCCGAAAGTGTCAGTGAGTTTGATGGGTATTACATTTTCACCGAAGTACCAACAGGAACATATACTTTAAAGCCAGCTTTAACACCTGAGCTACAAGAAGACATTCAACCTGTAAAACCTATTAAAATTAAGGTTACAAAAAACCAACCGTACATAGACATGCCAACACTACAAATAACAGCCAAAGAAAAAACCGCTACACAAGTGATGGATGATGCACTTTTAAACCTGCAAAACGAAGCTATGGAACCTCAAAAACCATTGACTGAATAAGTTTTTTATTTTCAGAAAACAGCTTCACAATATACTTACCCTGATCCAGCTTATGAAGCGGCAGGTTTTTATTTAAAACTTCAACTTCGCTATAAATTTTTTGAATATATGAAAAAATAGGCTTTGTTTCTTTATCTTTATAAATTTCCAACCAATAGGACTCATGCGCCAGTGAGTTAGACTTTTTAAATTGCAAATTTAATGCACTGTTTTCATAAACCACACTTTGAAGGGCGGTTGAAAACCCTTGCTGTGTTTTATAAATAACTGGAATTGCAATTTCTTGTTTATAAACACTGCCTTTTAATTGCCCCGAAACAACCAAATGGCCATGCAAATCACCTTTATTTTTTATATGGCTCAAGCGAATAGAAACACTTTGAGTGTCACCAGGCTGCAAAAGAAAGTGCACAGGCGAAACATTTAAAAACTCGCTCAAACTAAAAGCTGAGGCCCCCTGTTTTAAATAACCTTCACCATCCATTTCATAATCTTCTAAAAAGACATCCACATTTAAAGGTTTTAGGTCTTCATTGTGCAATGCAAGTTCATAAACTTTATTTTCTGGTGTTAAAATAATTTCATTCACATTCAGCTCGAGTGCATTTGAGGAATGGACACTTAAACAGAGTAAAATAAAACAAATTATTCTCATTGAACTAACACTCGAAACGAAACGGGTGAACCACCAGGTTGGGCACTGCTCCACTGCCCTGAAGCAACAGATGAGCTGGATGTTCTTATTCGCCCACCCACCAAAATAGTATCCTGTGTTAAGTTACCTGTTAAAATATGTAAAACATCCAGTTTACGGGTTCCTCGACATGCATTACCAGCCCCAAAAGGTGCGCCATTACCGACGCCCACAACATATTCAATCCGATCTACCTGTACCGTACTTATCCCATTCGAAATGGTTAAGTTCTTGTCGCAACCAATTTGAACAATAACGCCTAATGTATCTAATATCTGCAACTCGGCAGGAGTGCCCAAACCACTGCCAGAAAAATTATTTGTATAGGTTACATTGCCATTTGTACCTAAAAAAACATCATTTTGCCCCCCAGCATCGGCAAATTCAATCGTGCCAAAATTCATTTGAACAGGCGACGTTAAAGAAAGCTGTGCAAAAGCTGGGTTTACAACTTTTAAAGTTAGGATTAAAAAAGTAAATAATTTTATTTTTTTCATTCAGGTATATTTAAAACCAATGTATCTATCACAGGGCGGTTAATACCCTCACCATCGTACAACGTTAACATCAACGTCCCCTTGCCTAATTTAGCACCAGCAACCAAAGGTGCTTTAAGTGTGAATTTATCCGTATTTCGGTAAATATTCACAGGAACACGTTGAATAATTAATGCGCCCTGCTCATCGGAACCATCTTTTTTAAATCGGCCATACAAAAAACCTGAACCATTACCGTTTCCTGACCTTTTGAAGGTTATATCCCAAAACTCATAACCATCTTGCGCATAATTACTTTTTTCAGCTGATATAATTTTCACATTCGATTGCACATCTCCAACCGACAAACGTAATGGGATTGCCACATTTACAACTTGCTTCACTTCAAACTTCATGCCTACACTTTCTTCATCCGATTGTAAGTCACTTGGCAAGTTCACTTCTGTAAATTTTAAATGAGCTAAGTAGTCACCGTCTACAAGGTTTGAGCCTGTATATTGTAGTCTTACCTTTTGACGCTGGTTTGCACCTAAAATTATACGCCTTGGTGACAACCTTAAATAAGGTACTGCCGAAAATTCACTTTCGTCAGACACAAGTGTTGTGCCACCCTCAGGTTTTAAATAACGTGTTTCAAATGAAAGCCTATATGCTTTTTTTTCATCTGAGTCATTTAAGACAGTTAAAGTAAAAACACGGTCTTTCGCATCAAAATTAATGCGCTGAGGGCTAAACTTTAAACCTTCGGCTAAAGCCTCTGTCGTGCATAGAAATAAAAGAATAAATGCAAAAATTACGTATAAATTTTTCATAAAGTTAAAACCCTGTTTCATATAAAAAAGCTCCAGAAAAACTAGAGCTTTTTTGTGTTCAAGTCAATTCTTAGTTGTAAACAACTGTGAATGTAATCGGCACACCACTTGCGTTTGTTGTGTTGTGCGCACCTGCAACATAAGCACCAGCTGAATATGTAGAGCCGTCTAAACGAGCACCCACTGAAATTGTATCCGTACCACCTGTATGTGCAATTGTTGCTGCGTTACCGTCGCATGCGCTACCAGAACCAAATGCTGGTGTTGTGTTGTAACCATATTCAATGTTGTTTACAGTAACAGTTTCACCTGTAGAAGCTGCCAATGTTGCTGTTGCGTTACAGCTTACATCAATGTTTGCTGCTGCAGCTACAACTGTGATTTCACCTGCTGCTGGCGTCCCACCAACAGCACTTAAGTTACCGCCTGCTGTAACAGCTGCGTCAGCGCCAAGGTCAATTTGGTCACCTGCTGCTGGTGCTGCTGCTGTGTAACCAACATCACCAAAGTCCATTGTTACTGTTGGTGTTACAACAATACTTTGTACAAAGTTTGCTGTTGCTTCAACATCACCCGTTGCCGCCCAAGACGTGTGCGTTGTTACAGCAATAGCCGTAATAGCAGCACCTGCTAATAGTTTTTTCATCATGATCATTACCCTCAAAATTATTATTATGAGCCCTGAACGCAAAGGCCGTAACAATGCGCACAAAACTTTATTTATCAATATTTGGATGATTGACCCGTAACTGTCAAATGCACCCCTTGCAAACCTTTATGATAAGCACTGTAAACAACCCACAGCAAAAACAATAAAAATATATGAAATACATATACTTAGCAGACCTTCAAGCTTTTACAAAAACCTGTCTATCCATTAAGTAATATACTAGAATTGAAAGTCCAACTTTTGCATAAAAACCACACTTTTTAAATAGGTATATACTTTAGTAGTATATATTATATATACAAAGTGTATAATATAAAAATCCCTATAAAATATGGGTTATCTGCCTTTATACAATCTTTAATATTTATTTAAAATGCATAACAAACACTTTATAGGTGTGTCAGGTTATCGTCAGGTAAAATGTATGTAAAATTACAACATTTTTATGATGAATAAACAATGCATCAATTGACCTTGCCAACTTCGCAAGCAATAATTGCACTTATGGATAACTTTTTAAATGACAGATTAGACATTGCAGCACAGTCAAATATGATTGCTGTTAAGCTTTCTGCCATGGCAAATAGCAACCGTTTAAAAATTCTGTGCGCTTTGGCTTCTGGCCCTTTATCGGTTGCTGAAATTCAAGAAAATGTGAACTTATCACAATCAGCAGTCTCTCAACATTTATCCAAAATGAAAAAGTCAGGCGTTGTAATGTGCAAAAAAGATGCCCAAAACCGTTTTTATTATATTGAAGACAACCGCATTTTAAAGCTCATGCTTCACATTGACGATATTTTTAAACAAGTTGAAACAGAAGCTTTTTAAACAAATTGAGCCATATGGTTCAGTAACACATCTACCTGAAGTGGTTTTTCAAAAACCTTTTTTAAGTTCGTTAAACCATGTAGGTCGTGCAACTCGCCAGAATCGTAACCTGAAAGTAAAAAAACTGGAATTTCTTGAGCTTGTTTATGGCTTAATAAAGCACGACAAACGTCAGACCCATTCATTTCAGGCATATTTTCGTCTAAAATAATAAATTGAGGGTTAGTTGCTAACACTTTATCCAATGCTTCCTTACCATTTTTTGCTGCTTCAACTTGAATATTCTTATCTTCGAATTTACGAACCATTAAAGTGCGTATCACAGGGTCATCGTCTGCGACAACAATCCTCAATCCTTTTAAAGATTCAAATTTTTCATCCTTTGGTTTCACTTCTTCATGACGAAGGTGGTTCGCATAGCCTTCCCAATCCTGTAAAATTTCCTCACAAGATTTTACCAAATTCACAATTAAAATTTCACAAGACTTTATTTCATGCTGTTTATTGGATTTAAACGCCTTATCAAGGCGCATTTCAACATATCTTGCAATGTTACCTTCTTCTTTAAATTCGAAGGTGAGGCATAGCCCTGCAATTTTGTGAATTACAGATAAAATGTAAGATTGCCTTATATCATCATATTTACCAGCCAACATTTGACGCTCTAAGCCATGCAATTCCTTAAGGTAAGATGTCATTTGTTGCATAAACTTATCTTTTATAGATTTATCCATATTACCCTTACCTTATTTATTTTAACTATAAGCTTATGGCTAAAGCCAAAAGCATACAAGTTTTCATTTAAAAATCATTGAAATGTCATACAAATCCACTAAAAAGGCTAGAAAACAGAACATAAAAATACAATAATATATCTATAGAAGCACTTTAACTGATACCCTTAATAAAAAACAAAATAGGTTAAGATAGTATGGATATTTTAATTTGCGACGATAGCCCTGTAACACTAAAATTTTTACAGAAAGTGTTAGAAAATTGGGACCACACTTTAACTGTTTGTAAAGACGGTGGAGAAGCGTGGAATATCATACAGCAAGAAAACTCTCCAAAGCTATGTATTATTGATTGGGATATGCCTGTTATGTCGGGCTTAGAAGTTTGTAAAAACATCCGTGATAAGAAGCTTGATAAATACATTATTTTCTTAACTGCGAAGGATGATGTACTAGACATTGAAGAAGGCCTTGAAGTGGGCGCTGATGACTATGTCACAAAACCTTTTAGACAAGAAGAATTAGATATTCGCATTCGTGCTGCTATGCGCATTCTACACCTTGAGAAAAAGCTTGAAATCCCACACAACCAAACAGTTGCTGAAAAAATGACCGTTTAATACGGTGACGAAAGTAAAAGCATTAAACCACCAGTGCTGCGGATTCATCCTCAGAAATAACCTCAGCTAATGACTGCAAAATCGAAAGGTCAAACTGGCCTTTCTGGTTTACCATCCACTTAATAGCACCTTCTGGTGTGTAAATCTTATGTCCACGCCTTGGGCTTACCAATTCACAAAACTGATCACAAACACCTAAAATACGAGATAATTTAGATATATCCACCGCATGCAACCCATTTGGGTAACCTGTACCGTCCAGCCTTTCATGCATCGCATAAACTGTTTTAACAATAGGCAACCCCCAATCCACGGTGTCTAAAATAAACGCTGTATCTTCAATATGGGCACGATATGTCACCAGATCATGGTCGTTTAGTTCGCTTTTCGAACTTAGAATATCTTTAGCAACATATATTTTTCCCAACTGCGATAAATTGGCAGAAACTTCTAAAGTTGTGGTTTCTTCCATAGAAAGGTTTAAATGTTCAGCCATTTTTAAAACCATACTTTTTAAATATTTAGCATGTGCCACCAAATGTTCGTCGTAACGTTGCATAATACGCATCATAGAACGCATAGAATTTTTCATTGCCTTGTCGCGCAGTTGTCTTTCATGCACCAGTTCGGTGACATCTTTCACCACGGTTGTAATGCCTACAAATTTTTTATTACCATCTAAAAATGGTGTTTTAGAAATTTCAAGGTGGTAACGTTTATCCTTAATAATAAAACTTTTACCTTCTAAAACAGTTTGTTTTTTAGCCAGAACTTCCTTATCCATTTCTTTCAATTCTTCAGCAATTTTAGAACCAAAGATATCAGCATCTGTTTTATCTAAAATTTCATCTTCTTTCATTTTTATAAATTTACAAAAGGCGTTATTCACATATAAATATTTACCGTCAAAATACTTTAAAGAAATGTGCTCATTCACAGCCGTGTTAATGCTCATGAGCAAGCGCCTTTGTGCATTCACTTTTTCTGAAAAACCTCTAAATTGTTCGGCTAAATTGCGATGCTTAATGTCCTGCGCTTTCCACCAAAACGCCAAAACAAACACAAAGATAATTAAGGCAATAAGCTGCCCAATAACATGAACTTGGCGGCGTTGTAACATCAAGTCTTTATAGGCATCTTGAAGTTCTAAGTACACCATAATAGTAAGAGGTAAGTTTTTAGTATTCACTTTAAGTGTTAAAATTTCCCCTGGCCTTGGCATTGTTTGTGACTGTGTACCAAATTTCGGCACTTTAGAAAGGTCATGTTTTCCTTCTTCTTTGAGGTAATATATATCCCAATCTCTTTTATATATTGTGCGCGATAAAGCATCTTTATCCTGTGAATATATACCTTCATGTTCACTGTTTAGGCGTACCATTTCAACACCACCTGAAACCTCTTGGAAAAGTGTTATATACTGCCCTTCAATAGGTGACTTTTCACCACTATTCATTAAATCAATCAGTTTATCCTTAATAGAAAAGGTCATAATAAGCACACCCGAAACCTGATTTGTCTCTTCAAAATCACTTTCTCCGCCATCAATTAAAGCGCTTGAACCATCGCCCTTAAAGCCTTTTAAAGCATAAATGGGTACATAAACATCCATCAACATGCGATGTCCATCCATGCGCAGAGGAGAATACAAAATTTCTTTATTTATAAAAACATCACGTGAGTTAACATTGTAATTCAACGGGAACTCGACATCTTCACCCATTTCTGTCCCTACAAATATGTTAGCCCGACGGTTAACCAAATAAACATTTTGAAGGTTATTTTGCGATTTAAACGTTTGTAAAACCTCTTCAATATATAATTGTTTACGTTCCAAATCGCCCGTAAATTCTTCATCAAAGCCACTTTCGTTGACATCCATTACAAACATTTGAATATTACGTGAATGTGTAACTCGGTTTGATACGGAAACAACTTCTTCTAAAAACCGGTCTATATTGTGTGCTTTGTTACGTGCGGTAATTTCCATACTTTCCATAAAGCGCCCATCAATATCCAGCTCTTGATTTTCAATAATGGAGCTGGTGGTCAGGTATGACATCATGCTTAAAAAAGGTAAAATAGAAATCAACATAAAAAGTGCCCACGGGGCAAACGCTTCTTTTTTAACAGGTTCTATTGAAACTTCTTTTATTTGTTTAAACCGTTCAACCATTTGAAAACCTTATTTTTGTTAAGTTTGGTTCTTGTATATTTTATTATATATGCAAACAAAAGGTGTACACACTACCTATTTAGATAAAAATAATAACTTTCATATACTTATATCAATACATAACGTCATTTATAAAATATAAATATCCGACA
>NZGE01000072.1 GCA_002689455.1 Magnetococcales bacterium | reverse complement strand
TTACTTCGCTCTGCACGTGGTCCATTGGTGATGGAAGTAAACTCATCACCAGGCCTTGAAGGTATTGAAGATGTAACAGGTAAAGATGTTGCAGGCTTGATGATTGAGTCAATTGAGAAACACCTTAAAAAAACAACAACGCCTGCTGAAACAAAGGAAGCGTAGTTTTTTATTTATCCCAAAAGCCTGATAATGAATCAGGCTTTTTTTATGTTTACGTTATAAAAAAGAGACCGTAAAGGTCTCTTAAAGTTCGTTAATTGTTTACGGTGCGAAAATATAACCATTATCGTGCCATTTTTTATTAAAAGATAAATGACGTATGGATGCATTTTTGGGTGTAAACTTCTTGTCGTTTAATGTTTCATACGGTTGCCTTAAAAGGTAAGCTGCTAAAATGCGTAAAGCCGCACCGTGACCCACAATAATGGCGGTGCTGTAACCTAAATTTTCAGCATCATCTTTCAAATCACGAAAGAAAAGGGCAAGGCGTACTTCAACTTGTGCCATACTTTCCCCTAAAGGAAAGTTCGCCCAAAATTTTCCATCGTTTGCTTTTAATGTTTGCTGAACCATATCCATTTCAAGCGGGAACAGTTTTTGTTGTTCATGGCGCCCGTGGTATGGCAATAAGCCAAATTGTTGCTCAATAAGAAAGTTGGATTCAAACATGTGTTCAACAAGTGGTATATTTTCACCTAGCACACTTTCAGCACCTTTTAGCAAAAAATGCTTGGTTTGCCTTGTTCTTTGAAACGAGCTGTTCCAAAGGGCTGCATCACAATGGCTAAAGAAAAAGCTTTGATGATTTTGTGCTAAAAATACGCCTGCTTTAAAGGCTTCTTCCTCACCTTTGAGGGTGAGGGGTATGTTGTGCGTTGGATTATTTTCCATCGCTTTTGTGAGGTTTATATTCGCTTCGGACTCGCCGTGGCGAACCAAAAGCAAGTTTTGAAGTTTCATAAGAACACCTGATATTTATGGAATGTAAATATAGCCTCGGTCTTTCCATGCATCGGTCTCACGTTCTAGTAAGCGAACAGAACCATTTGCTGGGTTGCGCTCATTGTTATAATATTCGTAGGACTCATGCAGGTAGCGCATGCTCATCACACGGGTTGTAATGCCGTGGCTTACAACAATGATATGTTCAATGCCATGTTTTTCAGCGTCCCTTGCGAACGTGCCTTGCATTAATCTGGTGCGTTTATCCACATCAAAAGGGGATTCCCCATGAGGAAAAGATGCCCAGTACTTACCATTATGTTTTAAATTATGGCAATAGTGCTGGTATTCAATAGGGTAAATTTGTTGCTGTTCTTCTTCTGTTAAACCGTCAAACAGGCCAAACTGCTGTTCAACCAGCATGGTGTCTTCACGGTTGCTTGCAATAAATTCACCGCAATGTTTCAAAATACCATCAGCGGTTTGTCTGGTACGCAAATAAGGGCTTTGCCATAACCTTACATGTGGCATATTTCCTAAGTCATCTTTCATTTTTTGAAAGTGCCTTGCAAAGAATTTTCCAGTTTCTTCGACTTGGTTGTGACCTTTTGGGGTTAGTTCAATAGCGTGGTCAGGTTTGTCTTTATATTCATTTAAATCAACATTGGCCATAGATTCACCATGGCGCACAAAGTAAATTTGTTTCATATAGGTTTCCTAGTTAAAAAGTAAGGGAGATATTTCCGTTGGATTAGTAAAATTAATATACAAGGTTACACTTGGTTTAACAATAAATCTTTTCGTTTGATTGTGCCTTTGATAATCGGTATAATTATAAAAATAAGCATTACTTAACTTTTTGATTTTTCAATTTTATTTCTTTTGATTTTTGCGGGGTTTTATGAAAATTGTAAACTCTAAAAAATCGTCTGGTTTAGATGGTCATGTGAATGTACGTGTTCATAAAGTGGCCGACTTGGCACTTCATTTTTACATTGATCATTCGCATGTGCTATCGGTTATTTTTGAAGATGAGGAACATCAACAAAATTGTTCAGAAAATATTGTGGAAATTGGTAAAAGCCGTAAAAAGCGGGGTATTTACATTTCACGGCATTTTTGCCCAGCTGAAATTTTAAAAATTTTAACGGGCGATGAAACAAATGATATAGCACTTTTAAAGCAAGTGTTTGATTGCTTTTTAAATGTTTACCCAGCCAACAACACAAACTATGCTTTTACAAAGCAAAGTTATCAAAAAATGTTAGAGCGCTTTTTTATTCACCCACAAATGATTCAAAACATGGGTAAAGGGGCCGACCTGACTGATTACTTCATGGATTTACCAGAAGGTTATAAACCATATGACGATACATAAAAACCCTCAGAATTTCTGAGGGTTTTTTATTCGATTAGGTGAGCGATATGTAATGAAAAATACCACCCAATGGAATAAGAACGGCATATGCATAGCGGCATGCAATACGCAGTTCGTAACGGAGGCTTCCAAGCGAGCTAAGACCTGCAAGGTAAAGGTCTCCAATACTGCTGCTGTTCTTAGGTTGTGGTTTCTTTGCATTAAATACAATGCGTAAAACCACAGCAAACAAAAAAGAAACAGCGCCAAGTGTGTAACAAATAACGGCGAGTGTAAACATAGTGACTATCCAAGGTTGAATAATGAAATAAAGAATAAGGTTATGGAAAAATACATTCCAATGCGCATGTAATGGCTGTATTTTGCTTCGGCTTCAACATGCTTTGTGTAGCCTAAATAAACATAGGCAATTGCAAACAGTATGAAAAAGGTTATACATATACTGCTAAAAAACATAAATTCTCCTGAAAAAGGAAGGTGTTTAAAGAAAAGGTTCGGTGTCAAAAATTTGGCAGAGTATACAAAAAAGCCCTTGCTGTGACAAGGGCAAATTGAGTTGGAAATGCTTTTTATTTTTGAAGGTTAGCACCTTTTATATAATGCTGACCGTTGTGTGTTTTAAAGAAGGCATCTAATGGAATTTCTTCTTGTTTTAGGAATCCTTTTTGTGGCAAAGTTCCATTTTGAACCATTTCAATTACTGAACAAATGCTGGCAGCGGTTGTCCATGAAATAGCGCGCTGTTCTGTGCCACAAATTTCCTGTGGGTAATAAGCTTCAACAAATTCTTCACGGAACATTTGCCCCATTTGCATACCTTCAACAGCGGCGTGAACATATACAACATCATCGCTTACAGGTGGTTTGGCGTTTACCAAAATTTTACCAGCTTCTTCACGGTTGTTTTTCATGTGTAGTTCATTAAAGAAAAAGCGCATAAGGTCGCAGTGGCCTGGGTAGCGCATGGTTTTGTAATTTAATTTATCAACTTTTCCTTCAAAAGTTTCGCACATAGTTCCAAGACCACCTGACGTTGTGAAAGACTCCAAACGGTCACCATCAATGACAATTGTTTCCAACCCTTCAAGGGCGGGAACCATGGCACGTTTACCGTTTTGAATGACTTCACAGTCGTTTAAATATTCATTCACAACACCTTCTGCCGACCAGTTAAAGGCATAGCCTAAACGCCCACGTGGGTGTTGTGGTAAAGCACCTACACGAAGTTCAATGCTTCTAATTTCATCGAAGCGTTTGGCAAGGGTTGCCCCTACAATGCCAATAAAACCTGGGGCAAGGCCACATTGTGGCGCCATAATTCCTTTTGAAGTTTCAGCCAGTTTGCGAATGTGGTTTGTTGTTGGAACATCCTCGGTTAGGTCGAAATAGTGAACGCCTTCAGCATGTGCCCATGTGGAAAGTTGAATATTTAAATGGTAAGGTAAGCAAGAAACAACAGCGTCGTGTGTTTTTAACAAACTTGAAACTTCTTTTTCGTTTGTCACATCGATGGACTTGGTACTGAAAGGAAAGTTTTTTTCAGCTGAATCAACGCCTGTTACTTCAAAACCAGTTTCGTGTAACATGTTGCCAACAAGTTGCCCCACTTTGCCTAAACCAAATACTAAAACTTTCTTCACGGGAATTACCTCTTCTTATTTTTATGTAAATATTTTATCCTTTTTGTATTGAAGAATAAAGGAAATGTTTATGAATCTTAAAATGCTTGGCTTTGGTTTTTTATGTGCTATGGCACCTGTCTCTTTCACCTATGCCCATGAAAGCCAAGCCCGTGAAACGGAAGATGTAAAATTTGTTTTAGCTTCTTTAGAAGGTTCGAAGATAAAGATTTATGAAAAAGATGGTAAAAGGGTAATTGAGTCGAATGGTATTCCAAACCATGAAACAGGTCAGTTTCCAAATCGTCAGAATCCCAATAGTATTTCTGCGCAAAAACATGTTTATACAGTGCCTTTAAACCCTAAAAAAAACATGCTTTCAACAGCGTTAAAACGCCAACCTTTTGGTATTGCCATTAATGGTGTACCGCTTGACCCTGGCACAGCTGAATGTTTTGGGCAAGCGCGTGGGCAACGACCTTCAGGTGTATGTGCATGGTCTGTAGAAGCTATTGTGGGTGGTTTAGGTCAACTTGGGTTAGATGAACATAACGCGCATGTTCAGACAAATGGCGCATACCATTACCATGGGTATCCAAAAGGCATTGAAAGCATGCTGCCTATAACAGGTGATTTAATTCCAATCGGTTATGCTGCTGACGGTTTTAAAATTGTTGCCAGCAAAACGGAAGCTTATAAACCGAGTTATGTTTTAAAATCGGGTGTAAGACCAAATGGCCCTGGGGGAAGCTACACAGGAAAGTACACACAGGATTTTGAGTTTTCGCTTGGAAGCGGTGATTTAGATGACTGTAATGGAACCATGATTAAAGGGCAGTATATGTATGTTATTACAAAAACATTCCCATATATTCCACGTTGTTTTAAGGGCACGCCAGATGAAAGCTTTAACAGGCATTCAGCTATGGAAAGATCGAATGTTGATGGCAGGGTTAGAAGACCACCACCACACCACAGAAGAGGGATGTTTTAAAGATTTACATTGAGGTTAAATTTGTAAGGCCATTATAGGGTATTTTGTGGGTTGAATGTATTTTGGATATCTTGCTTTAAAAGTTTTCTTGCTTGTTGCGACACTACGTGGCGAATTAAAGTTTCATCAAGCATTAAAAAATATCTTCCACCCATGGATAAGGCCTTGTTTGCAACAAAATCAATGTATGTTTTAAATGCAGTGCCACTAAAGCAGCAGTCATCAAAGCGGTTGACAACTTGAATGTGTGATCGCTTGTTTGAAGTTGTCATAATGTATAGTTCTAGGTAATTAGCAATTTTGTATAAACTTGGCACAAGCTGTTCATAGTCACCACTTTCATTTTGGCTGTTACGAATATATATAGGCATTGATCCTGCTATTGAATAGCTTTTTTGAATGCGTTCATCTAATGCGCTATAAAGAACTGTTGACCAGCCTCCACCTGAAAGGCCTGCCATTACAATTTTAGTATAATTATGATGCTGGTTTGCATAGTTAATTGAACCAGCAATGGGGTTCATAAAGTATGAAATAGGTGAAAAACTTTCATTTTCTAAAAATGCAAAGTCATTATGTGTTTTAAGCGTTATAGGGCCTAAGTGTTTTATATTTATTTGGGGCTGATTATTCACACCTAAAAGTGGCATGGAAATAAGCAGTGTGTCGCAACCTAAATTCAAGAAGTCATTGGTTATAGGTTCAGCCGCTTGGTAAAAGTGATAATCAGTTCCATGGCCTCTGTGGTATATAGCTAAACAATTTTGTGGTTGTTTGTTTTTATAAAAATAAACATATGAATTAACACCATGTTCCATGTTGAAGGTTAGACGCGTTAAGTTTTCAATGTTTTCATTTTGAATATAAGCCTTGTCAGCATAATTTTCTTCAACTTTGTTGGGTTGAAGGTTGTGCGGAAATCCCTTGTTTTTCCATATGTAATTTATGATATTTTTTCTTTTTTCTTTTATATCGTCATGGTTTTCAATTTGGACAATATTATTTATGTTAAAAAGGGGAATATTTTTTTCTGTATGTTCATTTTTTAATAAATAAGCTTTTATTTGATCTTCTGAATATTGGTTTCGTGCTTCTAGTTTTTGATAATCATTTACCAACTTATTGGCATACTCTAATTTGTTCTTTTCATATTGAAGTGCGCTTTTATTGTGTTCAATAATAGTTTGTAGTTTTTGTTTTTCAGTTTCTAAAACCTGATTATGCCATGTGTAAAAGCAAAAAACAGATGCAGCAGTTAAAATACAAATAATACAGTATTTAAAGATTCTTTTTTTAGGCATACTTATTTACTTCATATATTACATAGTCAAAAGATACGCCATTTTCATGTTCTGAAAGGCGGCTGGTTTCTTTGAAGGTTGTTTTGTCAAACATTGGGAAGAGGGTGTCGCCTTCAATGTCAATATCAACTTCGGTTAGGTAAATGCGGTCGCAGTGTGGCAACGCTGCTTTGTAAATTTCACCGCCACCAATCACCATAATTTCATCGTTCGTCATGCTGTTGGCTGTTTGTAATGCCTCGTTTAAGCTGTGGCAAACGGTAACGCCTTCAGGTTTGTAATTCATGTCGCGCGTAATCACAATGTGAGGGCGTTTGGGAAGCGGGCGTTCGCCAAAACTTTTGAATGTTTTACGTCCCATAACCATGGGTTTGCCCAGTGTTTGGGCTTTAAAATATTGTAGGTCCTTTTTAAGGTGCCACGGCAAGCCACCATTTACACCAATGGTGCGGTTTTTTGCCATGGCAGCAATAAGCGAAATTTTTGCCATGAATTATACAGCCACTTTCGCTGGAATGTTTGGTGCAGCTTCGTACCCAACAATTTCAATATCGTCAAAAGTGAAGTCAAATAGGTCTTTCACTTCTGGGTTTAATTTCAATGTTGGACGTTTGCCTGGAATACGGCTTAGTTGTTCGTCCACTTGTTCCATGTGGTTTTTATAAAGGTGAGCATCACCGAGTGTATGCACAAAGTCACCCACTTTAAGGCCTGTTACATGTGCTATCATATGTGTAAGTAAAGCGTATGAAGCAATGTTAAATGGCACACCAAGGAAAATGTCGGCACTACGTTGGTAAAGTTGGCAAGAAAGTTTGCCGTCAGCTACGTAAAATTGGAACAAGCAGTGGCATGGTGGCAGGGCTTGCATACCTTTTGCAGGGTAAGCCTTTGGTTCTTTTTCAGATCCATCTGGCAGCACTGCAGGGTTCCAAGCGCTTACAATAAGACGGCGAGAGTCAGGGTTTGTTTTAATGTCGTGCACCAGCTGTTTGATTTGGTCGAATGTTTCGCCATTTGCACCTTGCCATGAACGCCACTGTGCACCATAAACAGGGCCTAGGTCACCTTCATCGGTTGCCCATTCGTTCCAAATGCGTACACCATTTTCTTGTAGGTATTTAATGTTTGTATCACCTTGTAAGAACCATAAAAGTTCATGAATAATAGACTTTAGGTGTAATTTTTTTGTGGTAAGCAGGGGGAAGCCTTCTTCTAAATTATAACGTGTTTGGTGGCCAAAAACACTGTAAGTGCCTGTGCCTGTGCGGTCATCTTTGTATGTTCCGTTTTCTTTAACGTGACGTAGAAGGTCTAAATATTTTTGCATTGAATTACCCTGTTTGAAATTTGTTTCAAACATCATAGCAAAGGGGGTGTTTTTTGTGAATGGTTAATTCACCTTTATTGCATTACTTTGCAGCATTTACATTTAAAGTTTGCCCAAATATTTCTTCACGCAATTTATTAAGGTGGTGCAAAATTTTCATCACACGCCAGCTTTTATCAAGGTTCATAGAATCGATACGAATTTCTTGATGAACTTTATCTTCCCAATATTGTAAAAAGTCACGTTTGCGGCTGGGTTCGGCCATTTGCCCTGTTTGTTTGCCAATGGTTTCGTTATACCTTGGGTGTGTTTCGGGCTGAAAACTTAAATAAATAAATTCAATTTCGCTGATGAGTTTATTGTTATAAAGCTCTTTGCTCATAATAACCATTTCGAATGGAGAAATGTGCTTTACATCATATTTTTTAACAATGTCTTCCATGGTCAGGCGGTCAGGTTTGTTGGGTTCTTGTAGTGTTTTACGAATACGTGTAAATGCTTTACCGCTGGATAAACTATATTCCTTTTCAAAGGCTGAATAACCTAAACTTCTAAGTTCGCGCTGTTCTTTCATGTGCTTTCTCCCAAACGTTAATATAATGCCGACGGTAAGGGTGTCAGTGTATACAATGCATAATGTGTGCCAAAGGTTATAATGATGTACATAATTTAAGGAATTTATTATGTGCATAAAAAAAAGACCCTCACAAAGTGAAGGTCTTATCGTTAGAAGTTAAGATTACTGCTTTTCTGGCAGTTCCGTAATGCTTAAACGCTCAAGGTCGAAACCTTGAAGCATGACAGATGGTTGCTTGCGACGAGAATCTTCCGATTTTGGATAAACCAGACGAACTTCGTCACCTTTTTCAACCCAGCGAATTTCAGGTTGGGTAACGGCTTCAGCCCAAAAGGCTTGAGCGTTATTTCCTTCCAGCATTAAGAAGTAAACACCATTTTCATGGCGAACACTTGCAACAATGCCTGAAATGTCGGTTGCGTCAACAAGGTCGGCAACACCGTTTAAAGCTTGGTCTTTATTCAGCGACTTCATATAAGTTAAAAGCGCTGCTTTCGGACCACGGGCAATAGGTTCAATACCAATTGCTTTACCTGTTTGTTGGTCAATAAAAGCGTACATTTTCGGTTCGCCGTCATTGCCAATGAGTGCTGTGAAGTACGTTTGAACACCTTGAATATTGTAAAGAATGGGGCTGGCAGCTTTATAACCTTGTGCTTGAACCTTATCGTTACTTTCTAGGAGCTCAACAGCACGGCTTGCGGTAATACCTTGAACCGTTCTGTAAAAACGTGCTTTTTTGGTTTTCATGTTAATCATCATGTGGCCAACTGTTGCAACTGCGTTCTCTTCATTTTTCTTGGATGTCATATCCGTCCAAGCGTACAGATTATTATCTGCACCTAAAATGATTTTTGAACCTACGGTTGCCACTGTCGGGCCATTTTCTTTAGAAACATGAGCATCCCACCAACCGCTGTTTTTATATTGACCATAGTCGTCCGTTTGTTCCAGAAGAAAAGACTCTGGATGAACACGGTCAACCCATTTAGGTTCTTCACCCGCTTTAAACGGGGTTAAATCACCTGTTTGGGGGTCAATTAAAACAACGCCAACAGCGTCTGCACCAAAAAAGGCGTTTACTTTGTGTTCATACTGTGTTGCCACGAAGTATGGGTAACCCGTTCCATCTTCAATTTCAAATGAATAGTCGGTCAGTGGAACTGTCCGGTAGCCATTTGTGTAAGTAAGACGAGTTAGGTTATCACCCAAGTAAGCCGATTTTAGATACTTAAGCTTTAATGGTTCACAGCTTTCAGGTGATGTTGTTTCACATAAAGCGGTTACCAAGTATTGCTCGTTGCTGTTTGTAGCTGACTGAATGACATAGCCTTCTGTAACACCAATGTTAAACCATTTCCAAAAACCGGAATGGTTCAACGGGGCAACCCATGCAAAATCATTTTCAAACGTTAAGGTTTTCACCTTTCCGTCTTGATCTTGAATGTTGAAGGTGCCATGCAGGCGTTGAAGGTTCATGGTACCAACGTTTGTACGTGCTTCAAGGCCAGGGTTCTGACCAAAAATACGCTTCACGTAAGCTTGTGCAACCTCTTCAGTAATTACCACCCGAAAATTTTCATTCACGGGTGAAATGTCTTCACTGAAGTTGCGTTCATCTACGTCGCCAAGCAATTGTTGGAACTCTTCATGGTAAAATACGCTAGATTGAGACAGTGGCACTAAAAGCGCCAAAAATACCCAAGCGCCAGCAATTGATAAAGTGCTTTTTAAGCTACCATCTTCGCCTTCACTGAGGATTATGAGCACAATGCTCATAATAACAGCAATGACACATGGGATGGTAATCCACCCCGTAAAGCCCCAACCAATGGTTGGCATCGTTACCCAGCCAATAATACCAGCAATAATGCCAGCCATAACGGATGAGAAAACCCCACGCGTACCTATAAAGGTTAGCGCACCAGTGAGTACAGCAAATATCAAGAATGTAAACATTCTATGTTTCCTTTTGGTAAATGCCCAAAATTGGGCGTTTGAAGTTGTCGTGAGCATTAGCCCACGGTAAAAAACGTGTATGTGCAACAAAGCCCTGAAGGGCTATATGTTACTCTTATGGTGTTTACTGTGAATATTTACAAGGTTTTTCCGACAAAAAGCTTGCATTTAACTTTGTGGATACTTATACCTTTTAAAGATTTTGTAACACTTATCTTTTTACCCTCTTCTTAGGAGAAATAACATGAACAAACGTTCACGTCGTGTTTTGGTTGCTTCAGTCCTTTTATTTACAGGTGCAGTCTTTACTGCTTTTTCTTATTTTGTTGGAAATGCCAATGAGGAAAAAGAAGAGCAAACTGAAACCCTGTCAGGGCTAGGCGAAAGTTGCCCAAGTAATGATTATGTTGAGGCGTTTTTTGAAGAACGCCGTGATGAATTTAAAAAGTGGAACGCCAAATACAAGGAGCCCGTTGCATTAACGGCAAAACGCATGGGTGATAGCGCCTATGATGTATATAAAGGTTATGAAAGCGAACCTGTAACACTGGAAGAGGTTCAAAACTTAATGTACAACGAATGCGAAACACCACGCCGTGTTCAGGCAAAATTGGTGCGCTATGCTTCGTGGCATCAAGAACGGATGCGATTTTTGAAAACTTTTGAAGACGATTACCCAAACGTGGTGATTGCTCAAAGCGAATAAGCGAAATTAAAAGCCCTCATTATGAGGGCTTTTTTGTTGCATATATTTTATGTATCAACGGTCATGGGAGGTTTCTTGTTCCACTTGTAAAGTTTGATGTGGTAATTGCTCTATTGACTGTTCAAGTGTGTAGCTATAGCTTATGGCCACGTTATGTTCGTTTAGAACATTTTTTAAATCATCAACTTGTAAGCCTTCAGGTACAACATAGTTCGGAGATGAAACATGACGCTCTTCATGTTTAAGAAGGTAGGCACGTTCATCGGTTGTTAAATTATTATCCTCTAACGTTTCAACGTCACGCCACACTTTACCAACAATTTCATTGTTGTATGACGCAAGGGCTAACTCATCCGCTGTCATTTCAGCTTGCGCTTCTGGGCTTACATCGTAAGGGTAGGTGGCTTCCATTTCGGCTGGGATTGCTGCGTTTTTTTCTAGCGAAGCTTCTTTTTCTTTATTCATGTGAAGTGTATCTGGTTTTTCATATTCTAACCTATCAAGGCCTAATTCAATGTCTTCGGCTGTGGTGATAAGGTATGCACGCTCCGCAATCATCTCTAACGGTTTCAAGTCTTCGGGGGTTACACCCTCTTGTAAAAGCGTTTCTCTATTTTTTTCTAATAGGTAATGTATTTGTTTAGGTGATGCAACACCTTCATCTTTACCAAATTCTTTGGTTTTCAGATATAAAATAGCGCTCATTTCACTGCCCGTTGCAGGGCTGTATGAAGGTGGTCTAATATACGGTACATCCATTTCGCCGATTTTTTCACCCGTTTCAACGTCGCGCTGTGCTTTATTAATAAATTTACCAGTTCTCATAAATTGATCTGATTCGGATAAAACTTTTTCGGTTACTTCGTTTCTGTCTAAACCAGCAAAACTTTCAAGGTTGGTCGTTTCTAAAAACTTTTCTACAGCAGGTGCAGTGTTATATTTAGCGTCTTCTCCTCTGATATATGTATAGGATCGTTGGATAATCATGCGGTCTACAGTTTCTTGTTCAAGCGTACCATTTGCAGCTTCATATGCGATGGAAAGTACATCAGCTAAGCTTTCATGTGCTTCGTCTGTTATGTAGTATTGCGAATATTTTTCAGCAAGTATATGCCCCACTTCATGGTTCATTGCATATTCAGCTTGCCCTTCAATTGAAATGCCTTCAACTTGTAAGCTTTCTATGTCATTGGTCATGTGTTCATACACATGTTCCTTCCATATACTTTGGTCGGTTTCATAGTCTAGGTCTACCCAGCCGACGTTACGTTCTGGAGAGTCTATCAGTTGTTGTTTTGCATATTGCTTATATTCACTAAATTTTAGGCCTGCAATTGCATGGCTACTGTTATTGCCGTTTAATATGCTGTCGACCAGATGTTCCATGACCAATTTATTTTGTACAACCTCTGGGATGGAGGTGCTTAATTGAGGGTTTCCATCAATGTTGTAGTTTACGGTTTCGCTTACATTGCTTACAAAACTTCCAGCATCATATACGGCAGAAAATGTGCTTTGATTACGTGCGCGGTACTGCTCATAAGCTTGGTCACTCATTTCATCTAAATAACGATGAACATTTTGTGTGGCACTTCCATTTCTGGATGCTTCGGCTTCGTTCATAACAACAATCGTCATATCACCTTCGTCAGACATTTCAATTCTTAAATCGTCACGGAATTTTTCAACAACTTGTGCAACACGGTTTTCGTAATTAATGGTTGTTTCATAGAATGTAGGGCTCTGCAAAGCAGTTCCCGCTTCTAGCTGTTCATGTAAATCAATGTTTGGTGGCAAATCGGCTGCCATATTCAATATCGCCCTTGAATTCTGTAGATGCTTATGTGTGTTTACACGTGGGTTTTTTTGAAAAAATTGACACTACCTA
>NZGE01000071.1 GCA_002689455.1 Magnetococcales bacterium | reverse complement strand
TCATCAATCGATTGGAAAAAGCGCTGTAAACGTAAATGGTGATGATTTCCAGCTAAGGTTAAAACAAACAACTGCCCACCTTTTAACAATACACGTGAAAATTCGCTCATCGCTTGTTCAATACCAATGTTTTTTCCTGGTAAATACAATTGGTGGTGCAAAACAGCATTGCAATAAACCCCGTCAAAAACAGCATTTTCAAAAGGTAGCTTGCACATGTCCCCTTTCATGGCACAGCCAAAAGGAAGTTTGCCTTCCTTTTCAAGCTCCAATAAATGCCTTGCGTAAAAATACTCTGAAGGTTCAATGGCTTTAACATTTACATTTTCTTGAGCGGCTAAAAACATGGTTCGGACACCGTGCCCTGCCCCCACATCCAGCACACGCCCCTTTTCCTTTTTAGGAAAAGCATGGCGAACTTTTTCAGCATATTCTTGAATTTGAAGCTGTGACGAAATACTTAACTCATCAAACAAGTTCGCATATTCATAACCAGTTTCTTCATAGCCATCATCTACATATTTTTTAACCGATTGTTGTAAATTAGAAAGAGCTTTAGCGTCAAACCCACGCCAAAGCTCTTCTTTTAGTATGTTGTCAATTTCATCGGCTGAGTACAACATGTTTCAACCAAAATTTACGAATGAATGGCACGGCCATCAACAGCCAATGCAGCTTCTTTGGTTGCTTCACTCATGGTTGGGTGTGCGTGCACCATACGTGCCATGTCCTCTGCACTGCCACCAAATTCCATAATAGCAACAGCTTCGTGGATCATCTCTGAAACGTTGTGTCCAATCATGTGAACGCCTAAAAGTTTGTCGGTTTTCTTATCGGCAAGCACTTTAACAAAACCATTACTTTCAGCCATCGCTACAGCACGACCGTTAGCAAGGAAGTTAAATTTACCAACGTTATATTCAATACCAGCTTCTTTTAGCTGTTCTTCTGTTTTACCAACACCAGAAACTTCTGGTGCTGTGTAAACCACCCAAGGGATACAGTCGTAATTAATATGTGGTTTTTGGCCCGAAAGCATTTCAACACAAGCCACACCTTCTTCTTCACCTTTGTGTGCAAGCATTGGACCTGGCGCACAATCACCCACAGCAAAAATACTGTCGCATGATGTTTTAAAGTGTTCATCAACTTTAATAAAACCACGTTCGTCCACTTCAACGCCAGCGGCTTCAAGGTTTAAACCTTTTGTATTTGGTTTACGGCCTACAGCAACAAGCACTTTGTCACCATTAAGTTTTTTAACTTCGCCAGCATTATCTTCAAATTCTACATTCACGTTACCGTCTTCAACGTTCACACCACTGACTTTAGAATTCATGTAAAATTCTAAACCTTGTTTTGTAAATAATTTTTGAGCTTCTTTACCAAGGTCACTATCCATCACTGCAAGCGGTTTGTCTGCAACGTCAATCACAGAAACTTTTGCACCCAAACGGCGCCAAACAGAACCAAGTTCCAAACCAATAACACCAGCACCAATCACAATAAGGTGCTGTGGAACTTCTTGTAGTTCCAATGCTTCTGTTGAAGAAATAATATGTTCACCATCAAATTTCGCAAACGGTAATTCTATAACATCTGAACCAGCAGCAATAAGAATGTTCTTCGCTTGGTATTCATCTTTATCGTCCACTTTTACAGAGTTTTTACCCGATAAAGTTGCCCAGCCATTAATAACGGTTACTTTGTTTTTTTTCATTAAGAAGTTAATGCCTTGGGTCATCTTATCCACAACGCCTTGCTTGCGCTTCACCATGGTTGGAATATCTGCCTTCACGTCACTAACTGTAATGCCGTGCTCACCGAAGTGGTGTTGTGCAAGTTCAAACTTTTCAGAAGAATCTAGCAATGCCTTTGAAGGAATACACCCCACATTTAAACACGTTCCACCAAGCGATGAGTGTTTTTCAATTAAAGCTGTTTTCATACCCAACTGGGCTGCACGAATGGCTGCAACATAACCCGCAGGGCCTGCACCAATAACAATTAGATCAAACTGTGACATTGAACAAATTTCTTCTTTTTAATTTTAAGTAATTTCCTATACCTCTCATCATACATGAGAAATCTATAAAATTAAACACATCAAGTAAAAATTTCACATTACTTTTCACACATCCTTGAAATTCATAATAATATTAACTACATTTCAATAGAAACTAACCTTCCAGACCTTTTACAAGGAAACATCCATGAAAAAATCAATCATGACTTTTGCCATTCTTATGACCCTTGGTTTAAGCGCATGTGGTGCAGAAACTAACGCTACAACCTCGGAACATAAAAAGGCAGATAGCTTAAAATACACAACGTTTCTGAGTTATCATGATATACCAGAGCATGCCCAACTTAGTGCACAAAATTTAGGCGATAGAGTGAACTTTAAAGCAATAAAATACGCCTTTATTTTTGATCATTTTTATATTTACGATATCACACCTGATGGTCAATGTTACATGAGAACCATTGAACGTAATCGGTCATCAACCATGGCAAAAACAGAATGTACTGAACAAGTTCTTGACGCTATTGACCCCGCACGCCTTGCCGCCATACGTGCCAACAATACTTAAATACCGACTTTTAAAAAGCCCCCAAAACGGAGGCTTTTTTATTTTTTAGAAAGTTCTAAGTGAAGAAATTAAGAAGCTAACTTCTCGGCAATTTCATCTGAAACGTCCATGTTTGTAATCACTTCTTGAACGTCATCATCTTCTTCTACAGAATCTACAAGTTTTTGAACTTTTCCTGCAATTTCAGAATCTGTTACTTCAATCCAGTTTGTTGGAATGTAAGTTAAGTCAGGGTCTTCCATAGCGTCACCGTATTGAGCGTTCATCGCATCACGTACAGCGCCAAAATCTGCCACTTCTGTGATGATTTTATATACATCACCTTCAACTTCAAAGTCGGAAGCACCTGCTTCAAGTGCCGCTTCCATCACTTCGTCTTCACCGCCAATCGTGTTTGGGTAAACCATTAAACCGTTATGGTTAAACTGCCACATAACAGAACCCTGCTCACCAAGGTTACCACCAGCTTTTGAAACAGCCAAACGTACGTTGTTGTATGTACGTGTACCATTATCGGTCAGCGTTTTAATAACAAGCGCAACGCCACCTGGGCCCATTGCTTCGTAAACTTTTTCAACGTAATCTTCACCTTGAATCTCACCTGTACCACGTTTAATGGCACGGTCCATTACGTCCTTTGTCATGTTGGCTGCACGTGCTTTATCCAAAGCAAGCTTTAAGTTAGGGTTATCGTTAGGGTCACCACCGCTTTTAGCCGCTGTCATAATATCACGAATAAGACGTGTAAAAATTTTACCACGCTTTGCATCTTGCGCTGCTTTACGGTGTTTAATGTTGGCCCATTTACTATGTCCTGCCATTTCTTTTCCCTCTTTAAAAAATTTTTATAGAATTTACTGTATTGTGTATGTTTTTTCAAGCATTCTTAAAACCGACTCATCCAAGCCAAGCTTTGCAGCTTCTTCTAATGTAAACCATTGCACATCGTTCGACTCATCGCTGATAACAGGCTTTTCATTTTCATCAGCTTCAAATAAGAAACGTACATCGTAATGAATATGTTCTGGCACGCCTTTATGTTCAGGAATAACATGTGCATCAACATCAAATAGTTTATCACTTACAAGCTCGGCTGTTTTAAGCCCTGTTTCTTCTTCAAGTTCTTTTTGTGCAACCAGTTTTGTGCGGAATTCACCATCACAGTGACCACCAGCTTGCACCCAGCGCTTTAACTTTTTATGGTGTACCAAGCACACCTTTGTACGGTCTGGGTTTACAATCCAAGAACTCGCCGTCACATGTCCTTCTAAGTTTTCACGCATGAAGCAATCTTTATTATTTTCAATAAAGTCCAGCATTAAAATTTTACTGCCCTGCTCTTCTAAGCTTTCAGGGTTGTAATTATCTAGCTTAATTAAAATGTCGTTACGTTTGTCCATTATCTTGCCTCTAGAACTTGTTTCAATTTAGAAAGATCAGCCATGATAGCATCACGCTTTTCTTCTTGTTCCGCCACCACATGTTCAGGTGCGCGCTTCACGAAATTTTCGTTACCCAACATACCGTTAATCTTGCCAAGTTCAGCTTCAAATTTAGCAATTTCTTTGGCGATACGTTCTTTTTCAGCTTCAAAGTCCACCACACCTTCAAGTGGTAAAACAACTTCCACACCTTCTGCTACAGCAACAACATCTGTTTTTACAAGTTCGCCTGTGTGGTTTTCAAAGCCTTCTACTTTTGTCATGCCTTTAATGAAACTTTCAAAACCTTTAAACAAGCTTAGTGAAGCATCATTTGCACCACGCACCGTGGCAACAACTTCAGCTTTATTTGGCACATTGTTTTCACTTCTGGCTGTGCGAATAGCCGTAATAACGTTAATCAACCAGTCCACATCGTCCATAGATTTTTCATCCTTCGGCCAGTTACTTGCATCTGGCCAAGCTTGGCTCATCAGCATTTCGCCCGTTTCTTGCTTACCTGTGAGTGCTAACCAAATTTCTTCGGTGATAAATGGCATAACAGGGTGCATAAGGCGAAGTAATTTTTCCAGCGCCCAGCCAAGCGTTTGTTTGGTTTCTGTTGCCAAAGCTTCATCTGTTCCATAAACCATTGGTTTTGTAAGCTCTAAGTACCAGTCGCAATATGTACCCCAAGTAAAGTGATATAAGCTTTGTGAAAGGTCGTTAAACCTAAAGTCTTCATACGCTTTATTTTGAGTGTCGATCAGTTCGGAAAGTTTTGCAATCATCCATTTATTCACAGGGTGATTCACAGTGTTAATGTCAAAAGTTTCATCGTATTGAACACCGTTCATCAAAGCAAAACGTGATGCGTTCCAAAGTTTTGTACAGAAGTTACGAGAAGATTCAATTTTACCTTTACCAAGCGAAATATCAGCACCAGGTGCGGTAAGCGAACCAATGGTATAACGCAAAGCATCGGTGCCAAACTCTTCAATTAGCTCCACAGGGTCAAGCACATTGCCTTTTGATTTAGACATTTTTTGACCGTTTTCATCACGAACAAGTGCGTGAATAAATATCTTTTTAAATGGTGCTGCACCCATAAATTTGTAACCAAACATCATCATTCTTGCAACCCAGAAGAAGATGATATCAAAGCCTGTTACAAGGACATCGGTTGGGTAATATTTTTCAAGCTCAGGCGTTTTGTCTGGCCAGCCAAGTGTTGAAAATGGCCACAAGCCAGAACTAAACCAAGTGTCTAGCGTGTCTGGGTCACGTTGCCAACCTGTCACTTCTGGTGCTTCTTCACCCACATAAATTTCACCATTTTCATGGTACCAAGCTGGGATTTGATGCCCCCACCAAAGCTGACGAGAAATACACCAGTCTTGAATGTTTTCCATCCAGTTAAAATATGTTTTTTCCCAGTTTTGTGGAACAAATTGAACTTCACCCGATTTCACAGCTTCAATAGCCGGTTTGGCAAGTTCCTTTGTTTTTAAATACCACTGCGTTGTGAGGTAAGGCTCTAAAATTGTGTCGTCACGTTCTGCATGTGCCACGTTGTTTTGGTGCGCTTCTACTTTTTCAAGTAAACCTAATGCTTCCATATCTGCCACAACTTTTTTGCGTAATTCAAAACGCTCTAAACCTTGATACTCTTCTGGCACATTTTCATTGGCGTGCGCTGTTTTATTGAAGATGTTAATCATCTCTAAATTATGGCGCCGACTAATTTCATAGTCATTAAAGTCGTGCGCGGGTGTTACCTTCATACAGCCAGAACCGAACTCCATATCAATATAGTCATCTGCAATCACAGGAATTTCACGGCCTACAAGCGGCAGTGTAATGGTTTGACCAATTAAGCTTTTGTAACGTTCGTCATCAGGGTGAACAATAACAGCTGTATCGCCCAGCATTGTTTCAGGGCGTGTGGTTGCCACAATCACAAATCCACCATCTTTAAGTGGATATTTCAGATGCCACATGTGACCGTTCATTTCTTTGTGCTTCACCTCAATATCTGAAACGGCTGTTTGGTGCTGAGGGTCCCAGTTTACAAGGCGTGTACCACGGTAAATTAAACCTTCTTCGTGCAGTTGAACAAACACTTTGGTTACCGCCTTAGACAAACCTTCGTCCATTGTAAAGCGTTCACGGTCCCAGTCACATGAAGCGCCTAAAAGCTTCAGCTGGTTAATAATATTCGTGCCCGATTCTTCTTTTTGCTCCCATGCTTTTTCAATAAAAGCTTCACGACCAATGGCTTTTTTATCAACACCTTCTTTTTCAAGCTTTTGGGTAACCAAACGTTCCACAGCAATAGAAGCATGGTCTGTTCCTGGTTGCCATAGGGCGTCCTTATTTGTCATGCGGGCATGACGAATGAGAATGTCTTGCAGGGTCATCGTTAAAGCGTGACCTGCATGAAGTTTACCTGTGACGTTTGGTGGTGGAATCATAATTGTGAATGGGTTTTTAGAGCTTTCTGGGTTTGCCGAAAAGCAACCTGAAGCTTCCCATTTTTTATATAGATTTGTTTCTACGTTTTTAGCGTTATATGTTGTTTCTAACATCTAATTATTCCACTTACCTTATATACTTTTAACAGTGAAAATGAGGGCATTCCCGCCCCCATTTTTTAAATACACCTAAATTTGTAAACCTTATCTGTCTACAAGTTTAGAGATTTCTTCTTTTACCAAACGCTCCACAATATCGCCAAGGTTTTGGTTGATCCAATCGGTCACCAATGGGCGAAGTGCTTCTGCTAAAACTTCAGCTGGGAAGCTTACTTGTAAACCTTTTGCAGAAGGTGTTGTTGGTAAGAAAACTTTGCGTGCAACTTCTTCAGCTGCGGCCTGTGCAACTTGCTCGGAAACAGCTGGTGTTGCTGGTGCTTCCGGTGTTACTGGCGCAGTTGGTTTTTCTACGGTCTCTTGAATTTCATCTTCAGATGAGGACATCATATCTAACGCATCGGCATCATCTGATTGTTCGCTTTCTTCAACGTTATTTTCAGCAATGAAAGAAGCGGCTTCATCTTCAGATGGTAAGTCATCCGCAGATGGAATTTCACCTTCTTCTTTGAGCTCATTCATAATGCCGTCAAGGTCTACATCAATATCGTCTTCATCTTCGCTACCTTCAGCACCGTAACTTTCACGTGAAGCAGCCACGTCTGATGCTTCTGCTTGAGCGATTTCGCCTGAAGAAGCAAATTTATTAACATCGATAAGGTCATCTTCTGAAGAAGTATCACCTTTTTCAACAACGTCTGTTAATTCTAAAACATCTTCGTTTGATTCTTCTGTTGAAGCGGGAACTTCAGCAACTGTTTCGGTCGCATCATCTGTTTCAGAAAGAAGACCTGCCATGTCCTCATCGTCCATGTTATCAGATGTATTTGCCGCATTATCTATTTCAGACTGTGCATTGGCCATTGCTGCCAAAGCATCATCTTCAGATGTAATATCATCGCCCTCGTCATCAGAAATATCTTCTGAAAGAAGTTCGCTTGCAATATCATCTTGGGAGTTTGTTTCTTCTGTTGAAGTGGCACTTTCAGCTTCGTCAGCCTTGCTCACTTCTTCCTCAACCGTTTCACGAATAGAGGCTAGAATGTCCTCCATTGATTCTTCTTGTTTTTGTGTATCTTCAGCCAATGTTACGTAAACCTAGAATATATTTAATACTACCTGTAGCGTCTTTTTTAGCATATGACTACAATACAAGCAACTTTTATGTAACAGCTTTTAAAAAAGCTTTCTCTTTTCAATAAAGTGCTTATAATGAACAACCGCAAAATAAGGAGAACTTACTATGGTACATAAAAGAACAACAAGCGACCACAGAGGCTTTAACGCTGGCACACCAGCACCAAAACTTTCTGCTGAAGCTGCTGCTGAATTTCTACAAACTGGTAACATTACAGGTTACGATAAGTCATTGCTTTTAGGACTTATTACGGAAATGAAAACTTACAGTGAAAAGTTCCAGCACCTACGTGGCACCCCTAAAATTTCTATTTTCGGTTCCGCACGTACACAACCTGAGCATCCAGATTATCTTTTATGCCATGACTTTGCAAACAAGCTTGTTCAAGACTTTGGATATGACGTGATTACTGGTGCAGGCCCTGGCATTATGGAAGCTGGTAACAAAGGTGCTGGTAAAGACCATGCTATTGGTTTAAACATCAGCCTACCATTTGAACAAGACGCAAACCCTTATTTAAAAGATGAACGTCTGATTACTTTTTATTACTTCCTTATTCGTAAGCTTGCGTTCGTACGCGAGGCAGACGGCATTGTTCTTTTCCCTGGTGGATTTGGTACAATGGATGAAGGCTTTGAAGCATTAACACTTATTCAAACAGGCCGTGCTATTCCTGTTCCGGTTGTTATGATGGAACATAAAGGCGGTACATTCTGGGGTAAAGTTATTGAGCTTATGTACCACTTACGTGACCAAGGGACAGTTAGCCGACCAGACTTAGACCTTGTTTACTACACAACCGACATTGATGATGCCATTAAATATATTAACGATTTTTACTACCGTTACCACTCTATGCGTTACCTTGAAAATGGTGATGCGGTAATTCGTTTAAACCGTGATGTTCCATCAAACTTATTGCAAGAGTTGGAAGTAAAATATGTGGACCTTCTAAAAGGCAGTAAATTCAAAGTACACGACAAACCACTTCCTGAAGAGGTGGACGAGCCAGACTTGAAAGAACTGCACCGTATTGAATTTAGCATTGACCACACAAAACCTGTGGACCTTTATGCAATGATTCGTGACCTTAACACAAAATACCAAGACGGACAGGCAACAAACGCACAAGAGGCACACAAGTTCCCGCGCCCAAGCCGTGTGAAGGTTCCTTCTTCAAGCCCAACATTGGCTGAAACTGAATAATTGATGTTTCAATAAAAAAAGCCCTCAATTGAGGGCTTTTTTTTCGATACACACATTCTAAAACCTAATCAGAAAGAACATCTTTTTTGAACAGTTGAAAAATAAAACGTAAAAACGTAAACATGCCCAAAACTAAATTCATATTAATAATCCAATATTTGGGCTCTAAAAAGGTCATATCACCTGCCATTATGGCTGGCATACAAACAAGTAGAGACGCTGTAAAAGTGACGCACGCTAAATAAACAAGAGCAACTTCTGTTAGCACAACCTTTTTTATATCCTGCTTAAAAGCGTTTTTAACAAATGAAAGACCGCATACATTTATTAAAACAAAGGCAATAGACCCCAAAACAAATGCAGCTTTAACAATTCCTGCCACCACATGTAAGCCATGCGTCAATAAAATAATCAGTGCTATACCCCAAATAAATGGGTATAGTCTACGGATGCTGACATTCATCATCCCCCCTTAAGGGCATTCGCTTGTTGAATAATGCGTTGTTGCTGGGCAGAAACCCGACGCATAACCGTTGTAAAAACAACTTCTTTATCTTCAGTTGTTGCATTCAAAATAAAATCGGCAAAGCCTTTATATTTTGAAACAACAGTTTTAGACCTTTCGGCCACATTCTTGGTTTTCATAAAAAACCACCTTAAAAGTCAAAGTAAATTTCATGTGCAAACATACATAAAACACAACCTCTTATCAATTCAAAAACAACTTGTTGCATACAATTTAAAATTATATATTTGCGTATGGTAGTGAAACAACCCCTATTTAAAACACCATTTAATTGGTAAAAACAGCTATAATAGCCCCATTATAAGAAATTCAAAGCATTCTTTTCGCTAAAATGCGTAACATATGCGTATCATTTTCACTTAAAACAAGCTAAAAACAACCTATTGGTGTTATGACTCTAAATTTTCCAAAAAATAGGTTTTAAAGAATGCTCTTCTAAAAATGAATTCGCTTTTTTAAAATGGCCATTTCCCAAAAAACCTTTATGAGCAGAAAAAGGTGAAGGGTGCGGGCTTTTTAATATCAAATGTTTTGAAGAGTCTATTAAATTCCCCTTCTTTTGAGCATATGCACCCCATAGCATAAACACTACATGCTCACACTCCTCACTCACCTGTTCAATAATAGAATCAGTCACCTGTTCCCAACCTATTCCCGCATGTGAATTTGGCTGACCTTCTTCTACTGAAAGCACTGCATTTAAAAGCAAAACACCTTGCTCAGCCCATGGTGTCAAACAACCTGAAGCCGACATTCCACATCCAAACTCAGCCTCAATTTCTTTGTAAATATTACGCAAAGATGGTGGCAACTTAACCCCCTCTTCCACACTAAAGGAAAGCCCATGCGCTTGACCTTTTCCGTGGTAAGGGTCTTGCCCTAAAATAACAACTTTCACATTTTTTATTGGTGTTTTATCAAGCGCAAAAAAACGTTTCTCTTTTGGTGGAAAAACATTAACGGCGTTCAAAATCTTAGCGTTAATTTCATCTAAAATATCATCTGAAATTTGATAACCTGCAATGTTCATAAACTTGTCTGCTTGACCTCTTGTTAAAATACGTTAAATTGTAAGAAATTTAACATAACTTGAAATAAAGACAACTGTCATGGCCAGAAAATATCAAATCACAGAAGAACTCTACAACTACGCTGTCGAGCATAGTTTAAAAGAGCCTTACATCACGGTTGAATTACGTGACGAGACCTTTGCAACAGAACGTGCAGCTCGCATGGTTTCTTCACCAGAACAAATGCAATTTATTTCAATGTTACTTAAAATATTAAAGCCTAAAAAGTCCATCGAAATTGGTGTTTTTACGGGCTACAGCACATTATGGATGGCCATGGCATTACCAGATGATGCAAAAATTATTGCCTGTGAATATAACGGGCGTTACGAACCGTTTGCCCGTAAATATTGGCAAAAAGCAGGCGTTGAGCATAAAATTGATCTTCGCATTGCCAAGGCACACGACACCCTTGATGCTATTTTAAAAAACGACAATGAACTTGAAACATATGACTTTATTTATATAGACGCAGACAAACTTGGCTACATTGACTATTTAGATAAATGCCATAAACTTCTTCGCCAAGGCGGACTTATGATTTTTGATAATGTATTCTTATTTGGTGAAGTTACAAAAACTGAACATGTGAATGATGTTTTACCAAATGCCATGAAAGAGTTTAACAAGCATTTACACAAAGATGAACGCTTTGATATTTCCATGTTACCTTTAGGTGATGGTATGACATTAGCCTATAAAAAGTGAATACACTTTTTATTTTAAAATCAGAACTTTATAAAATTAGTCCAAAAAAATATTCAAAATGGGACATATTATACTTGACGTATAAAAAAAACGATGTATATTCGCTTTTGATTGGGTCGTTAGCTCAGTTGGTAGAGCAACTGGCTTTTAACCAGTTTGTCACAG
>NZGE01000070.1 GCA_002689455.1 Magnetococcales bacterium | reverse complement strand
CTATCCCAAGGAATGTTTGTTAGCGTCATTGGCCCGATGCTTGCACCAAACATGCCCTTTACACGCTTGCCCGAGTTGTCAGTAAAGCACTTATCATCATTTCCTATCATGCTACCTGTGCTTACCTTTACAAACTCTAAGCCGTGTTCTTTAAGAATTTTGTTTGCTACTACTTTTGACATGGTATGTCTCCTATTTCCTAACTGTGTGTACATAATAGCACACACAGATCAGGATGCAACCTTTTATGCAATTATTTTTCCAGTGTCTACGTGCAAGTTGTACAGCGCAATCGCTACACGCCAGCGGTGATCATGCAACGATAAATCGCGTGCTGTGTCAACCGGCAAGCTTGCAATCACGTAACCAGACTCCTGATGCAATTCCAGGAACTTCTCTTTAGGCTGGAAGTGGATTTCAGTTTTGGTTGTGCCGTTTTTGGTTGTGCCGATCAGGCCTAGCATTAAAGTTTCTATTGGCATTGTGTTACTCCTGTTTCCTAACTGTGTGTACATAATAGCATGACTAGAAATGAATGCAACCTTTTATTTTAACTTGAAGCACAAAATTTCTATTCCCTTGATGCAAGTTTTAACACGACGGAAACGTGTTGCACCGTGATTGGTCTTCAGCTCAGTTTTAAGCTGATCGATTTGCTCGGTTGGAACTTGATATGCGGCATGCGTTTGCACTGGGTCAAACAGTTCGCGTACATCGTAGCTTTGAATCTTTTGCATGTTGTTGCTCCTATTTCCTAACTGTGTGTACATTATACGACAGCTAGAAACGAATGCAACCTATTTTTTGCGTTTTCTTGTAATGAATATACCAAGCAAAGCAACCGCAAACAATGCCAGTACCGGTGGGGTTGACACCTTGACTACTTCTGTGTTATCATTAGGGGTCAGTCTGTAATTAGGAATGGTCCACACTGTTTTGGGAACAGGCACAGGATCAGCGTCAGGTGCAGGCGTACCGGGAGCACCGTTGCAAGGCAATCTGTCAACCATGCCCTGTTGTTTAAAGCGTTGTATTTCTGCTGGTGTGCAAGGTAGCACTTGATCGAAGGGTAATGCCTTAGGGTCACTAAAAGGCGTGTACATGGGCACATAGACAATGGTACTGCTGGATGCATCGCTTGATGTGCTGCTGGATGCACCGCCAAGTCTGCATAACAGGCATATGATAATCAATAACAATATCAATACCGATACTTTGTAGAACTTGTCAAATTTCCGTTGCATATAATATCCCTAAGTAAAAGATACTTATCTCTTACTATAGAGTATTATACACGAATGGCTAACAGTGTCAACCATTCGTGTTTTTCGATCACTCCCCGTAGTTTTCGTCGAACAGTTTCTGATCGTAACGCACCAACCATATACCGTTGCCTTTGAGTGCTCTTAAAAACACTTGATCGGTATCGAGTAGACCAACTACAATTGACTCAGGCTTGGTGATCACATCGTAGCCTGCTTCTTTAACAGCTTTGATCACTTCGTTAAGTTCGCGCTTCTTCCACATACGTGAACACGAGCGTTCAATGTTGTTGTGCGAAAGTGGACGTTTGTTTTCAGTTTGTGCTTGCATGTTGTAACTCCTATTTCCTAACTGTGTGTACATTATAAGAGAGGAGCTAACTGATGTCAACTCCTTTTTTGCAATTTATTCTTCGTCGTCGACCATGTGCTCGAGTTCATCTGCTTGCGTGCGTGCCCGATTGGCCAAGTCCACAAGACCCTTTTCGTTTGACATGTACCCACCACCGTCTTCACCTAAGCGTATGCGCAAGTGAGGCATGATGTAGTTGTCGAATTCCAGCCCAAGGTCAGAACCGATGTCCTCGCCTAGCTCGTCGATCTCCTTGACTGTTTCACTTGCTTGCTCTAGCAGTTCCTGCATCTTTTCTGCAATCTGCTCTAGCTTATCTGCTGCGTCTCTCATTTTGTATGCTGACATTTTGTTGCTCCTATTTCCTAACTGTGTGTACATTATACGACAACAAGAAATGAATGCAACCTTTTATTTTATTTTATTTAGGGGTTGACTGTGCTGTGCGTTATGCTATTATAAGAAACATAAAGCTACACCATGAGGATATGGGACGCGACTAGGCCACGGCCTGCCGAGATCTATCTATAAAAAATAGATCGACCGACCATAAAAAAAGGTTGACTACTAGCCAACCTTGTGTTTGAATTATGCTGTTTCTGCTTCGTACACCTTGAGCTCAACAGGCTCGAACGTTGCGACTTCTTTGTTGCAGACGTACGGTTTGTTCCACTGCCCTATGTTGATGTCAATGTAGTGCGAGCGATGAAAGTAGTCAGTCATGGAGTCGTCGTTGTTAAAGAACTCCGGACCTTCCATTGCTGCTTTTAACTCGTTCAAGAATGCAACCACTTTTTGGTCTGCATAGCTGTCGTCAATCCAGTACGTGTTCACGTCAATGTGCGTAGCTTTTATCACATGGTTAAGACGTTCGACGTCACTTGGGTCGTAAAAGTCGTTTCTGTTGCTTGCAAGCGCAGCCTTTTTCCATGCGCCCAGTATGTCCAAGTCACCTGACTTGATGTTGACTACCAGCGTTGAGTGATGACGCACTGCTATGGTGCCCTTCATACCGTACTTCTTGAGTACTGCTTTGATTGCGGGTGATAAATTCTTTTTGTCTTCTTGTGATACAAATGCCATTTTGTTTCTCCTAGTGCCTAACTGTTAAAGCTATTATAAGAAAGAAGCCAACTGATGTCAACTTCTTTTTTGGAATTAATAGTTACAACCGTAATGAGCCATTGCTTCCTGGTTGTCCACATAGTCGGTGTAGGCTTCCACAAAGTCAAGAAAGTCTTTTTCGCATTCGATCTGCCTGTGCTCCGGATACAGCAACTTGAGTGCCTTTTGGAAGTCTCCTGCTGTTGCGCAGTGCTTGGCCTGCATGTCTAGTACCAGCTCTTCAACTTTGTCATCAAACCAAAAACCGTTTAAAATCATTTCGTTCTCCTATTTCCTAACTGTGTGTATATAATAAGAGAAAAGGTTGCACAATGCAACCTCTTTTTGAAATTAATGTACAGTTCTGCTGACCTCTACTGGCCCCTGTGCTGTCATGTACGTGCCTTCTGGCAACTCCTCTAAGTTTCCAAACAAGTTACCAACGGAACCGTATTCCACTTGACATTCTTCTAAGAACTCGCGCAGTCTGTCTTGCCAGCTCATCTCGTTCATGTTAACCCTCCGCCTTTGATAGGTAGTAGTCTTCAAACGTGTACTTGACTTTGAACTGAGCGTTCTCTACAGTACGTTCTCTGAAGCCTGAGTAACACCCGTGTTCCATTAGGATTGCGTTGAGTGTGCCTGCTGCTGTTGCTTGGGCGCCTTCGTGCCATGCAACTGGCTTGTCTTTAAACCAATCGGGCAAGTAAGGGCAGTTGGCTTTCCTACGTGCTACAATCAGCGCATGGTGTTCGATCTGCTCTTGTAACTGCTCTACAATCTTAAGGTTACGCTTTGAAAGTTTCATGTGTTGCTCCTATTTCCTAACTGTGTGTACAGTATAAGAGAAGTGGTAGCACCTGTCTACCACTTTTTACACAAAATTATCAATACCTTTTGCCACGCACAAGTGATATGTCAATCATGTTGCTTGAGCTGTGTTGCGCTGGGTCTACGTTGTCTATATTACCCCAGCGCATGTCTGCACCACGTCCTTCTGACACGCGACACATCTGCTGAGAATCGTAACGCGCAGGGTCTAAGTCGTCAACGTTACCGTAGTTGACATCTGAACCGCGCCCATGCATTATAACCAACATCTGGTTAGAGCAATAACGCGCAGGGTCTAAGTCGTCTATGTTACCATATTCGCTGTGCTGACCGCGTGCCCACGCTACCAGCTTCATTTGAAATGAACAGTAACGCGCAGGGTCTAAGTCGTCAACGTTTCCGTACAAGGTACAATCGCTGCGTCCTTTTTCAACTACTTCTTGTTGGTACTTGTCGTATACAAAGTTGGTGTTCATGTGTTGCTCCTCGTTCCTAACTGTGTGTACATAATAGCACACACAGATCGGAAGTCAACAACTATTTTATTCAATATGCCAGATATATCCTGGTGCTAGATTGGATGCGAATTTGCGGGCAGCATCATAGCTGTCAAATCCTGTGTAGTTTCCGAAGTTGGTCACAATCGTGTACATGACTATGGCTCGTAGCGATCGTGTACAGAGATTGGGTGATTAGCATAGTGCCTGCTAAACCGGCTGTCTGACGTGTACACAAACGCACCACCTGCCATTAACCAACGCTTGTCACCGCGTGGACGAAAGCACTTGTGACCCTGTATACCGTGTTCGATGTCAAGCACGATGTAACCATTGTTGTCAACATCTTCTTGCGTGATATGACCGTCCGGGCAAAATACCACTAGCTTCTCTGCGTGCGTCACAGTCACACCATTGTTAGAGCAGTTACCGTGAGTCGGGTTGTAAACTGTTACTGGCAAATACATATCGTTCTCCTATTTCCTAACTGTGTGTACATAATAGCATATACAGATCTGAAGTCAACCTTTTAAAGTATATGTTCAAGATCTTTTTCAGTGCGTGCAACAACTTCAACAAACATCCCACCGTTGTGTTTCCACACTACTTCTTGCACTGCGTCAGTGATCTGTGCTAGTGTTTTGCCTGTGTATGCGAAGTACAGCATGCCTGCGCTACCAGTGATATGATTGTAGCCCTTGATGTTCCACAGCTCTTCGACGATCGTTTCTGTAGTGCGGTCGTTTGCATTTTCGAATTCTACGTGGGCAAAGTTCATGTGTTGCTCCTATTTCCTAACTGTGTGTACATAATAGCACACACAGATAAGAAGTCTACCTTTTATGCTTCAATTACTACAATAACATCGTTATCAAATAACAAGCGCAATTCTGCTGACTGTGTTGCATCGCTAACAAACCCTGCGATTTCACCTGTTGCAAGATCCCACGTGTACGTGATTGACTCGCTGTCTTGCACACTCATCCAGTCTGGGACGTTGTCAACCTCTGCGTCTGCTGTACTGTGTTTGAGCGCACTTGCAATCAGAGCACGATCATTAACGCGAACATAGTCAACGCAACCTGTATCAGCTTCGTCTGCTAATCGGTTGACTTCTTGCAATGCTTCTGCGTTATTCTGTAACAGTGTGTCAACGCATGCAAGCGCGTCTTGACCCATTGCTGCGATGAATTCTGGGTGTAATTTTTGTGTAAACATTTGTAACTCCTGTTTCCTAACTGTGTGTACATAATACGACACATGAAGTGGTGTGTCTACCTTTTTGTGAAATTGAAATCAAAAAAAAGCGTCCCGTAGGACGCTTAAAACCTTACAGTTAGGAAAGGTTATATGTTATCCGCTGCCTGCTTGTTAGCAACCACTCGGAGTATATTGTGCAAGTACACGGCTCTTGTGCTAACAGTATGCTCAATGTCGTGTGTCTTGTTGTGATGCGTAGTAGCAGGGTCTAGCAGTTGTTTAGCACCGCTTGGTGTCATCAGCTCTGCCACTTGCTCTGCTGTCATTGTTTCGTTAGTATCTGCGTCTATGAAGTAACGCTTGCCCGTGTTGCGTGGATTTGGATACGTCATGTAGATCAGTACAGGGCTACCGTTCTTTTTACCTACACCTAGTGCAGCACAGTTCTGATCACGTTCGAACCAAGCTTCTTGTGCTTGGAAGTTGTCAACCTTTTCTGCGTCTGAACCTTGCTTGTTAGCTGAGTTCTTTACTGCGCGAGCGTATGTCTCTGCAGACGTTGCAATCATCACGTTCACTGCGCTCAGCTTCATGATGTTGCGTGCCTTGTTCTTGGCCGCAAGTTTCACTGGTGTTGCTTGCACTACGTGAGCGAACGTGGTTGTTGTGTTGCGCAGGATGTTTAGCACATCAGCTGCCAACTGTACACCAAAGGCGTCTGGGTTAGCTTGCGCATCGTTAAAGCGAGCAGTCACGTCTGCAACTGCTAATGTTTGGTTTGCGATATTTACTGTAGACATTGTATTCTCCTATTTCCTAACTGTTGTGTACATTATAGGATAAGAGGCAAACGATGTCTACCTCTTTTTGTAATTAATATTCCTTTTTAAATATCGCTACCGACGGTGGCGACCAGTATTCGTTTATGGGTACCAGTTCTGCTTGCGCATTTATGCCCAGCAAGTCATACACACGATTGATCTTGTCAACCTTTTTGTGCAGTTTATTACTCAGGGTACCAAAAAACTTTATTTGTCTGCCACCGACGAACTGTTGACCTTTGCGCTTTTCTCTGTACAATGCTGCGTAACCGGAGTGAATCTCACCGCTGCGCTTTATTTTCTCTTGTAACACACCCTTTGCAATTGCGGTGGCAATGTGCGTGTCTTGTGCAATTGCTGGACTACAATGCGCAGCAAGCGCCTTTTCGATGCGTGCAAGTTTCTTTTTGCCTATGTTTTCAATCGGACTTAAATCAATCATGTGTTACTCCATTTCCTAACTGTGTGTACATTATATGGCAAGCGGCAAACTGTGTCTACCTTTTTTTGTAATTAATAATATGAAATTCTTTCGAATCCCAATTGCTTGCAATAGATATGAGTTTGCGAACCCAGTCCGGTACCTGCTGGCACTTGCTCTTTGAACACAGCACGAGCCTTGTTCAAGTCCATGCGGACACCTTGCATCAGCCCGACCTTGCGGAACTCTTCGCACGCTTTGTCGTAGTCGACTCCGAACGATTCCATTTCTTTGCGGCGTGCAAAAGCTTTGTGCCCAATGTAGATACCAAGTGCCATTAGCCCGTGGTTTGAAAGTTTCTGTGTCATGTGTTACTCCTCGTTCCTAACTGTGTGTACATAATAGCACACACAGATAAGAAGTCTACCTTTTTATTCAGCTTGGTCGCCCTCTACAGCGTGACCCAGTTTTTCCCATGCCTCAATGAACTCTCTGCCTACATCCAAGCTCACATAGTTGTCGCCCTGCATGCCCTGCTCGCTGTACCCAACATCTTCACCCGGTAAGCCTATCATGCGTAGCTTATCGCGCAACTGGTCCTGGAACCCACCGTCAGTGTAGATCAACCCGTCTTCGCCGACGTCCCACGAGTCTGTGTTAAAGTACACTCGCAGCTCACCCCACACTTCGCCATCAAATCTGGATGCTGTCACTTCAAGCGAAATTGTGTCCACTGCGGTTGCTCGTGTTGACCACAAGCCCGAGCCGTCTGTTCTGATCTTGGTCATGTACGGTAATGGCATGTTGTTCTCCTGTTGCCTAACTGTTAAAGCTATTATAAAAAAAGGTGCTAACAAAGTCAACACCTTTTTTGGAATTATTAAGCTACTGGTTCAAGTCCACAATCTTGTGCGAACGCTGTGATTTGACGAATACGCATCGGAAGCTTTTCAACATCTGCTGGCACAACTTCAACTTCAACGCGACCTAAACCAATGCCTGTGATGCGAGTTACATCTTTGAAGTTAACCACGTGGTTCCAAAAAATCGAACCTGCTGTATCTTCTTTAAATGTAAGTGTTGTCTTCATTTTGTTTTCTCCGTTTCCTAACTGTGTGTACAGTATAAGGGAAAGGGTAGCACTTGTCTACCCTTTGTTGGAGTTATTTTGCAAAAAGTTTGTTGGTGTTAGCAACAAAGCAAGAGCGGGCTGCACCTAGTGTGCCAAACTCCAGTGCGGCATACAAGTGCTTAGCATGGATGCCTTTGTCTGTCAACAACTGTTCTTTAGACTGTCCAGCTTCAATCAAGTTCTGGATGTACCCACGTGCCTGTTCAGCTTTGCTACCCGATTTCGTTTTCGGGGTTGACTTTGGAACAGTTTTCTGCTCCGGTGCTTTTGTGCTTGCTGCCATTTCCTGTTCTGGTTGACTTGCGTCCGGTTTTGTGTGTCCAACAAACCCATCTTTTTGGATACGTCCTGCACCACGTGCTCGGTAGCTTGCACCCTTCTGCACTTTAGCGTGACGGATAGGACCTAAGTCAACCAGTTCGCCTGTTGTAGTGCGGTACCAGCATTCTGTGCGCTCGGGCTTGTCACCAAACACCATGTCGTGTGTTCTGCTGTCATCACCGCCCAGTGCGCGACACACACGCTTCCAACCTGCGTCGTGGTTCCGGCCCAGTGTTGGATTCATTTGACACACGGTGTGGGCTACTTCGTGCGGTATGGTGTCGTTAACCATTTCGTCCCAGTGCTTGATAATAGCATCTGGATGGAAGCGTACACTAAACTGGAAACCTTTGCGTACAGCTTGTCCAGCGCAACGATAACCTTTAATGTCTAAACGAATCTTGACAAGCTCCATTTGCTTTTCAAGTCCGTACTTCTCGCCTGCCTTGGTCAAGCACTTTCTAACTTCTTTTCTAAACTGTTCTAACTTTGCTTGTGACATTGTATGTCTCCTGTTTCCTAACTGTTGTAGCTATAATAGCGAATATGGATTCTATTGTCTACCTGTTCGTGCTTCTTTTTGTGCATTTTTTTGGGTGGCACATTTATATGTTTATGTGCGTGTGTGTATAGTATGATCATTCACCTGTAAGGTCAACACCTCATTAGCGGTTTTTTATTTCTTTTTTTGTCTTTTTTCTGTTGACCTTTTCTCTAGTGATGTTATTATATAAGCATAAAGCAACACCGCAGGGAGCGGGAAGCGACTGGGCCATGGCTGGCCGAACCCTGACCAAAAAACCTTGTGGATAACTTTTGACTTATCCACAACCTTATCCACAGGCATCCTCTCAAAGTTATCCACAGCTTATCCACACCGTTATCCACAGCTTGTGGACAAAGTTATCCACAGGTTTCCCACAACGATATCCACAGGTTTCCCACAGCTTGTGGATAAAGATATCCACAGCTTATCCACAAGTGGTATTCGAATAGAACATCTCCTATTCTGGATAGAAAATTTCCTATTCTGGATAGAAGATCTCCGCGCCAACATATTCGAAAATGAAAACACAATCGTGGACAAGTTATCCACAGGCAACCAGAACCGCCGCGTACAAGCTGTGTTAACAACCACACGTTTAAGTTGATCTTGTTTGAGTTATACAGTACAGTGCATAACACTGTAAAAAGAAGCACACCATGCTGTTACAGTACAGTGCGTTATAAGGTAGGAAAGTCTCGACGTTGCGCAGGTATCAAGTTGTGCAGTATACGACATGCTATACGTGATCGATCATACACAGACTGTAGTGTATCATGCGCATGATATCCTGTATCAAATGTATCCACAAGTGAATAACTGTCGCCAGTGTATACAAAGTGTTCTACCGCGTTGCAGCTGGCAGTTAAAAAGTATCGACTTGAATCCGCAGCATAAATCAGATACGATTGTTGTGACTGATACTGATCATGAGCAAGTCCCGGCTGTGTAACAACATAACGAACACGATCATGTTCGGATGTACAAGTGTCAGGAAAGTCTACCTGTTGTGCAAAGAATACATGACCGTGATTGCTGTTAACGTAATACAGTACAGCATGTGTGATATCAAGGTAATAGTCACAAGCAAACAATGCATGCCGCATACTAGTAACAAGAACACATGAGTTACCTTGTATACAACAATATGATCGTGGTTCTTGAATATTCATTTACTTGCACGCACGTATACGAAAAGGCCTATGCATAGGCAAGATTCTCGCACAAGATCGGCACGCAAGAATGGCACACACCCGCGCAAGTTGTGTACCGAATCTGACCTTGAGACCTAGACCGAGATCGCTATTCAAGAATGGCAATCTGAGATGCAAAAACCAGACACCGTACAATCTTGATTGCGCAGTGCAGTTATACTTCACGGTAACTGGTTCTGATTAAAGTAACTGCTGCTATCCATGCGGTAACACTCATGCCTAACAATAACCATTCAAGGTTTACTGTACTGTATACCACACCGGTGCTGCCGATGAATCCTGTTGTCCATCCTATGTAACGTCTGTAATGTCTTTGTTTCATGTTAATCCTGTTATTGTGTATAGTGTGCAGTATGCAAGCACAGTCACGATTGAGGCACTTGCAAGCATGCTGACAATTAAAGTGATGTAAAAGCGCGTGCCAGTTCGCATGTTCGCATCCTGTTGTTAACGGTCACTGTATACTCCTGCAAGAAAATTTTCGCGTTCATGATTGGGCACTGTGCCTACGTATACACCAGCAACATGAATAGACCAAGTTCGAATCATGGAACCAAGATAATAACCGTTGCGTTTGAACGCTACCAGTTTAGGCCACTGTTGCAAGGTGTATTGTATCCACGTATATGCGAAAGCGGGATATCCTGTGTTGTCAATTTTTATGTATGCATAACCGCCTGTGGGTGCCGCCATGACCCACACCAGCAGTCCCGATTCGGTACGTGGCATTCTATGCATACTTGCTGACTCCCCCGGCATAGTCTTGAACTGTGCGTGGTCTGCCTGAACTGCTCAGTATGCGAACTCCTGCTATGTACAAGTCCGTCAATACTGAATCGGGATCGGCGCCTTCGCGTTCACTCTTGACGTGCTCTACGCGACACAGTTCTGGACAGTGATATGCAGTCATGCGTACCCACGTGCGTACTGCAAACTTGTTGTAGTCGAAACTGCCGTTCAATACTCCGCTGTAGAATGAATGACTGTAGCCGCTGTACTCAAGTGCGAATTGTGTGTATTGTTCTGGTGTGACTGGAAGTGTCAACATGCATTCTCCTGTTACACTGTATAGTTTTTTATACTACTGTATCAGCTCTTGAGAAGCAAGCGTTTTAACAGTTTATTCGTGTTGTTAAAAATAGTGTAAATCGCTAATATGTGGCAGTTTACACTAATATTAGCACATTCACGGTATGTTTAGGTCAGCTGTGTGCTAGTGTTTATGCGGGCTATAGCGGTGTTGTTATTCGTGTTATAGCTGTTAAATTTGTATGATTTATGGGGGATTTTTGTGGGTATCTCTTGGTCGACTACTATGCGTACACATGGGTCTTTTGTGTCGTTTTTACAGTCTTGTACGTATACGTGTAAACGGAACAGTTTTTTATTCTTTAATGTGTCCGGTAGGTGCATGATGATCGGCATAACATAAATTAAACACATGTGGACTGACTCGAGCACTTTCGACCAAGATGTTGCACACACGAACTTGTACCCACACGCGAGATTGCTGGTGTGAGGTGTGAGGTTGATGTACCACGATGCGGACACATTCAGGTCTGTGCTGCATTTGGTGTTGTATCCACGTGCCTAACTGTACTGAACAAGCATCAGGTTGTGATTGCCATGCTTGTAAAAAATCGGTGCCTGCGTGTTGCAGTGTCCACAGCACAAGTTCTTGATCGGTGTCGGGCAGTTTCATATGCGATGCTGTATGACAACACCAGCAACACGTACCACATGGGCAGGTTTTAGTGTGCTGTATGTTTCCTGAAACAAGTGGGCATGATACACTTCAGTATATTCTAGCCACTCTTGTATGGCCATTTCGCGATCAATTGAACGCATCAACAGTTCCTTGAATGAGTCGCCGGGTTCGCCTTCGGTCATGAGTTGTACAAACGTGTATTCTTCGCAGCACTGTGAACTGTATTCAAGTGCAAACATGGTGTATTCCGATTCGGTACGTGGCAGTTTCATATCACGTACACAGGCACATCAGCAACACAGCGCAGTTCAAACGATACTGGCGTGCTCAGAGTCAACTTTACAGTGCGCATAGACACCAGGTCGGGCCAGGCACGTTCGACACGATCACACCAACGTTGCAGATCACGTGCAATTGTGGGTGCTTGTTCTTGTAGATTGTTCTTGATTACTACAGCATGAAACCATGTTGTGTGTCCGCTTAGGTCTGTGCTCAGTGCCCAGTAAGTGATTTCTTCAAGTGTTTCTGGTAAGTTATTCATGTGCATTCCTGGTGGTTGCAACAATTTCGGTCAGTACACACACGCCTGCGAAACTGGTTCGTGTGACCAGTTTGTTTCCTCTATAACCTTCGACAACCCTTTGTGTACGTGTAACATACTGTTCGAGTTCGCTGCCTTGCACAGTGTTTTCTAGCCAATCTTGAACATGATCTCGCAATCGCAAGCTTGCTCGCAGCGAGGCAAATCGATCTGTATACGGGTGGTGCTGCTGCACCTGATCATGATAAGCACTGTACAAGCTTTTGTATGATTGATATCGCAGTGCAAACACAGTGACTTCCGCATCAGTCATGGGCAAGTCAATCATGCGTGTCGTCATACATGTCGTCAATTGACTCCG
>NZGE01000069.1 GCA_002689455.1 Magnetococcales bacterium | reverse complement strand
TATGCCTCACTTCGTGGCTACGCCACTGCGTTCAACATATCCTCAGCTTGAGCATTAAACACTAACTTTAAAACTGGACCATATATTGGGGGCTTGACACTTTCACAACCACCGCAAACGATTATCCCCTTAAGGAGAGCCTCTGATTTTGCTTTTATAGTGCGTGTGCGCTTTTTAGCTGGGCTTTCAATAAATACAGCTTGAGCTTTATCAAATACCTCTTGAGTTAAAATAGCCTGATGCTGAGCAGGATAATATTTACCTTTATGGTGAACTTCTGCTAAATACAGGCGGTTTTTCAAAATAGTTCTAAGGGCATTTGCGCTAAAAAGTTTACCGCCTTGTTTGTTGCCAGTTTGGCTGGTGTAGGGTTTTGTACGGTAGGCCTTTTTTTTTTGCTGTTTGGGGGGTTGAATTTTTCGGTCTGTTAGCCTTTCTTGTTTAATCCCGCCGCCAATAAAGCAATAGAGCCTAAGGCAATAAAGCGTTCAAAAATGTGTGTTACTAGCTTTACTTCTTTGTGGTTGGTGATGAGTTTACGTTCAATCACATCATAGCCTAGTGGGGGTGGCCCACCCATCCACATGCCTTTCATTTTGGAAGCAGCAAATTTATCTCTGATACGCTCACCCGTAACCTCACGCTCAAACTGGGCAAAGCTCAGCAGAATATTCAGGGTTAAGCGCCCCATGGAATCCTTCGTATTAAAATGCTGGGTAACAGATACAAAGCTGGTGTTATGCTCATCAAAAACTTGCACCATTTGGGCAAAGTCAGCAAGGGCACGTGACAGGCGGTCAATTTTATACACCACTACAATATCTATACGACCAGCTTTAATATCAGCCATAAGGCGTTTTAAGGCAGGTCTATCCATATTCCCACCCGAGAAACCTCCATCATCATATAGATCAGGAATCACTCGCCAGCCTTCATTGCGTTGGGACTCAATGTACTTTTCACCAGCCTCACGTTGTGCGTCTAGCGTGTTGTACTCCATATCCAAGCCTTCTTCGGTGGATTTACGAGTATATATGGCACACCGTAGAATCTTCTTCTCACTCATCTGCTTAGCCCCTTAGATTTGTGGTATGTGCGGGGGTTGTTTTTAGTAAGGCCAAAGAAGGCATTGCCATTCCACCTGGTACCCGTAATAGCAAACGCTACCCCTGAAAGGCTTTTATACTTTGTGCCATTATATTCGTAACCTTCTTCAAGTACCGTAACTTGGTGTTCTACGCCTTTCACTTCACGCACTAAGCGCGTACCAACAGCAAGGCGACTATCATCATATTTACGTTGGCTTATGAGCTTGCTTTCGGCAAGAGCTTCTAATCGATCAACCGTCTTTTTACTCAGTCCGCCATAAGCCATTTCTTGAATACGATAAAGCATCTCGCTCATTAAATATTTCTTGTTTGACCTACTTTTGGGTGGCACATCAAAATAGCGTGGCCATTCTTTTAAAAGCTCCGAAATAGTCATTGCATCCAGTGCAGCGCATTCCGTTAACATATTTATTTTCATCTACTTAGCCTTTCTTATTTGTTTACGGTGAGAGCTTTTTCTCTCATCACATGAACGCTTCGAAAGGGCGTGAAGTCCAGTCAAACCTCTCTCTTTTTGCTTATTCTCTAATGTGCGTGAAATAGCCCGAGCCAGAATGGCGGCGACTTCTTGTAATCGTTCATTACCAGTCATCTCCGCAGGGTTTTTAGTGTTTGTTAACATTTGGTATATTCCTCATTTTTCTTCCTACTAGGCTGGTACAGTTTTCAGATCCAAAACGACGACGAGGCATATAAAAAAGTTAGAAACAAGGTCGCTAACCCCATTAAAACAATGGGAAATACAAATTTAAAAAACGTGAGAAAACAAGGCTTTTCTCTGACCACTAAAACTCTAAAAGGTACTTGTTCGCGGTGAGAGAATGTGAGAAGTGAGAGAGAAATTCAGAAAAAGAACACTCTAACAGTGCTCAGGGGGAAACAAAAATGGCTGGGGAACTGGGGGATTTTAGGCATAAAAAAACACCCAAGCTGGGTGAGTTTTTAAAATAATGTTGGGGGGAGATGGATTCGAACCAACGTAGCTTACGCAACAGATTTACAGTCTGCCCCCTTTAACCACTCGGGCATCCCCCCATAAATCGGTAGAACAGGTGGGAAATTACATTTTCTTGATTTCTTTGTCAATGTATTTATTGAAGAAAAATGCCACTTTTTATTTAGGTGTATTATGAACGACTATTATCTTCCTGTTTTTATAAAGATTCTATTGGGAAAAATTGTCACACAGCCTTTTGTATAAAATTCTCAGTTTTTGCAAACGTTCTGTAGGTTGTGTAGTATCTGTGAGGTGTTTGGAGGGCTTATGTATAAATTTATATTAAATATTGTTACAGCTTTTGTTTTGGTAGCTTGTTCAACGATGACTGAACGTGGTTTAACAACTGTTCACAAAGAAGAACTTTTGGCACTTAAAAGTTTACCGTGTGAATCAGTTGCGCAAAAAAATGTATGGGAACAGAAAGACTTTGCATTTCTATGTAACATGGGTGCATGGGGTACCATTAGTTATATTATATATCCTAATAAAGATAAAATTGACGGGTCTGTTTCTAAAGCCAAACTTATGTGGAAAGAGTATAGACACGATGGTTTCTTTCCTTCAAATCGCGAAAGTGTTGAAATTGTCTTAGGTAGGTTGGCTGATCACTTTGCACCTAACCACCGAGTACGTATGTTAAGTTTTGCATCTGAAATTAGCAATTACACTTTTTATACAGATTATTTGAAAATTAAGCACGAAACAGAATACTATAAAAATACCCCTGAACCATACTTCTTGCATGAGGTTTGGCTTGAAAATTTACAATAAGGAAAATAACAAATGACAACAATGGTGCCTGTTACTGTAATTAAAGGTGATGGTATTGGTCCAGAAATTATGGACGCTACTTTAGAAATTTTAAAGGCTGCTGGTGCACGTATTGAGCCAGAATTTGTAGGTGTTGGTTTAGAAGCTTACGAAAAAGGTATTAGCTCTGGTGTGACAGATGAAGCGTGGAGCTCTATTCATAAAAATAAAATTATATTAAAGGCACCAATCACAACACCTCAAGGTGGTGGCTATAAAAGTGTAAACGTAACTATGCGTAAGTCGTTGGGACTTTTTTCGAATGTGCGCCCAACTCAAACCTTTGAACCTTATGTTCATTCAAAGCACAGTAATGTTGACTTGGTTATTGTACGTGAAAATGAAGAGGATTTATACGCAGGTATTGAGTATCAAGTTACAGCAAATGCTTTTCAAAGTGTTAAGTTGTTAACACGTGGCGGCACTGAACGTATCGTGCGTTATGCATTTGAATACGCAAAAAACAACGGACGTAAAAAAGTAAGTTGTATGGTGAAGGATAACATCATGAAAATTGGTGATGGTATGTTTCATAAAGTGTTTAAGGAAATTGCAGCTGAGTATCCAGAAATTGAATCTGATAGCTATATTGTTGATATTGGTATGGCTAAAGTTGCCGCGAGCCCAGAAATTTTTGATGTTATTGTTACATTAAACTTATACGGTGATATTGTTTCCGATATCGCATCCTTGGTTGCGGGTTCTGTTGGGTTAGCAGGTTCTATGAATATTGGTGCTGAATATGCAATGTTTGAAGCGATTCACGGAAGTGCACCAGATATTGCAGGTCAAGGGATTGCAAATCCATCAGGTTTGTTAAATGGTGCGGTGTTAATGCTTGAGCATATTGGTCAGCATGATGTGGCTGCAAAGGTTTACAATGCTTGGGTAAAGGCTATTGAAGATGGTTGCCACACAGGCGACGTTGCTCAAAAGGGAAGTAAGGTTTTAAACACAAAAGAATTTACGCAGTGTGTTATTGAAAGATTGGGGCAGGAGCCTTCAACGCTTCCAAAGGCAACAAGCGCTGGTAAGGTTGCTATGAATATGGCTAATGTATGTCGTAGCTGTCATGTGCAACATAAAAAAGAGCATGTGGGTGTAGACATTTTTGTGGATAGTAAAAAAGACCTATCTGAAATAGCAACTATTGCCGAGCAATCGGCCACTGAAAAACTCAGCTTTAAGCTTGTATCCTGCAGAGGGTTAAAAGTTTATCCTGATGGTGGTTTAGTGGCACCAGATAGCGACTTTTGGCGACTTCGCTATTATGGTCAGGATGTTCTTAATGGTGATGTTTATAAGGTTTTATCTTTAATTGAAGAAAAAGGTCTTTCTTGGGTAAAGATAGAGAATTTATATAATTATGATGGTGAGCGTGGTTATTCTCTTTGCCAAGGTGAATAAGCAACTGTGATTAAATTGCCATTGTGTATATATGAGAAATTGTTTAAAGCGTAATGTTTTATTTAAGTCACCTGTTGCAATGCATAAGGTAAACGAGTAAAATGATAACTAAGTTTTAAATTTCTGTGGGGTGGTTGAGAGACTACGGAGAAAAAAGAATAAGAAAGTTGAGAGATATGTTTAAAAAATTATCATTGTCTGTTGCGTCATTAGCTGTATTAACAGCTTGCTCTGCATGCACAACTATGCCAAGCGACGGTGCAGCTGACGGACAAGCAGCAGTGGAAAAAGCAGCAGCAGTGGCAACACCATCTGCAAGCGAACTTGAAAAAGTTGCTGCTATGTACACAGGTAACAAAGTTCACTTCGGTTTTGATAGTGCAGCACTTAGCCCTGAGTCACAAGCTCGCCTAAAGGCTATTGCAACACGCATCAAATCTGAAAATCCAGCTCAAGTGATCGTTGAAGGTCACTGTGATGAGCGCGGTACACGTGAATATAACCTTGCATTGGGTGACCGTCGTGCGGTATCTGCTAAGAAATACCTTGTTGGTTTAGGTGTAGATTCATCTAAAATCAAAACAATTTCTTATGGTAAAGAAAGACCGTTAGATGCAGCTCACAATCCAAAAGCTTGGGAGCAAAACAGAAGAGCTGTAGTGAAGTTCTAATCTAGAAATTCATTTTTTCTGAATTTATATTTCAGGTTCGCGATATTTTATGATATCGTGAGCCTGTTTTATTATGTATATATGCAAATTCAAAGGCTAAAAAAGAATGAAAAAAATTGTTTCGGGTATAGCAATTCTATCTGCGCTAGTGGTTACAAACCCTGCGTTTTCACAAGAGGACACTGAAGTTGGTAAACTTAAAGAGCGTCTTATGGCTTTAGAACAAAAAATTTACAGCAACCCTGCACAGGAAAAAGCTTCTAGTGGTACACTTATGGCTGATTTCCAAGTTCGATTAAGCAACTTAGAGGAAGAATCCCAAAAGGTTTATGGCGCAGTGGAAGAGCTTGGCTTTACTGTAAATGAATTTGCAAAAAAGATGGATCTTATATCAAAAGATTTTGATTTAAGACTGACAGACTTAGAGTCAGCAATTCATACACTTAAAAATCAATCCCCTGGAACGCCAAAGTCTGATGATAAAGTACAAAATAGCTCTCAGAAAAAAACTGAAGCTAAGCCAGCAACAAAAAAAGTTGAACCTGTAAAGGCTAAGGAAAGTGCTTCAACATCATCAGTTCCATCTGACATTAGTTCTGAAGACTTATACAGCAAGGCTTACCAATTTTTAGTTGCAACAGCATATGATGATTCTGAAGCTTGGATGAAAGAATTTATTAAACGTTTCCCTTCACATGATTTGGCTGATAATGCACACTATTGGCTAGGTGAAATTTATCTGGTTAAAGATATGCCAGAGCAAGCGGTTGTGTCATTTTCTACAGGCCTTTCGAAGTTTCCAAAAGGTGCGAAAGCACCAGCTAACCTCTTGAAAATGGGTTCTGCTTTTAAAGAAATGGGCAAAAAAGACTTTGCTGAAAGTTCTTGGAAGAAGCTTGTTAAAGATTACAAAGATTCACCAGAAGCGGATAAAGCTTTAAAAGAATTAGAAGCTTTAAAAGCTGAAGGTTAAGGGTTAAGGTATTGAAAGGTAATATCTTTCAACTGGATTCTCGTGAAAAATATGCTGCCGCCGTTTCGGGCGGCAGTGATTCTTTGGCCATGCTTTATATGCTGGTTGATATGGGTTATAAGGACAACATAACTGTTCTTCATTTTGACCATAACTTACGAACAGAAAGTGCAAATGAGGCGAAATGGCTACGCAAACAGTGTGAAATGCTGGGTGTGCAGTTTGTATGTGAAAAATGGCATAAACCCAATGTGGAAGCGAATATTCAGCAAGAAGCACGCTATGCGCGCTATACTTTTTTTAAACATGCATGCGAAACGAATAATTTAAATTCAGTTTTAGTGGCACACACCCAAGATGATTTGATTGAAACAATGCTTATGCGCTTAGGGCGTGGCAGTGGTTTAACGGGTTTAAGTGCTATGCGTGAAGAAACAAATGTTTTAGGTGTGAGCGTTTATAGGCCGCTTTTAAATGAAACACGTGAGACATTGCAAAATTATTTGAAGGAAAAAGGTGTCGATTATATTTCGGACCCTTCAAATGACAATGAAAAATTTTTCCGTATACGTGTGCGTAACTTAAAACCTGTTTTATTAAATGCTGGTATAGCCTATGAGCATATTGCCAGCAGTGCAAAAGCGTTAAGGAGAGCGGATGATGCACTTAACTTTTTTGCGGATAGTTTGGCAAACCATCTCATTGAAGAGCAGGGGGGTAAAGTAAACCTTTCAACTGATATTTTTATGTACCCTGAAGAAATTCAACTGCGCTTACTGGCTACTGCTTTGTTTAAAGTTACAAGTGAAGGCCTTGCGCCAAGAACCAGTAAACGAAGTCAGGCGCTTTTGAATATGAAAGATGGAATAAAAGGCTTCACCCTTGGTGGTGCCATTTTTAAGCAAAAATCTGGCTTTTACCAACTAGAAAAAGAAAAATAAATTCGCTATACTGGCAAAAAATAATAAGGGTTACGTTTGTGGATTTGTTTGGCGCAGATAATGAAGTTGAAAAACGCATTTTAAAGTTAACTGAAGAAGTTAACCGTCATAACAGCTTATATCATACAGAAGACAGCCCTGAAATTTCAGACAGTGAATATGATAAACTGTTTCATGAACTTCGAGAATTAGAAGAAAAATACCCACATTTAAAGCAGGCAAACTCCCCAACACAAAAAGTGGGCGGTGCTATTAAAAATGTTTTTAAAAGTGTTGAACATAAAGTGCCTATGCTTTCTTTAGGGAACTGTTTTAATGAAGAAGATGTGCAAGACTTTTTGGACCGTATTAAAAGATTTTTAAATACGGATAAAACACCAAAAATTGTTGCAGAGCCTAAAATTGATGGTGTTTCTTGTTCTATTCGCTATGAAAATGGAAAGCTTACGCAGGCCTTAACCCGCGGTGATGGTAAAGTTGGTGAAGATGTGACAAATAACATTAAAACCATTCGAAATGTACCGCATGTTTTACAAGGTAAAAATATTCCCGATTTTGTGGAAGTGCGTGGCGAAATTTATATGCAAGATGGTGACTTTGAAGCTTTAAATAATACACAGGCTGAAAAAGGGGGAAAGGTTTTTGCCAACAGCCGTAACGCCACAGCTGGAACGGTTCGCCAACTAAACCCTGAAATTGTAGCAGAGAGACCTTTAAAATTTTTTGCATATGCTTTAGGTGATAAGTCGCAAACTTATGCTTCTCATAAAGAAGAATTAAACAATATGAATGCTTGGGGTTTTCATGTTGTGGAAGAAGTCGCTGTTCTAGATGGATTAAATGCCATTATGGAAAATTATAAGGCTTTGCATGAAAAGCGTGTAAAGCTGGGTTACCCGATTGATGGTATTGTTTACAAAGTAAATGATATTGAACTTCAAAAGAGGTTAGGCTTTGTAGCGCGTGCGCCTCGATGGGCTATTGCGCATAAATTTCCAGCAGAGCAAGTGACAACCGTTTTAAAAAGCATTGAAGTACAGGTAGGGCGCACTGGTAATATAACGCCCGTTGCAAAACTAGAACCTGTTGCTGTTGGTGGGGTGATTGTTTCGAATGCGACACTTCACAATGAAGACTATATTAAAGAACGTGATATTCGCATTGGAGATACAGTTTTTGTAGAACGCGCGGGTGATGTTATTCCTAAAGTGGTGAGTGTGGTTGAATCGAAGCGCTTAAGTGATGCTGTAAAATTTGATTTTCCGAAACAATGCCCTTCTTGTGGACACGATATTGTAAGAGTTGATGGTGAGGCGGCTTACAAATGTATAAACCACACAGCATGCCCAGCCCAACAGCGTGAACAAATGGTGCATGTTGTTAGTAAAAACGTGTTTGATATTGACGGCCTTGGACCAAAGCAAATTGACTTGTTTTTAGAAAAAGGGTTCATTCAAGACTGGGCTGATATTTTTACGCTTGAAAATTATAAAGAGGAAATTTTAGCCTTAAAAGGGTTTAAGGAGAAGTCGGTTGATAATATTATGTCATCAATTGAAAAGGCTAAAAATGTAACTTTGCCAAGATTTATTGCCGCTTTGGGTGTGGACATGGTGGGCATTCAAGTTGCAACTCTTTTAGCAGAACGGTTTGGAGATTTTGAAAACTTTAAACAGTTAGCTTTAGATGATATTCAAAACTTAACAGATATTGACGGTATTGGTTTGGTGATTGCCGAAAATATTCAAAGCGTTTTCATGTATGATGACAGCTTGAAACTGATTCAAAAGGTTTTAGACAATGGTGTTAAACCGCAAATTTATCAAGCACCAGCGGTGGGAGATTCTTTTTTTGCAGGAACAACCGTGGTGATAACAGGAACGCTTATGTCTATGGGGCGTAGCGAGGCGAAAGAAAAAATTGCACAGCTTGGTGGTAAAGTTTCGAGCAGTGTTTCTGCTAAAACAGACTTTGTTATTGCAGGTGAAGCTGCTGGGTCGAAGCTTAAAAAGGCACAAGAATTTGGCGTTAAAGTTTTAACAGAAGAAGAGTTCTTGAAGTTTATTTAATTTAGCGTTTTTGTTTCTTTCTCTGTAGGGGTATTTTCTTCTACAAACATCCTAAGCGATTTATGCGATTTTTCCAGGCTTTGTTTAAGGTAAGGTAGTTTTGTTTCCAGTTCGGCAAATAAAGCATCTTCATCGCTGTATGATTTAACATTAAATTCTATTTCCTCCGCCACACTGGAAAGAAGTTTTGCACCCACTTGTAAGCTGGATGATTTAAGTTTATGCGCTGACTTTTCAATGAGTGATTTGTTATGTTCGGTATAACCTTTAATTATCTTTTCTAAGCATTTTTCCGAATCCTTAAAGAATTTGTTTAAAAGGGTTTGAAATTCATTTTTTAAAAGGTTATGCGCTTCTTTTAGTGATTTGTCATAATTTTGTTCGCTGTTTATTTCTTCTAGCTTTGGGGCGTGAAGGTTACCTTTATCAATTTTTGTAGGGTGGCTTTTGTTTTCATCGTTAAGCCATTTATCGAGCAATAAATTTAAAGAATCTATATGAATTGGTTTTGATATGTAGTCGTCCATACCAGAGTTTATACACTTTTGATAGTCACCTTTCATGGCGTTTGCAGTTAGCGCAATAACAGGGGTGTCTTTAATTTCATTTTTTTGACGTAGTTCCTTAATTTGATAAGCAGCTGTGTAACCGTCCATCACTGGCATTTGACAATCCATAAAAATAATATCGTATTGTTCATGTTTTTCTTTAATAGCTTCAAGCGCTTCAAGTCCATTAACGGCCGTTGTAACTTTAAGGCCAAACATTTTTAACATGTTTTTGGCAATGGTTAAGTTTATTTCATTGTCCTCCACTAAAAGTGCTTTTTTGCCTGTGTGACTTTCTTTATACGGGTTTGTAAATTCCGACTTATATGTACTGTCTTTATCAGAATTTAATGCTTTATGTATTGCATTTGATAGGTTTGTTAAGTGAACAGGTTTTTGCACAAGTGCGTCAATGTGGTGTTCGTTATATAAATTATTCATATCGCTTGGTGTTGTTGGATTTGCTAAAACAATAATGCGTATATCCTTTGAAATAGACTTGATATGCTTAAGGCATCTACGCAGGTTATGATGCGAATTTTGAATATTTAAAATGATAAATGAAAAGTTATCTGGGTTTGAGTTTAATAGCGAGTAAGCATCGTCTAGGTTTGTTGTTTCGTTTGTCTTTATGTTTAAGTGATGTAGTTCTTTTTTTATAAAGTCACGGTGATTTTGTGTTTCATCAATCAGAATTGCGTGCATTTCTTGTGTGAATTTTTTAACCTTTTGAATTTGGGTTTCTGTGGAATGGTCTTCTTGTAAAACAAGCTTAAACCAAAATGTAGAACCTTTTTCAAGAGTGCTATGTAAACCAATGTTGCCACGCATAAGCTTTACCAGTTCTTTGCTGATGCTGAGGCCAAGGCCTGTGCCGCCGTAAGTGCGTGTGGTAGATGAGTCGGCTTGGGTGAATTTATCAAAAATTGTTTCTTGTATGCTAGGCGTTATACCAATTCCTGTGTCTTTTATTTCAAAGATAAGGGCTTCAAAACCCTGAAGTGGTACTGTTGATATATCTTTTTTAATGTGTACTGTAATGTAGCCTTTTTCTGTAAATTTAACAGCGTTACCCAATAAATTGGTTAAAATTTGTTTGATGCGTAATGGGTTACCAATTAGGTTTTGGTTTACATCAGGTTCTATATCGGTTATGAGCTCAAGATTCTTTTTGTAAATAACAGGTGCGATGACTTGAGTAACTTCATCTAATATTTTTGTGAGATTAAACTGTTTGTCTTCTAATGTAACTTGTCCGGCTTCAATTTTAGAAAAGTCTAGAATGCCATTGATGATTTCAAGTAAAGTTTCAGCTGACTTTAAAATAACTTTCACTTCATTTTTTTGCTGTTTATTTAATTTATTAACTAACATCAATTCGGCAGTTCCAATGATACCATTCATAGGGGTTCGAATTTCATGGCTCATGGTTGCAAGAAATTCGCTTTTCATTTTGTTTGCATTATCAGCGGTTTGGGCGTTTTTAATTTCCTTTTCAAGTTGCTTTTGTTTTGTGTGTAGTTCTTGAATGTAAAGATTAATTTCTGCTTCTTTTATTTTAAGTTCACGTGTTCTATTTAAGAAAACTTGAACGGCTAAGGCTAGTTCGCCTATTTCATCTTTTTGGGTTTTGTAAGGAATATCGATCTCTAAGTTATCATCTTTGATGTTGTTCATCGCATGATTAATAGCAAGCAATGGCTTTGTAATTCTTTTGTAAGCAAGGTAGAACAATAGAATTAAAGAAAAAACAATGGTTGTTGCTTTGAGTAAGGTTACATAATAAATGTAATGTTTTTGCAATTTTACCAGTTTTTCAACTGCACGGCTTTGTTGTAGATGTTCTTTTTTTATTTGGACCTTTAAGTTTTGTAATTCGTTTAGGGCGGGAATGTCATTCACTTTTACCAACGGGTCGATTTCGGATGGAGCATTGCCAGAGTTGATAAGTTGTTCTGCTAAAATTGCTTTTTGCTTGTATAAGTTTTTGGTTTTACGCAGTTCATTTAAGGCGTTTTTTTCTTCCTTACGAATGCCAAGGTTATTATATTTTCCTATTAATATGTCAATTTCACGTGCTGATTTGTAAAAATTAATAAGTAATCTAGGGTCTTTGCGTAAAATATAATTTTTGAAATTGTGAATCATGCCTCCGTAACCCATTTGGGTTTGAATGTCTTTGATAAGGTCTAACCGTGTTACAGCGTTTTCGTCAAATTTTTGCCATGTTTCTTCTAAGGTATTGGATTTATCAATTAAATAGTAAGCTGAATAGCTAACTGAAACTAAAATAAGAAAAATAGCAAGAGCTGCAACATATGCTAATGTGCGAATTCTCATGCTTGAAAAAGGTTTTGTTATAAATTTAAACATGCTGTAGTTTTGGTTTTTCACATAGTTTACTTTTGTTGTTTATCTATCTTTAATCTAGCAGGTGTAAAATTTAATTTTAACAACTTAATTGTGTGTTTGCTTTTTAAGCTATTGTATTTTTTGAATATAATTTTTATGGATAGAACACTTTTGCTTTGTACAATGTCATACAAAAATTTGCAGTTTAGTTTGTGGATTTTCTGTTACATTGAATATATATGTGTAGATAGGGTAAGCAAAAGATGACATAAAAAATCAGGCATAAAGCCTGTTTTTTTAATTTGGTGCGGATGGAGGGAATCGAACCCCCACGTCTCTCGACACTAGAACCTAAATCTAGCGCGTCTACCAGTTCCGCCACATCCGCGAACACCAATTAACGTAGCCTTTTAATGGGGCGAGCGACCGGGCTTGAACCGGCGACCCTCAGCGCCACAAGCTGATGCTCTACCAACTGAGCTACGCCCGCCATAATCCGAAACATTTAAACATTTCGTAAAGGCAGGTGGATTTTTAACGGACTTTTATAAAAAGCGCAACTGAAAAATGACTTATTTTGTAAATTATTTAAAAAAAACTTTAAAATAACTTTTGGGGAATAGCTTAAAACAATTTTAATTTTAAATTAATGTTATGTTTTACAGTTATTTAACGAAATTGTACCTATTATGAGATATTTATTCTTTGGTGTATTTGCTTTTTAATGTTTAATGCAAGCATATCTATGTTTTGTAATGAATGGGCAAATAACACTGGGTAATAATAATGAAACTTAAATATCCTTACTTGGCTTTACTTTTGTGCGTTGCTGGGGCAAACAGTGCAAACGCTGAAAGTGAAATTGATGAACTTCTAGACCTTCCTTTGGATGAGCTTTTTTATGTTGCTTCTAAGTCGTATGAAAGTTTTGAGGATGCGCCTGGTGTGGTCAGCATTGTAAAGCGTTCGCAAATTGAACGTTTTGGTGCGAAAAATTTAGCAGATGTTTTAAATTATGCAACAGGTTTTAATGTTTCAAGTAAGTTATTCTTCAGGAATTCAACATCAAGTGTGCGTTCTGTAAACCGCCGCATGTTAGATGGTCATACGTTGATTCTTGTGAACGGTCGCCCTATGCGCGACAATATTGCCGGCTCTATTAATTCTCCTATTTACTCTGGTTTTCCAATTCATATTATCGAACACGTTGAAGTTGTACGTGGACCAGGTTCGGTTTTATATGGGTCAAATGCTTACAGTGCTGTTGTTAACATTGTGACTGAAAAACCTAAAACGGATAAACCTTCTGGGTTAGCGGTGGTCACAGCTGGGACAGACCTTTCACGCGGCTTGGAAGCAAATGCAAAGCAACAGCAAGATGATATGTCACTTCTTTTGGCTGGTAACTTTTACCAAAGCGATGGTTGGGATTATACAGGTCAAAATACAGCAGGTAACCCTGTTGCGGCTGACTTATTTGAAAAGGATAAATCCATTTATGGTAATTTTTCAAAAGGGTCTTTCAACTTTCAGGGCTTTCAGTCCAAGCGTAAAGATTTACACATAAATGCACTTTCTACCAACCCTGCATTTGTGACGCACGAAACAGGGCGAACATTTGCGGATATGGGTTACACATTTGACATTGATAGCTCTGAAAAATTAGATGTAAACCTGACATACAATGAGCTATTTACAGGAAATATTTACAATTTTGAAGGGGATGGGAAGTCATACCTTTTTGAAACGAACTACTATGATAAAATTAATGAAAAGATAGATTTTTTGCTGGGGGCAACGGCGGAATATCGTGAAGCAAAAAATATAACAGTTGTGGATGATTATTCAAAAGATTTTAGCTGGTTTTCTCAGGCTTCTTATAAAACAGATTTTGACGGGAAATTTATTTTTGGGCTTCAAGCAAACCGTGCCAACATGCAGGCGTGGGATTATTCACCTCGCATAGCTTATAACCAAAAATTATATGATAACTGGGGCTTTAAAACTTCTTATGGGAAAGCTTTTAGAACGCCTTCCTTGTTAGAGCTTTACTCAACATCTATTGGTGCTGAAACTTTGGACCCAGAGGTTGTTAGAACCGTTGATTTACAATTTTACTACCGCGATTCTTCTACATACGCAGCGCTAACGTTTTACAATACACGTCAAGAAAACCCAATCGCAGGTCCTGGAGGTGGGGCACCTTACGTTAATGGTTCAACAACGGTTCACCGTGGTATAGAATTTGAAACAACGCATTATATAAATGACGAACATTATGTTGAAGGGTCTTTTACATGGCAACGCAGTAAAGATGAAAACAGTGTTGAAGGATGGGGTTGGGCACCTTCATTCATGGCGAAGGCTGGTTATAGCTATCAACCTTATCATAAGTATTATGATGTTGGTGTTTATGCGCATTATTATTCTGATGCAACACGTATTGATGATTTAAATAGCAATTACGACCCTATCAATCCGAACCCAAGTTCTTATACATGGCTAACTGCAAAGTCTAAGGTTGGGCTGTGGAAAATGTTTAATTTACCTGAAGATAAAGTTTATTTGGAATTACTGGCAGAAAACTTATTGGATTCTAAGGTTTATAGTACAACTGCTACATTGGCACGCTATAATTCAAACTTGACGCGTCCTGGTAGAACATTATTTGCAACGCTGCATATAAGCTTTTAGTTTTATTACTAATTGTATATACTAAAAGTTGAAGAAAGAAATTTTTGCTGACTTTATGATTGATAAAATAAGAAACATAATCCTTTTAAGTGTTTTGTTGTTTAATACAGCAAATGTTTCTTATGCCGATGGCCATCAAAAAGATATACAAGCTGTCTTTTTATATAATTTGGTAAACTATATTTTTTGGCCAAATGATAAAAATAATAATGTGCATAATATTTGCCTTGTGAATGACCCCTCCATGGAAAATTATCTTTTGCAAATTCAGAAAAAGGCAAAAGAACGAGGTAGCATTATTAATGTTTATAATGTTAATGATGTGCCAGATGAATATTTGAAAAATAAAATTTGCCATATTTTGTTCTTTTCTGAAAATGCTGCAAAAACAAGCTTATCTCGTTTAGCTGGTTTGCATGCCAAAAACGTTTTAACTGTAAGTGCAGCTAAAAATTTTAGTCGCAATGGAAGTGTTGAATTTGCATTTTTGGATGGTCGTTTAAAGCTTATTTTAAATACAAAAAAACTGAAGGAATCGGGTTTGTCGGCAAGCTCTAAATTGCTCAGACTTGCAAAGGTGGTGTCCAATTGAGTTTAACATTTCTTTCAAGGTTTAGATCAATTCAAAGCAAACTGTTGCTCATAACACTTTCTGTGACAGCACTTTCTTTAATGCTTTTTGCGATGACACAGGCTGTTCTTGGCTTTTACTATGCACAAGAACAACTTGAAGATAATTTGTCGGTAACGGCAAAAACAATTGGTTTTCAAAGTACAGCTTCATTAGAATTTTTAGATTCTTATTCAGCAACAGAAATTTTAACATCGTTAAAGCAAAGTAAAGAAATTGTCCGTGGTTGTATGTACGACCATAATCAAAATTTATTTGCAAGTTTCATTGTTGGCAAGAATGCCTGCCCTTTGAATATTGAAGGTTTGCCAAAGAACAATAATACAATTTTCCCTGAATTTATTCATACAACGGCATCTATTATGAATCAACATGATACGGTTGGTTATTTGTTCCTTGAAAGTCGCCTTAATTCAATTTGGGGTTTCTTTGTTGAGTTTATAACTTTTGTTGTAATCATCTTTTTAGCAACCCTTATTTTGGCCTATAAATTGGTTTTATATTTACAAGGTTATATCACAAAACCAGTGGGTAGCCTTTTAAGTGTTATGAACAAAGTTTCAAAAACAAATAGTTATGAATTACGTGCGTCTAAAATTTCGAATGATGAAATTGGAGATTTGGTTGTTGAATTTAATAACATGCTACGCCTTATTCAAATTCACAATGAAAATATTGAGCAGGAACGCAGCAATGCTGAAAAAGCGAATAACGCCAAAAGCGAATTTTTATCAAATATGAGCCATGAAATTCGCACACCACTAAATGGTATTATTGGAACGGCCGACTTAATGTTACGCGGAGACTTAGCAGATGATGATAGAAGCTCAGTTGAAATTATAGCGCAATCGGGTAAAAGCTTGTTGGCTATTATTAATGATGTTTTAGATATTTCTAAAATTGAAGCAGGTAAAATTCAAATTTCGGAAGTTGATACAAATCTGCGTGAAGTTGTTGAAAGTAGTATTGCTGCGTTTTCGGCTATGGCAAGCATGAAAGGCGTGGAGTTAAAGGTGACTTTCGATGAATTTCTTCCCGATATTGTGTTACTGGATGAGGTTCGCTTCCGTCAAGTTTTAACAAACTTGATTTCCAATGCCATTAAATTTACACCACAAGGGCATGTTAATATTTCACTGCTTTATAAAAATGTAACTGAAAACGAAGCGTCTATGACATTGAAAGTTGAAGATACAGGGGTTGGTATTGGTAAAAGTAAATTAGAAGCGATATTTGCACGTTTCACACAAGAAGACGGTTCCATTACAAGAACTTTTGGTGGCACAGGTTTAGGGCTTTCTATTTGTAAAGAACTGGTAACCTTGATGCATGGCCAAATTGCAGTGGATAGCGAAAAAGGTCAAGGTTCAACCTTTACAGTCACATTGCCTATTAAGAATGTTGATAAAACACTAAAAAATGAGCATCAAAAAATTGAAACTCAAAAGCCTCGTCGCTTACAGGTTCTTGTTGCAGAAGATGATTTGGTGAACCGAAAAATTATTGAAAAAATGATTGGTAGTCTTGGGCACGACGTACACTTAGCCGAAAATGGTTCGGTTGCTGTTCAGGCCTACAAAGAAAAAAAATATGATATTGTTTTGATGGATATGCAAATGCCCGTGATGGATGGTATCGATGCGGCAAAAGAAATTCGGTCTTACGAACAAACAGAAAACAAAACAATCACGCCAATTGTTGCTTTAACAGCCAATGCCCTTGAAACCCATAAAAACCTATGTTTTGAAGCTGGCATGAATGGCTACTTTACAAAGCCCATTACCATGCAATCAATTGAAGATATGCTGAAAACATCTGTTTAAGTGAAGAGTTTACATTTAGGGTGTTGTAACAAATATTATTAAAGGGGTTTGAGTGGGGCAGTTTATAAAAGATTATAATACAGTCATTTCATCAGCATTTTTAGTGTGCTTTTTTTTGCTGAATTTAGCTTTTGGGAACTCAGATATGTTCTGGCTTCATCCATACACTATATTGGCATGGATTTTAATGCTGTGTTCAAAGTATATTAAGCATCTAAATTTAAGAAAAAGTGTTCTTATCATTCTCTGGCCGTACTTTATTGTCAGTGCCTCTTCATCCTTTTTATTTGCTGTTGGGGCTGTAAGTCCAGTTTATGCATTTTTTGATCAAGTTGAAATGGTCTTAAATGTAACATTGACTATGTCAGTTATGATTTCCCTAGTTTATCTTTATAAAGTAAAGGGTTTGGGTGTATTGTTTTCAGGGTATAAATGGCATGAAAAGTTGGCGATAGGCATCTTTAGTATTTTGAT
>NZGE01000068.1 GCA_002689455.1 Magnetococcales bacterium | reverse complement strand
ACGCCACAAAAAAAAGAAACCACCATATGGTGGTTTCTTTTTTTTGTGGCGTATATGTGGCAGAGGTTGTGTTTTTAGGGATTGATTCCGTTGACGTTGGAATATGTTTCGCCTAAAATTATTAAAAATTTAAGAAAGATTTTGTTGATGTTAATGACAACAACACCTTTTGTAGAAGGTTATAGAATTCGCCGTTATGGCCCATTGGTAGCCAGTGAAGCTGTTATGGGTACGAACTTATTTAAAGATTATTTTGCGAAAGTACGTGATGTTATGGGTGGCCGAAGTGGCGCTTTCCAGAATTCGCTTGCTGATGCGCGTGAATCTATTATGCATGAAGTTCAAGAGCAGGCTAAAAAAGCTGATTGTAATGCCATTATTGGTATTGATTTGGATTATGGTGAGGTTTCAGGTAAAGACCGTACAATGCTGGTTGTAGCCATTACTGGTACAGCGGTTTATATTGAGCCTATTGCTTAGTTTTAATAAGTTTTTATTTTTCAAAAGGTAAGTATTTTTTACTTGCCTTTTTTATTTTAAATGTGTATACATAATATCCAGCAATACGGTACGTATCATTATATCGAACGTAACCAGTCTTAAATAAATAGGCTTACAGCCTATCAGTTATCAATTTTAATTAAACAAGTTTAACCCATGCACGGGGCTGCTTTGTGCTGGGGTAATATAGGGGAATTCTAAATGAGTCATTATAATTTTGATGATGTGAATCATGCATTAATTTGGTCGACAGAGCACTTAAGAAGGAAGAGCTTTCCAAAAATAAGTGATATTTATAAAAGCGATTCGGCAGTGAATGTAAGTGACGATAAAGTTGTTAAAGCGTGGTCGGGTAGCCGTGATAATTTACCTTCAGATGCAGAAGAGGCCATGCTATTAGCTATGAAAGTTTACCGTTTTGTGCGTGCACTTAAACCAGAAGAACAGCAAATTATTTTGCTAAGATATTGGGGGGATTATCATAGTCAAAGTTATTTAAAAAGTGCCTTGCAAATAAAAGAAGCCATGCGACTGCGCGGACAACATGTACGTTTGAATTACAGGTTTTCATATAAACAAATCGCACAGGCTCAAAATTTACATTACAAAAAAGCAGAAAGAGAATTAAAGCGCATTTTAGCTGAATTAGAGCTGAAAATGTCTGAAAAAGGCCTTGTGCCCATGCCTTGTAAATCTGAAATGTCCACGCCTGTGAAAGGGGTAGATCGAAGGTCAGCTTGGGATGTAGACTCCTTCTGTCCACAGTAAATTGACTTTTGTCCGAAACTGTACCATGATTCAGGCAAGCTTAAATTAGGTGTAAAACCAACTTAAGTGACAAAAATTTTAATTTAGCCCGCCTTATAGCAAGGTGGGTTTTTCTTTTAGCAGGAGGTGTCTATGTTCACAAAAACGGGCGCACGCATGAATACCGACCTTAAAGAAAGGTTAATCGTTTTATTATCAACACCAGAACATGAAGGTAAGACGCAAAAACAAATTGCACATTTTTTAAATGTTTCGACACGTACAGTACAAAATTATTTAACAAAAGAAATATGGGGAGAGGTTCACAAACGTCGCTTAGAAGTGATTAATCACTCTATACGTCTTGTGGATCAGGCTGTTTATGCAAAGGCCTTAAAAGGCGACATGACTGCCGCACGCATTTTATATAACCGGTGGGATCAAGTCAAAAATATGGAAGAAGTAAAAAATGCGAATAAAACATATGAAGAAGATGAAATGGAAATTAAGCGCCTAGAAAAACAAATTCAGGAGCTTGAAAATGAGCAGAATAAAAAAACTTCAAAGCAAAAAGCTTAAACTTCTTCAGCATAAATTAAACGGGTTGCAAGAAAGTTTTAAAAATTATAAGCCACACACTAAACAGTCTACCTTTCATAACCAAGGGCAAACATTTAAAGAACGCTTGTTTTTAGCAGGCAATAGGTGTGGAAAAACACATGCGGGTGCTGTAGAAATGGCTATGCATCTTACGGGGTTATACCCTAAATGGTGGCAAGGTAAAAAATTTGAAAATGCTATTCAGGCATGGGCAGCTTCAAACACTTCAGAAAGTACACGTGACATTTTGCAAAAAGCATATATAGGTGAATTTTCAAAAGGTACGTTGGGAACAATACCAGCACATTTAATTGAAAAAATAACCTATAAACGGGGTGTAACAGGTTGTGTGGATACAGTGTATGTAAAACACAAAAACGGTGGCGTTTCAGTTTTAGGCTTTAAGTCATACGATCAGGGTCGAGAAAAGTTTCAAGGGACTTCAAGGCACTTTATTCATTTAGATGAAGAACCCGATATGCGCCTTTATGAAGAGTGTTTATTACGCACTTTAGATGTGGGCGGTTTGCTTATTTTAACGATGACTCCGTTAAAGGGTATGACCGATATTTGTCAGCACTTTTTAAATAATCAATCAAACGAACGTGCGGTTGTCCAAGCCAGTTGGAATGATGCACTTCATTTAACTGAAATGGAAAAGGAAAGACTTCGTAAAACACTAAGACCACATGAACTTGAAGCAAGGGAAAAAGGGGTGCCTTCACTTGGCGCAGGTAAAGTTTACCCCGTGTTAGAAAGTTCAATTTTAGTTCCAAAATTTGAAGTGCCTAAGCATTACCAAAAAACGTTCGCAATTGACTTTGGCTGGAGCAATCCAACCGCCATTGTGTGGGGGGCTAAAAATCCAGAAACAAACACGGTTTATATTTATGATGCTTATGCAATGAGTGAAAAAACACCCGCAGAGCATAGTTTAATTATAAAACAAAAACATGTTTTAAATGGTGTGTGTGACCCTGCTGGTTTAGGGGCTAATCAAAGCGATGGTAAGAACATTATTTCTCAATATTTAACGCATGGTGTGAGTTTAACAGCTGCCGATAATCAGGTGGAGTCGGGCATTATGCAAGTGTTAGAAGCATTTGAAAATGGCCAGCTTAAGGTTATGAATCACCTTGAAAATTGGTTGAATGAATTTCGGCTGTATAGGCGAACTGAGGCAGGAAAAGTATTTAAGAAAAATGACCATTTAATGGACGCAACACGTTACTTGTGGGTATCGGGTTTTTATGGTTCATCTGCTTATTTGAAGCATCGTAAAGTGCCACAAAGCTGGCAAACAGTTTAATTATAAAGAAAGCTTTTAAACATGGTTTGGGTTGAATTAGCCGATAAAAATTATGCAAAAACGGGGCTTAAAGCACCCGTTTTTTTTAAATCAAAAATGCAAAGAACACGTGTGTTTGTTGACGTAGATGAAGGCAAGATTCAGTTGGAATATAGCTATGACCCGCCGTTAAAATGCAAAAAGTTTAAACGTGAAATGCAATGGCAAAAACTTGAATCGGGTCTCATTGAAAATGATTTCGCATTTGAAATGCTAGGTATAAGTGCAGTGCGTTTGCGTGTTTTAAATACAGGTAAACAAGGTGCCAGAGTACATGTCTTCCAAAACGTAACAGAGGAAAAATGATGCAAGATAAAATATTACCAAAAATTAAGTCATATTATGAGCAAGCAAAAAATTCTTCTTCATATCAAAACTGGTATCAAGAGCAACAAAATGCATGGGCTTTTTATGACGGTGAGCAATGGAATAAAGAGGAAATTGATCGCTTAAGTGAAAATGGGCAACCAGCAATTGTTATCAATAAATTAGCTAGCAAAATTGACAACATTGCAGGCAGTGAAATTTCTGGACGAACACGTATATTTTACCGTTCTCGCAGCGGTGAAAAACGCGAGGAAGAAACGGCACGTGCTTTGACCGACTTGGCTTTGTATGTTGCAGAACAAAATGACCAAGGTTTAGAAATATCAAACATGTTCAAAGAAGGTTTGGTTTCAGGTGTTGCATGGTTGGATGTGGGTGTTCAAAAGGGTTTTGAAGGTCCGCATATATTTAACCGCTATGAAGAATCATCTTCAGTTGTTTGGGATCAAAACTTTAAACGTGCCGATTATTCAGATGCACGTTTTATATGTCGAGAGCGTTGGCTTGATGAAGAAACATTAAAAGCTATGTTCCCAAATACATCGGAAAGCTTGTTATTAAGTAATAGTAATTCAAGTGGCGTGCAAACAAATATAAATTTTATGCAAAAACCACAATTTGAAATTCATTATCAAAACAGTGATGAGAAAACACATTTGGTTGTAGAAGTTCAATTTAAGCAAACAGAAAAAAGTTATAAAGTAACAACCCCGCAAGGAAAAGTGTTCCAGACTTTCGACAAAAAAGTTGCGTTTATAGATATGGAAAATACAGTTGAAGAGTCCCATGCTCAACGTATTTATTTGGCTTATTTTAGTGATAATATTTTACTGGATTACAGGCCTCTTCCATACAACTTTAACAACTTTACGCTTATTCCTTATATTTATAAAAGAGATAAAAAAGATGGACGACCATATGGTTTATTACGTGGAGCCATTGACCCGCAGCGTGAATTAAATAAACGTCGCTCAAAGGCGATGCACTTGTTGAACACAGCGCAAGTTATTGCTGATATTGATGCAGTAGAAGACCCGAATATTTTAGCAAAAGAAGCTGCAAGGCCTGATGGTATTATTTTGAAAAGGCCAGGGAAAGATTTACGAATAATTCGCAATAGTGACTTGGCTGCGTCACAAGTGTCGGTTATGGATCAGGCATCGCGTGATATTCAGGAAGTTGTCGGGCTTTTTGATGAGTCTATCGGAAGGCATAGCAACGCAACTTCTGGTATTGCTATACACCAAAGGCAACGTGCGAGCGCTATGAACCAAATGTTTGCATTTGACGCATTAAGACGCAGTAAGAAAATGCTTGGCATCAGGGTTCTTTCGCTAATAAGGCAATTTTTCAACCACAGTATGGTTATTCAAATTACCGACCATTTAGGGGCTTCAAACGCTGTGCAATTGAATGTTCCTGTAACGGATAAAAACGGAAATACCCTTCAAAATGAAAATGGTGAACCGCTTAAATACAATGATGTTTCTGTAGGTGTTTTTGACATTTTAGTGGAAGAAGTTAAAGACGTTTTAAGCAGCCGTGAACTTGAAGCAGAGCAATTGAACTTGCTTATGCAAGCAGGTGTTCCAATTGCCCCTAAATTCTTGGTGGAAGCAACGAACCTTAAAAATAAAGAAGAAATTTTACAAAGTTTGAACGTTGATAATGTTCAAAATAATGAAGTTTGAAGGGGAAATGATTATGCAGAATATTGCAAAAAATGAAACACAATTTCCAGTGGATAAAAGTGAACAAAACAGCTTAAACGAGCTGACTAAAAAGTTGGAAGCACTTGGTAAACTAAAAGGAAGCACGCAGCACCTTGAAACAATTACAGACGATTTTGAAGTAGATGCTGACCGCATGAAGATTATCGAGAAAAGTGAAGCTGAAATGCGTGAACTGCTTGGTTTGTTAGGTGTGAACTATGATGACTTAATTCGTATGGATGATAAATCGGTTTATGCACGTGCTGTTAAAGCTAATCCTAACATTTTAGATTATGTTAAAAATGCAGAAAACCCTGTTTTAGCAGCCGTTAAAGTTTCACTTCAATTTAAGCCATATGCTGAATTTATGGAAAAATATGGTCAAGAACCAAGTGAGATTTTTAAAAACATAAAACATGAAATTGAAGGTAAAAAAAAGCAACCGCACAAAACAATGCCAGCGGTTGAAGAAATTATTGAAGGTGCCTCATTTTCAGAAATGCCAACCGCTCATAAAGCCAAGAACAAAAGTTCAGAGCCTTTAGGTTTGGCAGAAATTTTTAATCAATAAATTACCTTAAGAGAAGGAATATAATATGGTAGCAACAATTCAAACAACTCATGGTGTTTCGGCTGAAAAATGGTCATCAGAAGTATTCTCTGAATACTTAGGCCAAAACCCATTCTTTAACTTTATGGGGGCAGGCTCAAATTCTATTATTCAAGTGAAAGAAGAGCTGACAAAATCACCAGGTGATGCAATTACAATTCAATTGCGTTCAAAACTTTCAGGGTCAGGTGTAACAGGTGATACAGCACTTAAAGGCAATGAAGAGGATTTAATTTTTTATGATCAAAAATTATCGGTAGATACAATTCGTCACGCTGTTATTTTACGTGGTGAAATGAGTGAAAAACGTGTTGCATTTGACCTGCGTAATCAAGCTAAAGAAGCATTGGTTGACTGGGCATCTGATAAAATGCGTGGTGATATTATTTCAGCACTAACCGATACTTCGGTTGGTCGTGCACAGTCACGTTACTTGTATGGTGCAAGTGATTCAAACTACAACGCAACACATGCAACAGCTTTAGCTGCTGTTGATGCTACAAGCGACAAACTAACAACCGATATGATTTCACGTGCTAAACGTAAAGCTATGTTAGATGGTGACCGTAAAGTGCGTCCATTTGTGTTAAAGCAAGGTAACAAGGTTGAAGAAGTATATGTTTTATTTGCACACCCTTATGCGATTCGTGACTTGTTAAACGACCAAGCTTTTAAAGATGTAAATACACATATTCCAACAACATTTGGTGATAGTGTTCTTGTACATGGTCAACGTTATAAAGGCATGTGGGATGGTGTTATGATTTTTGAGTGCAGCGAAATGCCTGTACTTTCTGAAGCAGGGGATTCAAGCATTGATGTTGCGCACAATGTATTGTGTGGTGCACAAGCTTGTGCTGTTGCTTGGGGTAAGAAAACAAACTACAAAGAAGACAGTGACGATTATGGCCATGAAAATGGTTTTGCTATTGATGAAATTCGTGGCATTGAAAAACTTGTTTTTGGAGGTGTTGATCACGGCCTTGTAAACATCTTTACAGCAGCAGTTTCTGATTAATAATGCATTTTTAAGGCGCAGAATTTTCTGCGCCTTAATTCTTAAAATAAATAAGGAATTCTGAATATGAATGTTAATGAATTAAGAAATAGGATTCTTGAAATTAGCCATAATGAGGTTGCACCAGATACAAATTTAAAAACAAAGGCTCTTTCGTGGTTGAATAGTGCATATCATGAAATTGTAAGTGATAGCCTTTCTTATTTGGAAAGATCATTAGAAAAGGTTTCTGTTATAAATATGGAAAATGGTGTGGGGAACCTACCAACTGATTTATCTCGTGTTATGAAGGTGATTGATTCCAGTGCAAATGTTGTATTAAGTCAAATTTCGCAATCTGAAGCCGCTGAAATGCCAGAAATGGATCATGTAAGTCGCGCCGTTAAATATTATTGGGTTGATAATGATAAAATTTATACACAACCACATTTTACAGGGCCGTTAAAGTTGGCCTATTTAAGGCAAGTGGAAGACTTGGAGGAGTCGACTGCTGAAAGTTCTATTGTGATTCCTAAACAGTTTCATTACAGCTTGGTTTGGGGCGGGCTTGTATGGTCGTCTATCTTTGAACGTGGTTTTGCAAGTCAAAGTGACTTGAAACTGTTTCAAGCAAAATGGGATGATGCAAAGCGTGAGCTTAAACTTTCACTTTCATCGCAGCCTATGAAAACCTTACGTGTAAAACCTTATGATGTGACCTGATCCTTTTTTTTAGGCTCGTCCACATCTTTCATGTTAATGCCGTATGAATTCATTTGATCATCGAGCATTTGAAGGTAAATGTCCTTAAAGGCGTCGGTAGACATTAAGTCTTCTATCGCAAACTGTCTAAACTGCTTCTGAAATTCGGGTAGTAAATATATATGGCTAACCTGTTTGCCACGAATGAATTCTTTAATTTTATGTGCATATTCCTTAAATGAATTACAAGAGCCCATGGCAACGCAGTTTTTAATATGAATACCATTACGGTCGGCATTTACCGCCATGTAAATTCCACCCCATTCAGGCATGTTTTCATAGTCGGCTTCAACAACGCTAAACATATATTCACGTTTTTGACCTTTAAGGATGATAACGGGCATAGCAGTAAACCTTTTAATTGATTCTGTTATTAAAAATAAAGCACGTTGGTTGTGTTTTGTGAAGGGGTTATCTTATTGTTATGACTGTGGTTTATGATTAAAAAATGGCACTTTTATTGGTTTATTAACATGTATTAAAAAATTTAATGATAGAAAGAAAGAAGTGAAAATGAAACGTAATTTGTCACACATTTCTCTCATGTTTCCAAAGTTTTTGATGTCAAGCAGTCAAACACCAATCCAAATGAGTTTGGATTATGCAAGGGAAATAAGGAATATGTATGCACAGCAAGGTGGTGCAGGTTTTAAGCGTAACGGTGTGCGTAAAATTGGCAATGCACTTGAAGGTACTGAAATTGTGAGTTTAATGCATTATGTACCGCCTTCAGGTGATATTCAAATTTTAGCGGTAAGCGATTCTGGCTGTATTTACTTGAAAGACGATGATAACTGGGTTGAAAAATTTAGTGGTTTAAATTCGGCTGGTAAAGTTAGATGGGTACATTACGCAGGAAAGCTTATTATATGTAATGGGTTAGACCCTGTTATGTCCTGGGATGGTGATACAGTAAGCATTATCCATGAATATGTTCAAGAAAATGGAGATAACTTAACCTTTGTTAATTCAACAACTTTTACGGTTGAGTCGGGTGCGGTTTTTTACACAGTAGGCAAAGAACTTAAAGTAACACTTGAAGAAGGGGTAACTGTCAATGGAACAGTTTCATCTGTCAGTCAATTAGGTTCAGTGACAACAGTTACAGTGGAAGAACCTGTCTTAACAGCTAATTTAAGTTTGGTTGAATTTAAAGAATATCCACCGAAATTTAATAACCTTTACGCTGCACACGACCGTTTATGGGGTATGGGAACAGGTTCTTTAAAAGCCGAAACATTTTCAAACAGTGCGGATAGAACATTTGCATTCTATACCGATGGTTTAGGTGATGAAAACAAATGGAGAGATGAAACAGGTTCTCTTCAATATATTAATATTGCCGATAAAATGCCTGTTTCAGATGAGCTGTTGGCGATGGCTGTAAAGGACGGTTTAACCGTTTTTTTTGGTAGACATTACACACAAGTATGGTCGGGTTATGACCCAACAGAATCAGGAGATATGACTTGGAACAAAACAATACCACTTGGCATTGTTCATGGTGACTTAATTGCTGAAATGCCGAATGATATTGCATTCTTTTCGCGTTATGGTGTGCGTACGCTTACGCGTGTTTTACAAACAGAACAATTAGATATTGCAGACCTTGGTTCAGAAGTTGACGCTTATGTAACAAAGGCTGTTTCAGAACTTATGGCAGATGATGCTTCATATAAAAAAGCGCTATCATTTATGCATATGAATCAGGGCTGGTTTGCATTTAAACCTTCACAGGAGACGCTTGTTTTTCAGTTAAGTGGTTCTGCAACGGGTTGGACAATTTTTGATGGTATTTTTAAAGATATTTCTGCAGCACTCAATACGCCGGATGGAAAGTTATATATGGCCATGAATGGGCAGTTATATTTATACGATGAAAATATTTATGACGATGATGGTGCAGATATTACAACCAAATGGTGGACACCTTGGATAAAGCCAAACAGTAATGGGAAAAACTGGGCAAACAAATATGCAGAAGTTATTACCGAGCAGGGCGAACCTGTTCAACTTTCGGTTAAACGCTATAAAAATTACAACAATTCAAGTTTTGTAAACACAACTGTAACAGCACATAAAGCTGAAGATTATTGGGATCAGGCTACTTGGGATGGTGCTTTTTGGGATTATGGATCTTCAAAGCCAGAGCAGCTTGCACGTGACCATTACATTGCAGATGTGGTGGCGTATGCGGTGGAGAGTTCTTCAAGTTTAGGACCTTTAACAATCTATGGATTAAAACTATTTGGGATATATGAAAGATGACAACAAAATATCAAAGACCAGGCACAGGCTATGCAGGTGATAGTAACTTATTAAATCGCGATAAATATCAAAGTGATGCGGCTGCACAGCCACGTGTCTCTATTTCAAGTGAAAAAATAGATGGTGACTTTAATTATATTATTGATGCCTTAAATGAAATTGACGATGCTTCAGGTTCAGCTGAATCCATTGCTTTAAGGTTGAATCAATCATTAAATGCAGATGGAACATTAAAGGCTAGTGCTTCAAATGTTTTAGATGACTGGATAAAACACGACGTAACAGGTCTAAACCGCGCAGATGGGAGTACGGTTACGTTTAATGGTGATGCAACAGCTGTTTATACAAATAATAGACGGGTTAGACTAATTGTTGCAGGTGTTCCACTTTTTGCACATGTTTCAAGTTGTAGCGTAAGCGCTTCTATCACCACAGTATCATTTGTGGATATTACAAATGCAAATGGAGCAATTGAAACCATTACGGAAACACCATCTGAAATTTCATATAGCCCAGTTTTCTCTGGTGATTTAGGGAATTTAAATAGCCGTTTTAATTTACTTAAAGCATCTGAAGTTTTGGTTGAAAATGAAAATGCTTTACTTGTTTTGAAGGATACAAGCGTATCAGGTGAAACTTATGCATTGCGATCTAATTCAGGTGTTTTAGAGTTTGTTAAAAATACAGGAACAGACGTCTCACCCGTATGGGCTGTTTGCAGTAGTCTTGATGAATTAGGTTTCAGTTTGAATGATGGCTCGGTTACAAATTTAAAGCTACAAGACGGCTCGGTTACAGAAAATAAAATAAATAGCGGTTCAGCGTCTAACGGTCAAATTTTAACATCGGATGGTTTAGGGGGTACAAGCTTTGAAGATATCAGTGGTAGGGCTTGGGAAAAAATATCTGAAGTGAGTTTTGATGGTTCATTTGATGAGATTGATATCACATCGGCAATGGTTGGTTACACAGCCTTGCGTGCAACATTTTTAAATTTAACAGCTGATGGAAGTTGTATGGTATATGCACGGGTGAGTAATGATAATGGCTCTACATTTTTAGATACAGCTGGCGATTACTACCGTTCATTTGCAGCTATTAATTCTGTGGGAACTGAACAAAATGATGGACTTGAAAACCGTGATTCTGCAAACCTTATGAATAACACGACAAGCGCTTTAACAGAATCTTCACAGTTAATGGTTTTTATAACAGGTTTAGAAGCTGGATTTAACTGTTTTTTATCCAGCCAGTTTACAATGAAAGATTCTTCATCAAAGTTATATACGGCTTATGGTTCGTCTATGGTGAATAACACAGCATTGGTCAACGGTCTTAAACTTTACAACCCTTATGCAAATAATTTTGCAGCTGGTGGTAAGTTTATATTGGAAGGAATTAAGTCATGAATAAGTTAGTTTTAAAATCTGGTTTCAATAAAACTGAAATGAAAGCTTTGAGCCCTGATGCAGTTGAAAAAAGGTTGCAAGAGTCGTCTTCAATTCAGGCTGAGATGGACACACTAAAACCATATTTAAAATTGAAAAAATTGGATGCGGAGTTGCCGCGTTGGGCAGAAGATATGGCAACCTTTACGGGCATGACTTTGCAAGGGCGTGCAGAAGAGGTTCGGTTGCTTAAAGAAACGGAACGCGCAGTCATTCAAGCGCGTGAAAATGACAATGCAGCTTAGAGCGTTAAAAGGGTTCGATTTTTATGCATTACATCAAATGATGTTAGACGAAAAGTTTCCAGAAACGCCAAAATATTTTCAAAAGGCTAAAGTATTTTTAGATGACTGCGTATGCTATGGAAAATTTAATGATGAAGGCTGTTTAATAGCAGCCTTTATTTTTGGCGACCTTGGAAAGGAAACTGCATTTTTAGATGTTATTTGTCGTGGGAATGTGAAAGGTAAATGGTTAAGCCGAAAGGTAATTCGGTTTATAATGGATACAGCCTTTAAGTATCTGAACTTAAGCTATATTTGGGTTCAGCCACAAAATAAAATATCGTTACATTTGGCTAGTGCATTTGGCTTTGTCTTTGTTTCTGAGTTGGGAAGCGAGGGGAATATTAAATTGGTATTTACGCGTTCAATGTATAAACAATCAAAATTTTATAAAGGGAATAAATAATGGGTTCAATTTTTAAAACACAGTCAGCACCGCCGCCAGCACCACCGGCACCACCTTCAACTTATATAGATGAAATAGGTGGGACAGAGCAAGTGCCTGTACAAAATGCAGACGGTACATATACATATATTACAAGAAGGCGCCCGCTTACAGCTGAAGAGCAAGCCGAAAAGGATGAATATGATAGCATTATGAAGGATGCCTTAAATTCCATTCAAAAATTGTCGGCAAGTGATTATGAAAATGATGAAGAAACACAGAAAATAATCAAAGCTTGGGAAGTTGAAAATCAAAATATATTAAATGATAATTTTGAGGAGCGTGCCGACGAAGAAGAAAAGATATTAGCAAGGCGTGGTTTAGCATCTTCTTCAGCTGGTGAAGCTGCAAGGCGCAGACGGGCAACAGATAAACAAGATGCAAATGCCCAATTGAAGCGTGAAAAAGATATGCTTTCTGATGATATACGTACCGAACGTTTAGCTTTACAGCAAAATTTATATAACATTGCAGCATCAAAACAAGATGCGGACACAGCAAAGGCATTAAAGTCGGCAACCAGTGGCCTAAGTGCAATTACTTCTATTAATGCAGGGAATAGAGCATCTATTGCAGATTATTACGGACGACAAATAAGAAGTCAAAACAGTAAATTACAAAATTCGGCTGCCAGTATGTTTGGTGATGTTTTAAGTACTTATACAAACCCTGTAGGTAAAATTTTTAGCATATTTTAAGGAGTATATAACATGAGTGAATTTAAAAACTGGGTTCAAACACAATATAACCCTTGGAAAGAAGCGATGAAAGATTATGAAAAGTCACAAGTTGACGTGCAAACAATTGTACAAAAAAATGCTGCTGAACTTAAGTATATTGTTTCTTTGTTATTGGAAAAACGAGAGTCAGAAGCTGTTAGGATTTGGAATGACCTAGAGCTGAAACCATCTCTTTTAAGTATTCAATTAAACTTAGCAAAAGATGAACTCGTTCTTGTGGATAGCGATGAATCACATTTAGAGTTAAGTATTTCAAAATTGCTTGAAGAGTTACAGGAAATGCTAGAAGTTTAAATGGGATAATTAGTCGGCTTGTTCTAGTAAACGGTCTTTAATATCTTCAGCTAGTTTTTTATCGGCATCTTCGTCTTCTTTTTCAGATATGATGATATTTGCCATAAGTTCACGCCACTCTAAATCTTCTGATTGAGGGAAAATGCGTTGATCTAAGTAAACTTCCCAAAAAACAGCAATTTCATTTGAGATACGAGGGTCGATAATTGTTTGACGTTGATAGCCTAGAATAGCTGTGTCATGTAGCGAGATAATTGTTTGCTTACGTGTGTGGTATGACAAGTCACCGCGGTAAGTTTTACCTAAAATTGGTGAAAGAGCATCGTATAAATCATCTTCATCTTTGATGAGTGATGAACCACAGCGTTCATCATGTGGCTTTATGTAGCCAAAGCGGGCTATGTGTTCCGATGTGGCTGGTGGAAAGTCAAAAGATATTTCCTCACCATCACGTGTAAGCACAATATTGTACTTGTGTGGTTGTATTGCCTGTCGGATGATGTAGTCATCCTCGTAATCATCGTAAAAATCGCTCATGACACATAAATTAACGTGAAAACTAAGCTAGAACAAGCTTTTCTGTAAATAAAACTTAAATGATTGCACCTTGGGTTGCTTTGGAGACACAATGGAAAATATAGCTCAATTGCTTAAAGACGAATTGAAAGAGGTTCGAAAAGATATCAAAGAACTTCGTAGAGAAGTAACGCAATATAAAGGGTTTGTTGGTGGTGTTTTATGGACTGGTGCCGCACTTTTTACAGTTTTTCAAATTATTGTAAAGTGGTTAGGAGGTCATAGCTTATGAGAGAAGTGAATTATCATATCATTCATTGTTCTGATAGTACCTTTGGTGATGTTTCTGAAATACGAAAGTGGCATTTAGCAAGAGGTTTTTTAGATGTGGGTTATCACTTTGTGATTCGACCTGATGGTGAAATTGAAGTGGGGCGAACGTTAGATGTTGTCGGTGCACATTGTAAAGGTTTTAATCTTGATAGTATTGGAACCTGTTTGGTTGGTAAAAATGAATTTACCAAGCACCAGTTTAAATCACTTGAAAAAATTCATGCTATGCTTAAATGTCTTTTTCCTAAAATTGAAATGAAAGGGCATTATGAATTTAATGTCCATAAAACATGTCCTAATTTTAACCCTCAGAAAAAGGTTTTAGCATGATGGAAATTTTAGCGCCTATTTTAAGTTCGTTATTTAGTGCGATTAACCTGAACAAAGATGATTTAGCAAAAAAAGCTGGTGTGAGCACATCTTCCATTCAAAAAGTTTCATCGGTTTTGCATGAATACCTATCTAAAGATGAAAAATTGATGCAAATTGAGCAAGAATTTATGAATAAAGCACGAGAACATGATATTAAAACATTTGTAGCGGGTAATAAATTAGTTAATGGCTTGCGTTCGCTTGTTCGCCCAATATGCACTTTTGTTTCTTTGGCTTGGTATGTGTATGCACGAGTGCATGGTATTGAATTAATTGCTGAAGATTATGCTATTATTGGAGGGGTTCTTGCCTTTTGGTTTGGATTTCGACCTTTTGATAAAAAATAGTGAATTTTTTGCTTGCAATTTTTTTTGGAAAAAGGTATTTTCATTGTGCGTGGAGGCGTGGCAGAGCGGTTGAATGCACTGGTCTTGAAAACCAGCAAGGGTTAACGCCCTTCGTGGGTTCGAATCCTACCGCCTCCGCCATTTTATAAAAAAACACCCTTTCGGGTGATTTTTTTTGTCTTAAAAAAAAACATGTTTTTAAGGGTGAAAAGCGTCCTTTGTTAGGTCACGCTTCATTTTGGCATTTGCTGGTTTTTCACCTAACCATATACCCATAAATGCTTCTGTAAACTCTGGGTCATCAATAAAGCCACGGTAGTTATTGTTGTGGTAAAATTCAGTATTTAAACTTTCATTCTTGAAAATTGTAATGGTGTCACCTTCTTTTACATTGGGAAAAATAGTGGCCATTTGTTTTTCCCATTCCTTTAATTTTTCTTTGCTATATTTACCTTGAGCTTCAAGGTCTTCCATAGCTTTTTCAAGCCTGCGTTTTGCTGTTAAGTCGCGGCTGTATTTAATATCCAAGGCTTCTAATTCTGGAGCATTCTTAACTTGATAAAGGTTAATGTTGTAAACATGAACAAAGAAGAAATAATAACTACTTTCACCAACTTTTTCTAAATCAGGGTAATCGGCCTTAAGCTTTTCAGGTAAAGCATATGCCTGCGACATAACACTCATACATAAAACAAAAGTTGCCATT
>NZGE01000067.1 GCA_002689455.1 Magnetococcales bacterium | reverse complement strand
TTTTTTTTATTTATTTTAAAAAAAGACTTGTTATTGTGTGCCGTATACACTATGTATCGTACACAATCAATCTAAAAACCTTAGATACAAACAAGGTTTCGGCATAATAAGCCACGGCGTACGGTCAAACAGCAAAAGAACTGTTGAAAGCGAACGCAATTGATTTGCGTTAAAAACAAAGGTGTTTTTAGCCAACAGTAACTTTAATATGTAAGATAGTATTTATGACTCACTTTAGTGACTTCGCTCTGCATGAGCAATTACAAGCCAACCTAGAAAAACTAAACATGAAAGAAATGACACCTGTTCAAGCAGCTGTTATCCCTGAAGCTTTAAAAGGGCAAGATGTTGTTGCCGCAGCCAAAACAGGCTCAGGTAAAACACTTTCTTTTCTGTTGCCACTTATTCAAAACAACCTAGAACACCTGCAAAGAAAACAAACAGGCAAGTTCCCACACAGCCCACGTGCGCTTATTCTAACACCAACACGTGAACTGGCAGAACAGATCTTCAAAGTTGCAAAAGACCTAACACGTGACACAAAAATGTTTACAACTGTGTTAACAGGTGGTGTGCCAATCATGAAGCACAAACGCCTTTTAAAAGGTAAATTCCACCTTGTTATTGCAACACCAGGCCGCCTACTCGACCTAATGAACCAAGGCGACATTTCATTGCACGAAGTTTCAAGCTTTGTATTAGACGAAGCAGACCGTATGTTGGATATGGGCTTCCGTTACGACATTCAAAAAATTGCAAGCTTCACATTCCAGCCACGCCAAACACTTTTATTAAGTGCCACTTTGGATGGTAAAATTAAGGATATGATCGACACGCTTACAAACGAACCAACAACCATTAAACTGACTTCAAACCAAGAAGAACACAGCCAAATCAAACAAGGTGTGTATAAAATTGTTGGCACAGAACAAAAGAAATTTATGCTTGAACGCTTTGCAAAGAATGACAGCATTTACCAAGCGGTTGTCTTCACAAACAACAAACACCTAACAGAGCGCCTATGCGCACACCTAAAAGGTTTAGGCGAAAAAGCCGAGTTCCTACACGGTGACATGCGCCAAAACGCACGTAAAGCTGTTGTTAAGCGTATGGAACGTGGTGAAACACGCTTCCTAGTCGCAACCGATGTAGCAGCCCGTGGTTTAGACATTAAAGCAATGACACACGTTATTCACTATGACCTACCACAAGTTGAAGAAGACTACATTCACCGTTGTGGACGTGTTGGTCGTAACGGCGCAGAAGGTACAGCCTTTGCCCTTGTGGGACGCAACCAAAACGGCGCCCTAAAAGACCTTGAAAGATTCCTAGGCCGTTCGATTGATGTTTTAACAAACCCAGAAGGCTTACCAGAAGAAGCTGCTGGCCCTTCATCAGAACGCCGTGGACGCGGTGGTCGCAAGCCATCAGGTAACGGTGCAGGTCGCGGTGGCTCTAGCTTTAAAGGGCGTAACGGTTCAGGCTCTGGGTCTAGCGCATCTAAAGGACGTGGAAAACCAGCAGGCAGCGCCAAAGGTCGTAAAAAACAGGCAATTAAAGAGAAGAAGTTCTCAGAACCAAGACAAAGCTTCGGCAGCTCTAAAAACAAGGGCAAGGCAAAGTCAAATTCAAACGCAAAACAGCGTAAAGGTTCAAACTCTAGCAATGCACACGCATACTAGGCCTTAAGTCCAAAATAAAAAAGCCCCGTTATGGGGCTTTTTTATTTAAACATTTTCATGAGTGTGTTCGCCATAGGTACATCGGCCTGCGGCATAATATCGGCATAATCGCCTAATCGGCCCACCTTAACCCAAGCAAATTTCTGCTCTTCTAAAGCTGTAATTTTACCTTTCCAACGATCCACTTTAAACAGGTACATAAGCAAGTTTTTACCTTCAATAGACTTTTCGCAAGAAACAAAAGTAAGCGGTTCAACATGTGAACTTTCCACCTGAATGCCAAGCTCTTCGTTCAACTCACGAATAAGGGCTGCTTCTGGCAGCTCCCCCTCTTTCACCTTACCACCTGGAAATTCCCACAAACCTGCAAGGTCTTTACCTTCTGGGCGTTTCGCCAAAAGAACCTCACCTTCTAGGTTAAAAATTGCCGCTGCACTCACGTGCACAGTTGGTACTAAAGCTACCTGACTTTGCTGAACAACTTCAAAGTTGTGAGACGGTTTACGCCCCACACCTTTTTTCAGGAAGCTTTTGCTCCATGCGTCTTGAATTTTTTGCTTTGCCCTAGCCATTACTTCAAGCCGTTTTTTGCATGTTTAATTTACCATGGCAGTGCTTAAATTTACGACCACTACCACAAGGGCATTTTTCATTACGCCCCACTTGCATTTCACCATATTCAGCACCTTCACTCCCAAAAGTTTGAGGTTCGGCTGCTTTAAAAGCATTTGGGCGACCATGCGAAGCATCGGCAATATAAGCTTCTTTGCTTTCATCTGCAATTTCTACGCGTGAAAGCAACATAACAGTTTGTTCACGAATGTTTGAAAGCATGGCGTCAAACATAGAAAACGCTTCTTTCTTATATTCTTGTAGTGGGTCTTTTTGACCGTAACCACGTAAATGAATACCCTGACGCAAGAAGTCTAAACGCTGTAAATGGTCTTTCCACTGGTTGTCTAGCACTTGAAGAAGCAAGTTCTTTTCAAGCTGGCGCATTAACACAGCACCCATGCGTTTTTCTTTTTCAGCCCATGTGTTTTCCATAAGCGCTTTACATTTTGTAAATACATTGTCAGAAGATTCACCTTCTTCAGCCCATTTATCCACTTCAGGGTGAATGTCATAAACACGCAGAAGGTCTTCTTTTAAGCCGTCTACATTCCACTGCTCAGCAAACGAGCCATGTGGCATGTGCGTTCCACAAATTTCTTCTAATGTTTCCTCACGGAAGTTCAGGACAATATCATCCACTTCATCAGAATCCATAATTTCGAAACGTTGCTCATAAATAACCTGACGTTGTTCGTTTAAAACATCATCATAACGCAGCAGTGACTTACGAATTTCAAAGTTACGCGCTTCAATTTTACGCTGTGCTGTTTCAATAGCGCGGGAAACCAAGCGGCTTTGAATTGCCTCATCTACAGGCATTTCCAATGTGCCCATAATGGCATCTAATTTACCGAAAATGCGCATTAAATTGTCTTGCAATGAAATGTAGAAAACAGATGAACCAGGGTCACCTTGACGACCAGAACGACCACGTAATTGGTTGTCCACTCGGCGTGATTCATTACGTTCTGTACCAAGCACACGCAAACCACCTAAACTTAAAACATCTTCTTTTTCACGTTCATAAACACCTTTAATACGCTCTGCATCTTTTTCATCTTTAGCGTCACGCAACAGTAGGTCTAAGTTACCACCTAATTTAATATCCGTACCACGACCAGCCATGTTTGTGGCAATGGTAACAGCCCCCAAACGACCAGCTTGCGCAATAATTTCCGCTTCACGTTCGTGTTGGCGTGCGTTTAAAACTTCGTGTTTTACTTTATGCTTTTTAAGAAGTTCAGAATAATGTTCACTGCGCTCAATAGAAGCTGTACCCACCAAAATAGGCTGACCACGCTCAAAACATTCACGAATGTCTTTCACAATCGCACGGTCTTTTTCTTCTGTTGTGCGGTAAATAATATCTGCCACATCATCACGCGCCACTGGCACATGTGTTGGTACAACTAGAACTTCTAAACCGTAAATGCTTTCAAGCTCTTCAGCTTCTGTATCGGCTGTACCTGTCATACCTGCAAGCTTGTCATACATACGGAAGTAGTTTTGATATGTAATGGAAGCCATTGTTTGGTTTTCGTTTTGAATGTCTACACCTTCTTTAGCTTCAATGGCTTGGTGTAAACCGTCACTTAAACGACGACCTTCCATCATACGACCTGTAAATTCATCAACAAGTGCAACTTTACCGCTATGAATAATGTAATCAACGTCTTTTGTGAAACACTTGTGCGCACGCAATGACTGGTTTAAGTGATGAACCAACATCACATGTTCCATCGCATATAAAGACTCACCATCTTTAATAAGCCCCATTTTACGCAAGATACCTTCAGCTGTGTCTGTGCCATCTTCCGTGAGCGTTGCGTTTTTGCCTTTTTCGTCCACTTCATAGTCTTCACCTTCTTTAAGCTGCGGAATCACTTGATCAACAACTTTATAAAGGTCGGTTTTATCATCGGCTGGGCCAGAAATAATCAGAGGTGTGCGGGCTTCATCAATTAAAATACTGTCCACCTCATCAATAATGGCAAAGTGAAGCTCTTCACGGCCTGTACGCTGTTCAATGCTGTAAGTCATGTTATCACGCAGATAGTCAAAACCAAGTTCATTGTTTGTTACATATGTAATGTCCGCAGCGTAAGCCGCACGGCGTTCATCGCCTGTGCGTCCGCTTACAACATAATCGCATGTTAAACCTAGGAAAGTGAAAACTTGCGCCATCCATTCAGCATCACGCTTTGCAAGATAATCGTTCACTGTAACAACGTGCACACCTTTACCTGTTAAGGCGTTTAAGTAAGCAGGCATAGTTGCCACAAGGGTTTTACCTTCACCTGTTTTCATTTCAGTAATTTTACCACGGTGCTGAATAATACCACCAATTAACTGAACATCGTAAGGGCGAATGCCTAAGCTACGCACAGCAGCTTCACGTACAACCGCAAACGCTTCTGGCAATATATCATCTAAGGTTTCGCCACCTTTAAGGCGTTCTTTGAATGACTCAGTCATAGACTTAAGCTCATCATCGTCCATTTGCTGGAAGTGAGGCTCGTACTCATTAATTTTTTGGATAGTTGGCTGCACAGATGCAATAAAGCGGTCGTTACGACTGCCGAATAATTTCTTCAAAAATGACATTTTCCCTTAATTCCCCCTAGGAATATTTCTTCAATTTCTTTTAACACGAGTGGAGTTTAGTTCACAAACTGTTTTTTGTTAAGCTGATTTTTGTATTCTAGCTCACGTGCACGGTTATGTGCATATTTTTTAGACTCTTTAATGAATGGGTAAGGATCAACCTTGGTATCGTCAATCAATACTTCAAAGTGAAGGTGTGGCCCTGTTGAGCGCCCTGTTGAGCCCAGCTTACCAATCATATCACCAGCTTTTACAGGCTGACCATTTTTCACCAACACCTTTTGCATGTGTGCATAACGTGTTGTAAAGCCATGGGCGTGTAGAATTTCGACAGTATTACCATAGCTGTAACGGTAACCTGCGAAGATAACCACACCATCACCCGCACTTACAATAGGTGCGCCACGTGGCGCTGCAAAGTCTTGCCCACCGTGGAAACGGCGACGGTTTCCAAATGGGTCTTTACGGTATCCAAACTTAGAGCTTGTGTATGATTTAGGGTGCATAACAGGCCAAAGGTAAGGTTTTTGAGCCTTCTCAATTTCCTGTGTAGCTAATAATTTCATAGAGGCATTCATCAATGAATCGACCGCTTCAGCGCGGTCACGTAAAAAGCCTAATTGTCCTTGAAGCTTTTCAAGGTCAGGCGTTGTTTTAAGCTCAGGTGCTTCAACATCACCTTTACCACCTAAGTCTTCTAAAAGTGTATCATCCAGCTCATCATCAGAATGTTCTAGGTGACTTCCAATAGAAGGGTCATTAAAAAGCTTTTCACCAATCGCATCAAAACGGTCTAGTTTTGCTTGAATAACACCTAATTCTTGCGCAAACATGCGAATTTTATTTTCTTGAGACTGTTTTTCTTCTTCCAGCCTTTGAATTTTAGATTCCATGTAAGCAGGCACTTCACCACTTTTTTCCATCGCAATTTGAACGCGCTTAGAATATTCCCCATATACAAGGAAGCTTCCTGCCACAACAAAAGCTACAAGAAAAGTGCAGTAAGAAAGGCGAAGATAAAACCCACGAGCAATACTGGTTTCAGAAAAAGCGATGGACACAAAAATTTTGTGCTTCCAAAACTTTGACCACAACCCCTGCTTCACGATTTTTATGCTACCTTTAAAATTTTCTTAAAATGTCTAAAAACTGCAAAAATAAACAGCTTAAGCTTCCTTTTAGCATACTATGTTACATAGGGTCAACACAACTTAGACAGCCCCTAAAAAAACAACATATAAAAGACAAATATACCCTTGCTTTTTTACCACTAAAGCGTCAATATACATAAATTAAAAGTTTAATATGTATAACAAAATAAAAAGCGTACAAAAAATGAAAAAATTTGTAATCCCTGCTCTTGTTGCACTTTCTTTAACAGCTTGCAACAACGACATGTCACTTTCTCAAAAGCACAAATCAGGTACTGTTTTAGCAACAGTTAACGGTGCCCCAATCATCGAAGAAGATGTAACAACTGCTTTATCAACAATCCCAGCAAACCTTCTTCAAGGTCGTGAAGCTCAAATCAAGGCAAACCTTGTTGATCAATTGGTTGAGCGTGAGCTTGTTATGCAAGACGCTGACAAGAAAAACATTCTTTCAGACAGCGAATTTAAGAAAATTCACGAAGATGTTCTAAGAAACCTAGCTTACAACTTCATGATTCAAAAAGCATCTCAAGATGCTGTAACAGAAGAAGCTCTAAAAGCTGAATACGAAAAGAACAAAGCAAACTACGTTTACAAATCTGTTAAGGCACGCCACATTTTGGTAAAAACAGCTGACGAAGCTAAAGCAATCATCAAAGAACTTGATGGCGGCAAAGACTTCGCAAAACTTGCTGAAGAAAAGTCAACAGGTCCATCTGCTAAAAACGGTGGTGACCTTGGCTGGTTCAAAGCAAATGACATGGTTCCAGAATTCTCTCAAGCTGCCTTCGCTTTAGAAGATGGTGCGTACAGCAAAGAGCCTGTGCAAACACAGTTTGGCTGGCACGTTATTCTGCGTGAAGAAAGCAAAGACAACACAGCAACGTTTGAAATGGTAAAAGCACCACTTCAGCAAAACATGCAAAACGCTGCTGCCCAACAATATTTAACAGACCTTAAAAAGGCTGCTAAAATTGACGTTGTAAAAACAGAAGCACCAAAATCTGCTGAAACAACAACACCAGCAACACCTGAACAAGCAGCTCCTGCTGCTCAGTAATAGCTGAAACACAAAAAGGCTTGCCTCAATGATGAAAAAAATTCTTCCGAAAAAATTTCATTTTAAACAGGCAGGCCTTTTTGCTGTTTTATTACTTGCTTCATGCACCACAACAAACACATACAGTCCAAAAATTTCCAGCAGCCCTTACAGTCGCACCATTGAACTAACATCAAACAACCCGCAGCTACAATCAGCCCTGGAACAACGAATTCTTAAAAACAGACACTATATTTTACAGCCACAAAATGGCTTTTCTGAATTTCACATTACAGTTGAAACTTCACTTGTACGCATTAAATCACTTGAAACAAAACCTTTGTTACTGGGTCGCATCCAAAAAACGCGTACCCCTGTAACTTTTAATGCCCATTACAAAATTGGTAACCAAACAAGCTTAACACTTGCTGAAGGCCACATTCAAAAAACCACCGAAACGCTTTCCCGTGTTTACCCTTCACTAAGTTTAAACTCGAACATTGCTCCAGAAGCCATGGACGACATTGCCAACCAAATTTTAAAAGAGGCTTCTTCACACATTACAGTCACCCCTTGGAGCACGCGCGTAACAGGTATGAAGGATGAACAGCATGTTACCATTGCTGTAGGAGAATCCGCAGGGTTAGAACTGGGCGATACTTTCATCACCGAAAGCCAACCAACAGCCAAACTGCAAGTGGTTATGTTCGAACAACAGGCAAACGGCAACAACCGTGCCATTTTAGGCCTTATGGAAGGCTTCCTTCCACAAGCCGGTCGTAAGCTTATTGCTGAAAAATAATAACCTTTTAAACACTTAAAATGTGTTCCCACACCTTCAACAACAAAAACAAAACCCCTTTTTAAATAAAAGAGGTTTCTTTATTTGAAACATGGAACAAGCTGCTCTAAGCGAAAATACGTTTAGCGTGCACACCTAACCCTGTGCCCACACTTCCAAATTTATGGCCGTCTATAACTTCAGCCTGTGGGAACAATTTTAAAATGGAATGTCGCACATGCGGAATAGACGTTGAACCACCTGTTAAAAACACCTTTGTTATATCTGCCAATTCAACCCCTGCACGCTTCACCGTTTCAATAGCTGATGCGCACACACGGTCAAGTTCAGCCTGAATGGCCATGTTCAAATCATTTTGTGTAACATGTACAGTCAAATCTTTTTCAATGTAATTTAAAAGAATTTTCTGTGCATCTTCATGGGTTAGGTTAATTTTAGCTTGCTCAACCGCCATAGCCACACGGTGACCTTCTTTATTCTCAATAACATTTAACAGGCGTTCTAAGCGGTTTTTATATTCAACCTGCTGAAGCATAGATTTAAGTGATATAAAGGTTTCCTTATCATATAAAAAGTGAATTTTATGCCAAGTTGCTAAATTTTGATGATAATACACAGGGAATTCCTGCGCCTGATTGTCTTTAAAGCGCATACGGTAACCCAATTCAGGCATAACCGTTTGCAGGCTTAAACGTCTATCAAAGTCCACACCTCCAATGTGCACACCGCCCGTTGCCAGAATATCTCCCTTACGGTCGGTTTTTAAAGCACCCTCTGGCGAAACTTTCACCACGGAAAAGTCGGAAGTACCACCCCCTAAGTCGACAATCATCGCAAGCTCTTCACATTCAACCGATTGTTCATAGTCAAGGGCTGCGGCAATAGGTTCATATTGAAATTCAATATTTTTAAAGCCAGCCTTGAGCGCTGCATTTTTAAGCGTGTTTTGGGCATCTAAGTCAGCCTTTTCATCTTCATCAATAAAGTAAACAGGGCGTCCTAAAACCACATTTTCAAATGAATTACCTGTGGATTGTTCAGAACGGTCCTTCATTTCCTTTAAGAAACTTGAAATAATATCTTCAAAGGCAATGCTGCGTCCTTGAACTTGTGTTTTGTCATGCATGAGAGATGTACCCAGAACACTTTTAAGAGAACGCATTAAACGACCAAACTCACCATCCACATATTGATCTAAAGCTTCACGGCCAAAGTAAGCGTCACCATCTTCAAAGTTATAAAAAACGGTACTCGGTAAAGTTTCATGGTCTTTTTCCAGTTTAACAAGCTCCACAGAACCGTTTTGACCTACATATGAAAATGTTGAGTTTGTTGTGCCAAAGTCTAGACCGCATGCATACATAAAAAATACCTTTCTCAAAAATGAAGGGTCAATACATAACAAAAAAACAGACAGCAAGAAAGTTTAAAAGTGAAATAGAGCTTTATATATTTCGTTAAGGCCTGTGTGCGTATACCATATATTCAATGTTTCCGTCACCGCCGTGTAAGGCTGCTTCCATATCATGCCCAACCTCAAAGCCTTGTTTATTCAAGCAGGCTTCAACATTTGAAAGGGCACGTAACCGTTCCCCTTCGCTGGTTACAATGCCTTTTTTATCAATTGATTCTTGCCCCACTTCAAACTGAGGTTTAACCAAACAACAAACATGGAAAATACTGTCTATTTCCGCAAGAACCGTTGGAATAATTTTTTCAAGGCTAATAAAACTCACATCCATCACCATCACAGAAGGTTCTAGGGGACACATTTTCGGTGTTAAATCGCGTGCATCTGTGCGTTCATAAAGTGTAATACGCTTATCCGACCTTAAGGATTCATGCAACTGATCCGTTCCCACATCTACTGCGTAAACATGTTTTGCGCCCATTTCCAAGCTCACCTGTGTAAACCCACCTGTAGAAGAGCCCACATCTAAAACAACGGCACCTTTAATGGGAACATCTACAGCGTCCAATAAGCCTTTAAGCTTAAATGCACTGCGGGAAACATAGTGATGATCACTTTCTAACAGAACAACTTCAGCGCCTTCTGGCACATTAAAGGAAGCTTTATCTTTAATTTCACCAGCCACCTGAACCTTACCTGCGGAAATAAGCGCTTTAGCCCTTGCACGGCTGCGCACCAATTCATTTTCTACCAAGTAAGCATCAAGTCTCATTAAAAAATTCTTCAGTTTGGGTTTATAAATTCAAAGTTAACTTAAAAGGCGCATTGAAGATGAGACTTTTAATTTTATGTAAAAATAAAATTGAAAGAATCACTTCAAAGTGTCTTTTAATGTCCGCGCGCAACGACAAAACGTGCCAACAACTCTAAAATACGTGCATCACGCCCAAACGGTTGAATAAACTGAATGGCTTGCATACACAGAAATTCAGCTTGTTTACGTGCACCTTCAACACCAAGCAAGCTTGCAAATGTAGCTTTGCCAAGTTTAGCATCTTTACCAACAGCTTTACCAAGGTCTTCTTCACTGCCAACTTCATCCAATACATCGTCCACCATTTGGAAAGCTAAGCCAATGTTACGAGCATATGATGTTAAGCGGTGATGTTCTTCACGGCTGGCACCATTTAAAACCATAGCAGCTTCACAACACGCAGAAAACAATGCACCTGTTTTTTTACGTTGTAAGCGTGCAAGTGCGCCTTGGTCGATGGATTCAATAGGCTTGTCTTCAGCAATAATATCCATCATTTGACCACCAACCATACCAAGTGGGCCAGCAGCACGGGCAAACAGTGAAACCAATTCACAACGAATGGCACTATCGGTGTGTGTCGCACGGTCCGATAAAACTTCAAAACATTGCGTTAGCAAAGCATCACCTGCTAAAACAGCTGTCGCTTCATCGAACATTTTGTGGTTTGTTGGCTTACCACGGCGCAAGTCATCATCGTCCATACATGGTAAATCATCATGAATTAAAGAATATGTGTGCAACATTTCCATTGCTGTTGCCACACGAAGTGCACGTGGACGCTTACCACGCAACAAATCATTGGTTGCCATAACTAGCACTGGGCGCAAACGCTTACCGCCAGCAAACACACTGTAACGCATTGCTTCAAATAGGCGAGATTCATCTGTTTCTTCAACAGCTGGTAAAATGCGATCCATCTCTTCTTCAACAGAGTTTGAAATGGCTGTGACATATTCTTCAAGTTCGCGCACTTCTTCCGCCTGCATTGCTGCCAGCAGCATGCCGTTACCATTTGGGCTTTTACCGCCATGAATTGATGTAATTTCAACCATTATTCTTGTTCTTTCTGTTTCATAATTTTCTCAATGCGCATTTCCGCATCTGACAATTTTTCTTGGCAGATTTTAACGTAAGAAGCCCCTTTTTCAAAAGCTTCGATAGATTGATCAAGAGGTAAATCCCCCTTTTCAAGTTTGGAAACAATACCTTCTAATCGCTCCATGGCTTCTTCAAAGGCTATTTTTTCTTCTTTATTTGGCATAAAAATTCCTTACATAACTTGTGCTGTGAATTGTAGCATATTTTACAACTTCACAAAAATTCAAATTTACGACGTCACTTTTTTATAAAAATCCATATACTTTTCAACCACAATTTCTTCACTGAAATTTAAGTTTAAAGTTTCAAGGGCTTTTGCAACCATTGTTTCGGCCTGCTTTGGCGCGTTTAACAAACTTTCAATATGGCGCACCATGGTATCCACATCTTCAATATCAAACAGTTTACCTGTTATGTCTTCATCAATTAAAGACAGCGGGCCTTGTGTTCTAGATGCCACCACAGGCAGTTTGTGCGCCCATGCATCTAACACCACATTACCCAATGTTTCCTGGCGTGAAGGTACCAACCAAATATCGGCAGCAGAAGCTACAACGGTTAAATTATCCACCCAACCAATCAGGTGTAAACGTTTTTCTACGCCTTCATGCTTAGCCAGTTCTTGATATTCATTTTTAAGCTTCCCACTTCCAGCCACCAACAGGTGAACATCTTCTGGTAAGCTGCGCAAAGCCTTAATAACTGTATCAATCCCTTTAACGTGGTGTAAACGCCCTGCAATAAACAAAACTTTCGCATCTTCTGGAATACCGTAAGTTAAACGAACATCTGCACGGTTTGCTTTGTACTTTTCATCAGGTACTGGGGCAAAATTGGGAATATAAAAGGACTTTTCTTCCGGAAACCCATTCTCAACAAAATAGTGTTGAAGCTCCTTTGTATTTCCAATCAAATAATCACATCTTTTATAATTTTTAAGATCATAAAAACCACCCATACGCCCCACTGTCGGAACAGATGTTTCAGGCAATTTTGAACAGGCGCGGTTCATCCACCCTTGAATAACATCAGGCTTAAATTCTTCAATATATTCAGACAACAACTTTTCGGTTTTAAAGTCAAAAAACCCACCAAAAGGCACAGACTTATATGGGATGGACAACATTTTTAAGCGATTTTCAACCCAAGAACCTTCACGCACAACGCATAAAACATCGGCCTTTTCTTGCAAAGCTTGAACAAGACGAAAATAAAAAAGTTCGGCACCGCCTGAGCTTTTAGCCCCTAAAACCTGCATAATTTTCATGCGTATGTCAGCCATTTTTCTTCACCTCAATTTCAGCTTTAATATGCGATAAAATAACAAAAAGCATTGCCATTAAAGCTAACAAAAAGCCCATACGCCCTTCCTTGTAACCTTTACGTGCAAGGTATGACTTATAAAAGCGTGTTAAACCTTTACGCACAGTGGTACGGAACTTTGGTAAAGGTTGGCTAGCCATATCTAGAGCACGTGCATCTGTATAGCGCTTGAGGCGGTCGATCATATCGTTAATATCTTTATCAACCAAATGTACAATGGGCTTCGTTAAGCGACCTAAACGGTTGTGTAATTCTACTTTTGGGTGCACCAAACCGTCACCCCAAGTTTTAGAACCTTTTGTAAACAACCGTGCAACCGAATTGGTTCCAAAAGAACCTGCCCAACCATATTGAACATGGCGGTCCCCTACATAGTTATGTACAGGCAATAAATAGTAGCCCTTTTCGCCAACTGTTTTAACTGTTTTTTGTATTTCGGTTGCCAATTCTGGGCTAATACGCTCATCGGCATCAAGTTCCAACACCCAAGTGCCTTTGCAAGCTTCAATGCCTGTGTTACGACGAACACCTTCAATGTGGAAATTATCACCCGCACCGCCTTCAACAACCTTTGTTGCATATTTTTTTGCAATAGAGGCTGTTTGGTCGGTACATCTATCCAAAACAACAATAATTTCATCACAAAAGTGAAGAGACTTTAAAGCCTCTTCAATCACTTCTTCTTCATTATGTGCAACCATAAGGCCGCTTAGAAAAATTTCTTCAGCCATGTTTAGTCCTTACGTTCAATGGCCCAACCCACACGGGCTGCAAGCACAGAGCTAAAAATTAGCATTGTTAACCACCAAGGGTGGAAAATGGACGTGTTGGTAATTGCCGCCACTAAAAATGCTGAAATAGAAGCCAAACCAGCCGCACCATATAAATTTGTGCGTGATGCCTTAACAAAATAACGCAACATCATAACCAATAAACCAAAGGCAATTAAGCCGCCTACAAAGCCTGTTTCAAGGAAAAGCTGAATGAGGAAGTTATGAGGGTGAGACCCAACCATAGAACCCGTACCATCATCTAAAAATCGGAAAGCGTTCACACCAATACCTGTCAAGGGTTGGTCGAACATGTGGTTCCAGCCCACAGCCCAAAGGTCTAGCCTTGGTGTAAATTCTTCTGCTTTTAAAATGGTTGCAAAGTCTTCTGGTTGGTTAAAACCTTTTGCCCAACCAAAACATAAAACACCAAGAATAATGACAAAGATTGAACCTAAAACTGGCTTCAGTCTAAAGTTTAAGCCATGGTATTTATGAACATAATAAAGGAACAAAATAACCGCAACCAAAAGTGCTGCCCAACCAATAAAACCACCACTGACAAAAATTGCCAACAATGTCACAGCTGTAATTGGCACAGAGAACCATTTTACCATCACTTCACCTTCACGGTAACGGCGGAAAAGCCAAGCCCACACAAAAGGTAAAACAACAGCAAACACACCGCTCATTTCTTTTAAACGGTTAGGGTCATCATATTTTGCACCATGCAAAGCTTGACTAAAGCGGTCACTGCCTGCAAAGGCATCTATAAGGCAAAAAATTGCAACTGTAACTGTAGAAATTGTTAAGGAACGGTAAATAATATCTGTATGCCTTGTTGGCATTTCACGCAGGGCAACATAAAGCAACAATGCTAAAGCCCCCATGCCCACAAGGTCACCCATTTTATTCATGGAGTGCACTTGATCAATTGAGAAATAAGAAGACACAAACAGCGCAGCAAACAAAGCACCCACAACATAAACAACCTTTGAAGTTGCCACAAATTTTAGCGTACTTCGAAGAGAGTTCCCCTTTGTTGCCAGTAAACCTGTTAAAATCCCTAAAACGAGAACAGCTGCCAAAACACCCGGCCCTAAAATAACCAATGGAAGTGACGCCCCTAAAAGCGCAGCAGAAAGTTTCCATAACATTTGTTTTTCGTCTTTAAGCACTTTTCTTTTCCTCTTCTTTTTTGATTTCTTCAATAACACCTACAATTTTTTCAAGAACCTTTTCAGGTTTAATGTCTGTAATTAAACGCTTTGGCGCTTCAGGTTCCAAATTCACCTCAGCACGTTCTGGCGCCACAATTGTGCCACCTTTTTGTGTAACGGGTGCATATAAATTCTCACGCGTTGGGCCAAACAATGTAAAGGTTGGAATACCTGAAGCCGCCGCTAAGTGTGAAAGCCCCGAATCATTCCCTAAAAACCCATCTAAGTTTGACATCCAAGCATAGGCCTCGGTTAAGCTTGTTTTCCCAACAAGGTCTATACATCTATTTTCTGGAATATGGGCTATGAAGTCTTCGACCCATTTTTTTTCATGCGCAGCACCAAAAACAACAAATTTCGCATTTTCAAAACCTTCAAGCTTAATAAGCCTATTGGCTAAAATAGCAAAATAACGCTGTGGCCAAGTTTTTCCAATCCAGTTGGCTGTAGGCCCAACACCAAGTAAAATTGATTTACCGTGCTTTTCAATTTTTTCGGAAACTTCACGCTTTGTTGCTTCATCTACCCAAACACGTTGCTTTAAGGGTTTATCCATAGGCCATAAATTCGCCATTTGAACCGCTTTATGTGTTTGTTTATCCTTTGAATTAAAAACAATTCTTTTTTGAGAGCGTAAAAAGTAAGTTAAACCTGTGCCACGTAAGTCGACTGTTAAATCATATTTATATTTAAACAGCTTTTTCCAGATATCCATGTAATGGCCGTGACGCTTTTTCTTCACCACAGGTACCAGTTCACCTAAATTCGGTATCGCTTCAAAAAGGTCAACACTTCTGCCACCTGCAACAATGTCAAACGTTGCATCTGGGTATGTTTCCATTAATCTATCCAACAAAACTGTTGATAAAACAACATCGCCAATATTGGTTTGTGTCATAAACAGAATTCTCAAAAGTTTAAACTTTCTTTATTCACTTCAAAATTAAACATGGTAGACTATAAACTTTCTTGAACAAATTGTCAGCTTTTTGTTATGATTTACACACAAAATTAAAGGAATTTAACAAAGATGCTTACCCACTTATCCGACCGCGCATTACTTGGCCTTAAAGGCAACGACACAGAAAGCTTTCTGCAAAGCGTTATCACCAATGATATTCAGCGCCTTAAAAATGAAGCCTGCATTTACACAGCACACCTCACAACCAAAGGGAAATTTTTATTCGACTTTTTTATCTCAAAAAAAGATGACATGTTTTTGATTGACTGTAATAAAAACGAATTAATGCCACTTGCGCAAAGTTTACATAAATACGTTGTAAGCAAAAACGTTGAATTTCATGATTTAAGCGAAGACTACAAGCTTATTTCAAGTGATGTAGCATTGGACAAAAACGAAAGCGACATTCAATATCAAGACCCACGCCTAGAAGCCTTAGGGTTTAGATGCTGGGTGAAAGAGCTGCCTGAAAGCATTAATCCATTAGAAAACTACACGTTAAAACGCTTAAATTTAGGCATTATTGATGGCGCATACGATGCAATCAAAGAAAAAACACTCATAAACGAACTTAATTTCGAATCTCTAAACGGCGTAAGCTTTAACAAAGGGTGCTATGTGGGGCAAGAACTGACCGCACGCACAAAATTTAGAACAGAACCAAAGAAGAAAATATTCAAAGTAAAGCTTTCTGGCGAAACTGAAATTGGCAGTGTTATTTTATGTGGAAAGATGGACGCAGGGTGGATGTTTACCAACAAAGACGGCGTTGGCCTTGCCCTTATCCGCACAAGGTATATCAACAAAGACCTAACCCTAGGTGGGCAACCTATTGAAATTTTAACCGCATAAAAAAAGCCTCATCATGAGGCTTTTTTTATTTATCTTCTTCGCTAGCGGCTTCCATTTTTGCAATTTCAACAGATGCACGCAATTCAATTTCATCTAATATTTTTTTAAGCTCAGGCGAGATATTTTCAACATCAACAGCTTCCGATTCAATCGCTTGTTTTAAGCGATAAACCGCGCCAGAGTCTTTGCCGCTTAAAATGTCTTTTTCAAGGTCTTCTAACTGATTCAGCATGTACTGACCACGCCCTTCAGCATCTTCAGGTACGCCATAAGAACCACCTGAAACACCACCCACAGAACCAACAGACGAAGCCGCTTCAGCAGCCTCCACATTTTCAACAGAGCCCGCAGATTCAACCATTTTATCAAAACTTACGCCAGAAGCCTTATTCGACTTATTTGACTTTTTACTTTTTGAAACCCCTTGGGTTTTATTACTATTGTTAACTTTCATAGGCTCTATTTACTTCGTTAATTTTTCATTAATATACAAGCCTTAAGGGCTTTCTGACAAGTTAAATGCAAACAATGCGCCAATTATAAAAACATTTAACATAAAGAATTTTACATTTTAGCAACGGTTATTCTTGCGTGAATAACACGGCACGGTCCTGTAGTTCTTGTGTATAAACAGCAACCATCCCCCCTAGAACAACGCTTAGCATCAGTAACCCAACCACAATTGTCAGTGGCATTGCCACGAAAAACACCTGCAATTGCGGAATAAGCCTGTTAAACACACCCAAGCCTGCATAAACCAAAAAACCAACCGCAACAACAGGCGCTGCCAACTGTAAACCAATTAAAAATAGATCGCTCACAACTTGTGTTACCGCTTGCGCCGCATCACCTAACAAAGGCATATCCCCCGTAGGGAACATGTTATAACTTTCCATTACAGCCAAAAGCATCACATGGTGCAAATTCGTTACAAAAATAAGAACGGTGGATAAAAGCATTAAAAACAAACTGGGCGCCGTACTGTTCCCCCCCAAGGAAGGGTCAAACAAAGTGGAAGCCTGCAAACCTGCAGAAAATGAAACCAACTCCCCCGCCACGTGCATGGCTGACACAAAAAGCCTAGCGCTGATACCCATCATCACACCAATGGCCATTTCAATAAATAAGTATTGCAAAACCATAGATGTACTTTCAGGCAAAAGCGGAATGGTCGGTTCAAGCAGTGGAAACATAGCCAACGAACAAAAAACGGCTAATAATAATCGAATTCTGGTAGATACAGCAACGTCGGTAAACCCTGGGTAAACCATAATACAAGTACCTAAACGGGCAAAAATAAGCATAAGCGGAAAAACAAAAAAGGATGCAATATCAAACATCTTAACCTGTGCGACCACCTGTTGCGATCATGGTAAAAATTTCAATTGAAAATGTGTTTAACACGTCCCCCATCCAAGGCATCACCATAATCATTGCAATAAAAACCAATAAAATTTTAGGCACGAAGGTTAATGTCATTTCCTGAATAGATGTTAAAGCCTGAAAAAGCGCAATAATTAAACCAACAACCAAAGCAACAATCATGAGCGGGGCACTCATGATCAACAAAGTCTCCATTGTCAATCGTCCCATATCTATTACTTGTTCTGGCGCCATGTTCACATCTTTTTTTTATTACACAAATTAATTTATCAAAATTAATTGTATTTAGCCATAAAATAACCAGCCAAGGGCTTGAAATGCACGCTCATAGAACATACCTGTTTAATGCTTTTTTGAAACATATACTTTTTTAATACACATTCGTGTACCAAAACTGAAGGGATAGACCTTGCGCAAAAACATTAAAATACCATACCAACCGCTTGCACTTACACTCACATGCATATTAACTGCAAGCTTAATCTGGCCTGTATTATGCACATTCACAGGCTTAGCATTGATGGCAGGTTATAACATTGAAAGCTTATTTGAAATTTCAATTAATAATACCTACCTAAGTTTAATATACACTGCAATAAGCGCCTTCATGCTTTCCATTTTATCGAAAGCACACAAACAAGGTGTACTTCATTTAAACAACCTTAGTTTTCTAAAACTGTTTTCCTTTAAATCGACCATCAAAAAAGCCCTACATATGTAGGGCTTTTTTGAGTGAGAGATTCTTATTTGGTTTCATTCACAAGGTCTGAAATTCTTGTAATATTTTCGGCAATCTCCTGCGTCACTGCCGACTGTTGGTTCACCGCCGAAGCAATAGAACCTGTTGTTTCATTTAAGCTAAAGATCGATTCATGCACTTGTCTTGAAGCGTTGGAAACACTTTCAGAAGCTGTTTGAATCTCTCCAATTTCAGTTGAAATTTTTTCGGAAGAGTTCGATACAAGAGAAGAAAGCTTTTTCACTTCATCCGCCACCACAGCAAAACCTCTACCAGCCTCACCTGCTCTTGCAGCTTCAATATTTGCATTTAAGGCAAGCAAGTTAATTTGATCGGCCACATCTGTAATAAATTTCAAAACATCACCCATACGCCCAGAAGCCGATAGCAATCCTTCTAAAATGTTTAATGCTTCTTCTGTTTGATTTGAAATCATATTCACTTGGCTACCCACGTGAGAAATATTGTCTGAAATTTCAGAAACCGAACTACTCATCTCTTGCGCACCTGTGGATGTGGATTCTATGGATCGGTTAATTTCGCGCGTTGCCATCACCTTATTTGTAATGTCATTTGCATACTTAACAACTTGGAAAGGTTTACCTTCTGCATCATATTCAACGGTATACGATGCATTTAAGTACACTTCACTACCATCTTTTTTATGCCTTACAAATTCACCTGTTTGAAGATCACCGTTATTAAGGTCCCTCCAAAAATCAAGGTATTTTTGTGAATTCGCATATTCAGGGTCACAGAAAATTTTGTGGTGTTGCCCAACAATTTCATCCAATTTATAACCCATAACATTTAAAAAGTTTTGGTTTGCATCTTTAATTGTGCCATCCATTCTAAAGTAGATAAGGGCTTGTACACGGTCGAACGATTCTTTTGTTTTAAGCACTGAAAGTGTAACATCTGAAGCAAATTTTACAATTTTATAAACGTTACCTTTTTTATCAAAAACGGGGTTATATGTTGCATCAATCCAAATTTCATTACCGTTCTTGTCAAACCTTTTAAACCGACCAGACTTAAATTTACCACGCCTTAAGTCTTCCCAAAAATTTGTGTAATCATCACTTGCTGTATAGATATCATCGCAGAATATTTTATGATGCTTCCCTTCAATTTCTTTCATATCATAATGCATGGCATTTAAGAAATTTTCGTTTGCATACAGAACTTCACCAGCAGGATTAAAATGGATAACAGCCTGACTTTTATTTAACGCCGCAAGGATGTTCGCATCGTCGCTAGATTTTAAGTTGCTCCACATTCACTCATATTCTCCAGTATTATGAATATTTTTCTTTATTTTTATTGTGTTATGAATATTATAATTTTGCAATATAACTACCTCTTATCCCCTAAATCATATTACTTAATAGGTATTTTAATAAAAAAGACCCCCTATAAACTAAGGGGGTAAACAAAGGGAGAAATAAATTCAAAAATGAATTTAATTTAAAGTTCTTTTCGAAGTTGCTTTAGAAGCTTTAACTACATTTTGCTTTTGCCCCTCTTGCTTGAGCGTTTGCAAAATTAATTGCATTTTGTCACTGTTCACAATGTTTTGTAGCACTGTTTCTGTTTCAAAATTTTGTTTAACTTGGTTCATAAAACACCTCTTCTCATTATCCATCTCAACAAATGGTATACATTAAGTAAGCGTTCTTTTTTATCTTTCAACCCCTTTGTATGCATTTTTTTGTTTCACACAAAAAAACAACCCCCTGCAAAAAATACAGGAGGTTGTTAAATAAGCTTAAGACTTAGGTCTTTAGATTGGCGAGCCTGGTATTAAATAAAAAAACAGGCGCCGTAAATGACACCTGTTTTTGTGCTTGATATAAAAGCTGGGTTGTTGCTTTTTTGGGTTGTGTGCGTTTAGAGCGCGCTAAATAAACAACTCAAAAAAGTGACCCAACCAGACTTTTAAGAAGCTTTCGCGCGGATTTCGTCCGCAACGTTGCTTGGTACTTCATCGTAGTGAGAAAGTTCCATAGAGTAGTTCGCACGACCCTGTGTTAATGAACGCAGGTTAGTTACGTAACCAAACATGTTCGCTAAAGGAACGTGTGCAGTAATAACTGTGCTACCGAACTTCTCTTCTGAACCTTGCACTTGACCACGGCGAGATGAAATATCACCAATAACGTCACCCATGTAATCTTCAGGTGTTGTTACTTCAACTTTCATCATTGGTTCAAGCAGTACAGGTGAACACTGTTTTGCAGCTTCACGTACAGACAAGATCCCAGCCATTTTAAATGCCATCTCAGATGAATCGACTTCGTGGTATGAACCATCGAATACAGTTGCTTTAACGTCAACCACTGGGTAACCAGCAATCATACCGTTTTTAAGTGCTTCTTCGATACCTTCACCAACTTTTGGTACGTATTCACGAGGGATAGCACCACCAACGATTTCAGAGTTAAACTCGAAGCCTTTACCAGTTTCGTTTGGCTCAAAGCGAACCACACAGTGACCGTACTGACCACGACCACCAGACTGCTTCACGTGTTTACCAACACATTCAGCTTTTTGGCGGATTGTTTCACGGTAAGCAACCTGTGGCGCACCAACGTTTACTTCAACACCAAATTCACGCTTCAAACGGTCAATCATAATATCAAGGTGAAGCTCACCAACACCTGCGATAATTGTTTGGCCAGAATCTTCATCAGTGAACACACGGAATGATGGATCTTCACCAACAAGCTTACCTAAAGCGATACCCATTTTTTCTTGAGCATCTTTAGACTTCGGTTCAATCGCCATAGAGATAACTGGTTCCATTGCTTCAATTGTCTCAAGGATACAGTCGTAACCTTCAGCAGCCAATGTGTCACCTGTTGTTGTGTCTTTAAGACCAACAATCGCACCAATATCACCTGCACGAAGTTCAGAAACTTCTTCACGGCTGTTTGCGTGCATCATCACAATACGACCAACACGTTCTTTGTTTTCTTTCGTTGTGTTGTAAATGTAAGAACCAGAAGAAATTACACCTGAGTAAACACGTACGAAAGTTAAACGACCAACGAATGGGTCAGTTGCGATTTTAAATGCAAGTGCAGAAGCTTTAGCTTCGTCAGAAACTGTAATTTTAATTTCTTCACCTGTAGAAGTTGTCGCGTTTAGCTTAGACTCATCAACCTGTTTTGGTGAAGGTAAGTAATCTACCACAGCATCAAGAAGTGTTTGAACACCTTTGTTCTTAAACGCTGTACCACACATTACAGGGAAGTAGTCCATGTTAACTGTACACTTACGGATAAGCTCTTTTAACTTCTCTTCAGAAGGTTCGTTACCTTCTAGGTATTCCATCATCGCTTCTTCATCCGCTTCTACAGAAGCTTCGATAAGCTCTTGACGTGCCAACTCAGCATCATCTTTAAGTTCTGCTGGAATTTCTTCAACGTCGTAAGCAGCACCCATTGTTTCATCGTTCCAGATGATCGCCTTCATCGTTACAAGGTCGATACAACCTTTGAACTGATCTTCAGCGCCGATAGGCAATTGAATAGGAACAGCTTTAGCGTTTAGACGGTCACGGATCATTTGAACACCACGTTCAAAGTTTGCACCTGTACGGTCCATTTTGTTAATGAAACAGATACGAGGTACACCATAGTTGTTAGCGTGGCGCCAGTTTGTTTCTGATTGTGGTTCTACACCACCAACAGAACAAAATACAGCAACCAAGCCGTCCAATACACGTACAGAACGTTTTACTTCAATGTTAAAGTCAACGTGCCCTGGTGTATCAATAATGTTAATGTTGTGGTCGTTCCAAGAACATGTTGTCGCAGCAGAAGTAATTGTAATACCACGCTCTTGTTCTTGTTCCATCCAGTCCATTGTTGCAGCACCGTCGTGTACTTCACCAATTTTGTGAGATTTACCTGTGTAGAAAAGAATACGCTCAGTTGTTGTTGTTTTACCAGCATCAACGTGGGCCATAATACCAATATTACGGTATTTTTCTAAAGGAACTTGGGGAGCCATTTTGAGTCTCTTTCTTATTTTGTGATTCGAGCTAGAACTAGCTTAAACCAAAATTTATTTATCTTAAACTTTTATTACCGAAAATTTAAAATTACAAGTGAGGGAGAGTAGTAGGTGCCTTGCGCATTGTTAAAGTTTAGAAATAGAGCTAAACGATACAATGTTAAAAGTGCCTAATACCTCCCTCAAGCAGTAATTACCAGCGGTAGTGAGCGAATGCACGGTTAGCTTCAGCCATTTTGTGCGTATCTTCACGTTTCTTCATTGAAGAACCACGACCTTCCATAATGTCTAACAATTCATTTTGTAGACGGTCTTTCATAGTCTTTTCGTTACGTTGACGCGCGTATTGCACGATCCAACGAATAGCCAATGCTTGTGCGCGTTCTGGGCGAACTTCACAAGGAACCTGGTAAGTTGCACCACCAACACGGCGAGAACGTACTTCAAGTTCAGGCTGAACTTTTTCCAAAGCGTCGTGGAAAGTTGCAACAGGGTCGTTACCTGTTTTCTTCTTGATACCATCCATTGCGCCGTAGAAAATTTTCTCAGCAACAGACTTTTTACCATCAAGCATCATTAGGTTCATAAATTTAGTAACAGTAACGTCACCGTACTTAGGATCGCCAAGTACTTCACGTTTTTCAGCAGCGTGTCTTCTAGACATATTATATCCTCCTTACTTTGGACGTTTAGCACCGTATTTAGAACGGCCTTGTTTACGGTCTGATACACCCTGTGTATCCAGCGCACCACGAATGATGTGGTAACGCACACCCGGTAAATCCTTTACACGACCGCCGCGGATTAGCACGACAGAGTGTTCTTGAAGGTTGTGACCTTCACCTGGAATGTAAGAAGAAACTTCGTAACCGTTTGTTAAACGTACACGAGCAACTTTACGTAACGCAGAGTTAGGCTTTTTAGGTGTTGTAGTATAAACACGAGTACAAACACCACGTTTTTGTGGGCAAGCTTCCATCGCAGGAACTTTAGATTTTACAATCTTGCTCTTACGGGCTTTACGCACAAGTTGGTTAATTGTTGGCATAAATCTATCCTTGTTTGTTTTAAAATAATAAAAATGGGCGAGCCTTCAAACAATTTGGCTTCGCACATTCACTTTGAAGTAGGCTTTAAATAATGTTTTCACCTAGTCTTCCCTATCACGTCCAATGAAGGACAGTTGTTATATACGCCAACCAAGCCTATCCGTCAACCCCTTAAAGTAAATAAATCAAGAATATAAGATGGTTCAACATTAACATTTCAAAAGTATCGCAGTAATAAACGTATACACATCAAACACCTTTACTTTTCAAAACCCCCTCGGGTTAAGGAATTTACCATGAGCATTACCGCTGAAAATTTTCACACAAACCTCACCATAGATATTAAACACCGCCATTTAAATGAAAAACATAAAGATGATTTCAACCATTGGCGAAATTTCCTTTTAAAAAAATTGGAAATTGAGCCCTGCGCCATTGAAAGTGAATACGACGTTGTTTTCATTCGCAGACACGGCATTATTGTGCATACACATTATTTAATGTATAGCAATGATAATATAAATGCCGTTTTCAGCACCTTCAATTTAACGCCAAAGAAACACGCTTTTGACAAAGTGGTTCTTGCAAATGAAGAGTTTAAACAACCCCTCACTGACAATACCTTGTATTTCATTCTAAACCGCATTTCAGAAAATGAATGGGAAGGACGTATTGAAAGTAAAAGATCAGGTGCAAACATTCACTGCAAAACACCTTAGCGCATAAAAAAGACCTCCTAAAATTAGGAGGTCTTTTTCATTTTATAGACTTAATAGGCTTAATGCATAACACGTGCACTTTATTACACTCAATTTTCACACCTCTTGCGTCTGTTTTGCGTATTTTTTCACCCCACAAAACTGACATGCGTGAACAAACATTCACCAAACGGACATAACATAAAAACAAAAAAGAAGGCGCGTAACGCGCCTTCTTAAGGGACCGACTGAAGTGCTGTTAAAGGGGG
>NZGE01000066.1 GCA_002689455.1 Magnetococcales bacterium | reverse complement strand
TTTAGTTCAAACCATTTTTCCTTAGAAGTTTCGCCACGTATAAGTTTTAATTGGCTTTTTGCTATTTTAAGTTCTTTGGCTATTAAGTTAATAATTGCTTTATTTGCTTTTCCATTTTCAGGCACAGCTGTTACATAAATTTTAATATTGCCTTGCTCATCCAATTTAATAGCGTTTTTAGAAGCCTTAGGCATTGCCTTAACCATAAATGGGTTGGGTAGCATTTTAGCTGTTAACATTAAGCAACCTTTTTAGCCTTTTTAAGCATAGGCGCTAAATATTTACCAGTATAACTGCCTTTGGCTTTTGCAACTTCTTCAGGTGTGCCTGTAGCAACAATTTCACCACCGCCATCGCCACCTTCAGGGCCAATGTCAATCAGGTGATCAGCTGTTTTAATAACATCTAGGTTATGCTCAATAATAACCATGGTGTTGCCTTCGTCTACCAATCGGTGCAGAACTTTTAACAGCATGTCAATGTCAGCAAAGTGCAAGCCTGTTGTTGGTTCGTCCAAGATGTAAAGCGTCTTACCTGTGCTGCGTTTTGAAAGTTCCTTTGAAAGTTTAATACGCTGGGCTTCACCACCACTTAATGTGGTTGCGCTTTGCCCTAGACGAATATATGAAAGCCCTACATCCATGAGTGTTTTTAAACGTTTGTGAATCATAGGTACATTTTTGAAAAACTCTAAACCTTCTTCAACGGTCATATCCAAAACATCAGAAATAGATTTATCACGATATTTTACTTCAAGTGTTTCACGGTTAAAACGTTTGCCAGCACAAACATCACACGGTACAAATACATCGGGTAGGAAGTGCATTTCAACACGCACAAGGCCATCACCTTGGCAGGCTTCACAACGTCCTCCTTTGACGTTAAAACTAAAACGTCCAGGTTTGTAACCACGTGCTTGAGCTTCAGGTAGTTTTGCGAACCAGTCCCGAATTGGGCTCATAATGCCTGTGTATGTTGCAGGGTTTGAGCGCGGCGTGCGTCCGATAGCGCTTTGGTCAATGTTTACAATTTTATCAATGTTTTCTAAGCCCTTTATTTTGCCGTAAGGCGCAGGGACATCTTTGTTATTATTTAAAATACGTGATACAGCTTTTGTAAGTGTTTGCATAACTAATGTAGACTTACCTGAGCCTGAAACACCTGTGACACATGTCATGACAGAAAGTGGGAATTTAGCAGTCACATTTTGTAAGTTGTTACCCGAAGCATTTTCAACTGTAATATACTTTTTATGTTTACGTCGTTCCTTCGGCATAAAAATTTCTTTTTTACCGTTTAGGTATTGCGCTGTCACAGAACGTTTGCTTTTTAAAATATCATCAAGTGTGCCTTGTACTACAACCTCACCGCCGTGTTCACCCGCACCTGGGCCCATGTCTACAATAAAATCGGCTGTTTTAATAGCATCTTCATCGTGTTCAACCACTAAAATGGTATTATCAAGGTCACGCAGTTGGGTTAAACTTTCGAGTAATCGGTCATTGTCACGTTGGTGTAAACCAATAGAAGGTTCGTCAAGTACATACATAACACCTGTTAAACCACTACCAATTTGGGAGGCAAGGCGAATACGCTGGGACTCACCACCACTGAGTGTGCCAGCCGTACGTGACATGGTTAAATATTCAAGCCCTACATGGGAAAGGAACGACAGCCTTGCCACAACTTCTTTCAAAATAGGTGCAGCAATTGTAGCGCGACTACCTTTAAGTTTTGTTTGTAAACTTTCGGCATGTGTCAGTGCATTGGCAATGGAAAGGTTTACCATTTCAGCAATATTTAAACCATCCACAGTAACAGCAAGGGCGTTTTTGTTTAAACGCTTACCAGAACATGCAGGGCAAGGGTGGGCACTGCGGTATTGATTAAGGTCTTCACGGCTCATTGGGTTGTTAGACTCTAACCAACGGCGCTCTAGGTTTGGAATGACACCTTCATAGCTTTTAACGGTGTTAAAACGTGCTTTACCACCTTCAAACACAAATGGAATTTCTTCATGCCCGCTACCGTATAATATAATTTCACGAATTTCTTGTGGTAAGGCTTTCCATTTCATTTGAAGGTCAAATTTATAGTGTTTCGCTAAGGCTTTTGCATAGTAATTTGCAGCACCTTCTTTCCACGGTTTTACAGCGCCATCGGCAATGGAAATATCTTCATTTGGCACAATAAGTTCGGGGTCAAAATAAACGACTTCTCCTAAGCCGTCGCATTCAGGGCACGCACCATGTGGACTGTTGAAAGAGAAGAGGCGTGGCTCTAGGTCTGGCACTGCATGGCTACATATAGGACAACTGTATTTTTCACTGAAGGTTTTTGCTTTGGGTAAATCTTCTTCACTGCCTTTTTTAGCAACAGGTTCCACCATAACCATACCGTCAGATAGTTTAAGAGCGGTTTCTAAGCTGTCGGCCAAGCGTGTCATATTGTCTTTTTTGGCGGCAAGGCGGTCGACGATAATTTCAATGTCATGTTTTATGTTTTTTTCAAGGTCTGGTGTATCGGCAATGTCGAACAATTCACCATCAATTCGAATACGGCTAAACCCTTGTTTTTGCCATCCTAAAATATCCTTTTTATACTCACCTTTGCGTCCACGAACAACCGGTGCAATAATTTGTAAACGTGTTCCTTCAGGCCATTCCATGACTTGGTCCACCATTTGTGAAATGGTTTGTGCCTCAATTTCAATGCCATGTGTTGGGCAATGCGGTGTACCCGTTTGTGCATATAGTAAACGCAAGTAGTCATAAATTTCTGTAATTGTTCCAACGGTGGAGCGCGGGTTTTTAGAAGTTGTTTTTTGCTCAATGGAAATAGCAGGGGATAAACCATCAATGCGTTCAACATCGGGTTTGCCACCAATATTTAAGAATTGACGTGCATAAGCACTTAAGCTTTCCACATAACGGCGGTGCCCTTCTGCGTAAATGGTATCAAAAGCAAGGGAAGACTTACCCGAGCCTGACAGTCCCGTAATAACGGTAAGTGAGTTACGTGGAATGTTAATATCAACATTCTTTAAATTATGTTCTTTAGCGCCTTGGACTGATATAAATTTAGCCAATGTAATTTCCTAAACTTCTTTAAATTCCTTGCAAAAGGATGTGGTTTCAATATAATTCGTATAGCTAAATATAGCTGAATGAAAATAAATTTCAATCCACTAAAAGTGTTAGGAGTAAAAATGGCAGGAAGTTTAAACAAAGTTCAAGTAATTGGTAACTTGGGAAGAGACCCAGAAATTCGTTACACAGGTGACAACCGTGCCATTGCGAACTTAACTGTTGCGACAACTGAAAGCTGGAAAGATCAAAGCGGCCAGCGCCAAGATAAAACTGAATGGCACCGTGTTGTGATGTTTGGTCCATTGGCTGAAGTTGCAGAAAAATACCTTAAAAAAGGTGACAGTGCATATTTTGAAGGTAAGCTTCAAACACGTAAATGGGAAGACAAAGAAGGTAATGAACGTTACACAACTGAAATTGTAGTAGACCGTGGTGGTTCTATGCAAATGTTGGGTGCACGTTCAAATGCTTCATTTGATGATTCTGAAATGGATCAGTCAATGCCTGCAAAAGCTGCTCAAAAGCCAGCAGCGGCTGCTTCTGATGATGCATTTGATGATGATATCCCATTCTAAGTGATTCATTTAAAGGCGCCTTCGGGCGCTTTTTTTATGGCATGACTTTTGCTTATACAAAGGGTGTATGTACAAAAATAACAAGGCCTTTTATATGAAGTCTATTTTTTATTTAGTTATGATTTTTCTTTTAATCTCTTGCTCAACGGGCAACAAGGTTGAACCACCTCTCGAAGTTTCAACAAAGAAGAATGAAATTCGGTTTTTACCGACTTCAGAGCAATTACCTTCTTTAAAAGAATTTTTAACAATGGGCTATTTAAGTGAACATCGTGATGAAATAAATAAAGAACGTGAAGCACACTATAAAAAGAAATATGTAGGCGATGAAAATGATGAGCGGAATTGGATTGAGAAAATTGTTGGTAAAGCGACTTTAGGTTTAATTAATGGGCGTGAAACCAAAAAGCAATATGCCGCACGAAAAAAGCAAGAAGCTGCATATGCTGCGCTGTTTGTGCCTGATGAACTAGATGAACGTGGCTTTGTAGACAAGTCATTAAACACATTAACACTTGGCGTTTTGGCAGACAAAGAAACATTGTTAGAACGTGAAAATCGTTTGAAGCGTGAAGCTGAAGAAGCGCAAAAACGTGATAAAAGAGGTGTTTTGTTAAAGTCTGTTGAAGTTATTACACTTGGTACATTTACACCTGGAAAGCCAGAACCTATATACCCTGATGGGGCTGTTTTAAAAGACCCTAAACTTGGTCAACTTGTTTATGGTAAAAGTACGTTAGAAGATGCTATTAAGTTATTGGGTGCCCCGCTCAAAAAAGTGACACAGGTTTCAGGTGAAAAGGAAGTTGTGTTTAAAGTGGAAGAAGGAGAGTTCGCATCTATTCCTTACCTTCAAAAGCCACAAATTAACGTGCGTTTAAGTTTTAACTCCAATAATGTACTGGTAGAAAATTAATTAAAGTTGTAGGGTTTTTACAAGTCGTATCGTTTAGCTTATATAAATGATAAATGAATAAGGACATTGTAGAAATGAAAGATATTTTACTAACAGCATTACTTTCTGCATTTTTAACATCGGGTATTTTAATTACCGTAGATATTGCTAAGCACAGTAAATGCGAAAAAGGTTTTGATAGATCAAAATTTGAAAGACATCATGGTTTTGATAAAAAACATCATGCAAAAGACGACCGATTTGGTAAACATCACAAAAAACCGCCTTTTGATAAATATGATCTCTATAAAAAATATGATGCAAATGGTGATGGGCAGTTTTCAAAAGATGAATACTTGAAAATGAAACAAGACCACTTTGATAATTTAGATGCAAATAAGGATGGAATCCTTACACGTGAAGAAATGAAACAAGCACGTGAAAAAGCACATGAAAAATTCCGTAAAATGATGAAAGAAAAGGGTGTTGATCTACCAGTAAAAGGGGATATGCCTCCACCGCCTCCAGCACCAATGGATGAAGAACAACCGGGTTCTATGGAATAGCATATGCTCGATAAAACTCAAGAAAAACAACTGATGAAACAGGTTGCGAAAGGTGATAAAACCGCCTTTCGTAACTTGGCTTTGTCATATCAAAAACCTTTAACATCCTTTTGTATGAGCATGATGAATGGCCATGAAGCATTTTCAGAAGATGTGGTACAACAAACACTTATCACTTGGTGGCAAAAAGCGCCTTTGTGGGATAGTGAAAAAGGTAAATTACAATCTTGGGTTTTTACAATTGCAGCTAATAAATGTAGGGACTATTTAAAAAGGTCTCATATTCATCAAACCATAGAAGAAGCTGATATTGTTGTGACGGATGACAGTGTCCTTAAATTGAAAGAATCGTCGCAACGTAACCATATTTTGCAGGCAATGAACAAATTAAATGCAAAACAAAAACAGGTTATTTGGCTTTATTACTTTGGTGAAATGAAACAAGCTGATATTGCAAACTCTTTGCATATGACAGTTAAAAATGTTGAAGTTAATTTGTATAGAGCTAAAAAAATAATGAATGAATTTTTAAAAGATAAAAAGGATAATTTGTTATGAGACAAGGTCGTTATGAAGATATGATTTTTGCGGCAACCAGTCTTCCGCAAGAAGTTCCAACGTTAGAGCGTTTTTTAAGGTGGTTTTCACCAGCGGTTGCAGCTGCATTTTTATTTGTAGCACTGGTGAATGTAGAGCCGCATGCCCAACTAACAGAAAACACAATAGTTGTTTCAAATGAAGCAATGATGAGTTCTACTTCTACTGCTGATGAAGTGTTTAGTACTGAAGTTCAGTCATTTGACACCGCGGATGATTATTTATTACTTTCATCTTTAGAATTTTAATACACCAAATTTAGGGTCTGTGTTAATATTACCGTATGATTATTTTAGGTATAGACCCAGCTTTAGGCACTACAGGTTGGGGTGTCATTCAAGTGCAAGGCAATTCAGCCTCTTTTATTGCAGGTGGTGTTATTAAAACCAATGCAAAGCTTCCGCATGCTGAACGTTTAAAAACTATTCATGAAGACATGCAGGAAATAATGTCTATATATAAACCGAACCAAGTTGCGATTGAAGAGGTTTTTGTGAATGATAATGCCCGAACAAGTTTAAAGCTAGGGCAGGCACGTGGCATTTGTATGCTTGTACCCAGCTTACATGATGTTCCTGTTTATGAATATACACCTACAGAAATTAAAAAAGCCATTGTCGGAACAGGTAAAGCCGCAAAGGAACAAGTGCAACACATGGTTAAAACGTTGCTTCCAACGGCAGGTTTTGTAACGCTTGATACTTCCGATGCTTTGGGTGTTGCCTTGTGCCATTTCCATATTCACAGTTTTAAGCAAAAAGTTTCATAAGAATAAATGAAGCCCACCAAACGGTGGGCTTTTTTGTGTCGTTATGATTGTTTTAATCAGATTCTGAAAGTACCAAAAAAGGGTCTTCCGTTTTGCTAATTGCTACAGTCAAGGGTTCGGTTTTTATACCAAGATTTCTTAAAAAAGCAATTAAAGGGCCCATAAGGTTCACAAATTCAGAAACATCACAGGCATATTTGCCAAAATCTATTGCGTAATGCTTTGCAAATGTTTCGGGTTTGCTTTTAATTAAAAACTTTTCTGGTAATGCATCCTTTAAAGGGTATGTAATTGGAGTCGTTTTTAAATGGTGTTTTTGCGTGTGATGAATAGCCTTTTTGAGGTTTTCTCCGTGAATTTCTAAGAAATCATGGATTTGATAGTTGTTGGGTAACATTTTTTTGCCTGATTTAGACATAAAATGGTCTCCTAAGGTGAGGAATTTAAAAGTTACGGTATAAATTGTTTAATATATATAATTTAGGGGCAATAACTGAACTTTTCAAGGTATAAAAAAAGCCCCAGCAAAAGCTGAGGCAAACCGTCTTCGGGAGAAGTGGCGGTATCAGGGAAAAAGGAATGTAAAATAAGTTAATGTAAAAAAATAAGGGGCAGAAATAAAATTTCAACCCCTTTAAATAAATTATTTAAATTACATGTTCATTGTGAACACCCAGTTGTTGTCTTTTGAAAGTTCTGGGGCAAATGTGTAGCCACTTTCTTTAAAGTTTAACAAGTCGTCTTTATCGGTAATTTTATTTTTAATGATGTAATCTGCCATCATACCGCGAGCACGTTTAGCCATTAAACCAATGTTTTTTAATTTACCGTCCTTGTATTGTTTGAATGTAATTTCTAAAAGATCGGCTTTTAATTTCTTAGGCTTAATAGATTTGAAATATTCATTAGATGCAAGGTTAACAACAAGATTTTCTTCTTGTTTGTTTATGTTATCGGTCAGTTTTGAATCCCAAAAGCCATAAAGATTGTTGCCGCGTTCATTTTTAAACTTGGTGCCCATTTCAAGACGGTAAGGCTGCATAAGGTCAAGGGGTTTCAAAATGCCATATAAACCAGAAAGAATTCGAACATGTTCTTGTGCAAATTTCAGGTCTTCCGCATCATAGTTTTCAACGTCCATTTTGTCATAAACATCACCTTTGAATGTAAATAGGGCAGGGCGTGCATTGTTTTTTGTGAATGGTACTGAAAATTCTTGGAAGCGGTTGTAATTTAAGTCACTTAAATTCTGGCTTAGGCCCATTAGGTCTGAAATGTCACCACGGGATAAATCCTTTAAGCCTGATGCTAAAATTTCAGCATCATGTAAAAACTCGGGTTGTGTTGCAACGTCAGTTGGTATTTTTGAAGTTTCATCAAGCTTTTTAGATGGTGAAAGAAGAACAAGCATGTGTTTATTTAACCTTTATAATTTTTGTGTAAATTAATATGAAAATTATACTAACATTTAAAGTTTACTTTTCAAAGTGGACGATGACTTCAATGTGCGATGACCATAAGAATTGATCTACAGGTTGTATGGCATTCATTTTGTAACCGCCTTCTTGTAATTTTTTAGCATCTCTTGCAAAGGTAAATGGGTTGCATGAAATGTAAACAACGTGCTTCACTTTGCTGGTTGCAATTTCTTCGCATTGTTTTAGGGCGCCGTCACGTGGTGGATCTAATACAATGGCGTCATACGCATTGAGTTTGTCTGTAATTATAGGTTCTTGATACAGGTTTACAAAGTGCCCCTTTACGTTTGGCTTGTATTTTTTTGCGGATTCATTCAATGCAAGTAATGCTTCTTTATCAGCTTCAAATCCATCTACTTTAATATGGCTGTCGAAAGCGAAGGAAAAGGTACCTCTTCCGCAAAAAAGGTCGGCAATTTTTTTAACTTTTAAATCACTCAATAAATTTTTTAATGTTTGCTGTAAAACTTCATCGGCTTCAGCACTGGCTTGCAAAAAGCAGCGGCTATGCACATTCACGGGTACATTGTTGAATTTAACAATGGGTTGTGTGTGCATAAACAAAAGGTCTGTCATCGTTTTTGTTTTAAGGGAAAGTTTCGCTATATTTGCATTTTTGGCAATGACTGCGAATGATTCACGTTCTTCATAGGTTAAGAATTTCTCAACCTTACCAAGGTCAATTAAAACATCGGTTAGACCTTCTGTGTGGCTTACATAAATTTCAGCTTCTTGCTTGTTGGCTAAAAGCGTGTGGCATAAGTTTTGAAGTGGTTTTAAAAGCTTTACCATTTCAGGCAAAATAACATAACACTCTGTAATACCAACCACTTCATGACTTTTTGATTTCCTAAATCCAATAACGGTTTTTGATTTTAACTTTTGAGCAATAAACTTACAGCGTCTTCTGCTTTGTTGTGGCAGGGTAATTGGCTCTAATATTTCAAATACGTTCAATTTGTTTTTTTCACATGCAGTTTGCACAATTTCTTTTTTATATTGGTTGTATGACGCTTTGTTTAAATGCTGAAGTTTACAGCCACCACATGTGCCAAAATGCTTACAAATAGGTGTTAATCCATCTTCACCCTTCACATTAACTTTAATGCTTAGTTTGTTGTTTTTATTTATTTGCAACTTTTGAAGTCCTCTAGAATTTTTTGACAAGTATAAGGCGTTAAGCAAAGACCAATCCCTGCATGACCAGTGGCGTGGTAAAGGTTTTTAAAGTCATTGTCCCAGCCGATAAACGGTGCGCCTTGTTCACTGTATGGTCTAAAACCAGCCCATTGCTTTACGACTTTACATTCCGCAATAGCGGGAACTAATTGTTCTGCACGTGTTAGCAAGAAACCTTCAGCTTCTTCGGTAAGTGTTTCATCAAAGCCTGCATTTTTCTCTTTTGTACCACCTAGTAAAAGTGTTTTATCATCTACTTGAATAAGGTAAACGCCTAAGCCTCGCACCATATGGTTAATAAGTCTTTTCGGTGTTGAAATTTCAAGGGCTTGACCTTTTAAAGGGGCTACATATTCTTTTATGGATGATGATGTAGGTAAAAGTTTTTTGCTCCATGCGCCAGCTGCCATTATCACAGCGTCACATGTTACTAAGCCTGTAGCACTATGAACAGCATTAATGACGCCATCTTCCTCCATTATTTTAACCGCAGGTGAGTTTTCACGAATATCCACGCCTTGTTTCATGCAAGCAGATCGTAATGCAGCAACCATTCGCTTTGGCTCAAAATAGGCTGTGGCTTGGCAATACATGGCACCGAACGGGGTTGAAGACAGTTCTGGCTCTAAAATTTTCAGGTCGTCAACTGAAAGGATTTTTTGAACTTTGTTAGTGTTATGTGGCCATTTTTCATTTGCAATGTCTGCGTCTTGTTGCAGTTTGTTTTTTTGATGCTCATTTTGAATAATTTGTAAACGGCCTGCTTTTTTGTAACCAACTTCAATGCCTGTGAATGCGTGTAAGTCATTTATAAACTTGGGGTAGCTCCATAAGCTGTTTCTTTGGAGGGTTGGCATTTCATCTTCTCTTGAAGCGTTGTAGGGAACAAGTGCGCCTAGTGAAGCAGTGGTTGAACCCGAACCGCATTTACCCTTTTCAAGGACGGTTACATGAAATCCTTGCTCGGCAAGTTTCCAAGCGGCTGAAAGGCCAATAATACCAGCGCCAATAATCGTAACGTTTTTAGGCAACTTTATGCCTTTCATTTAAAATTTCTTCAGTTTTTTCACAATCTTCTTGAATTTTTTCGACAAGAGATTCCAAACATGCGAAGTTAATTTCACCACGAATAAACTCAACAAATTCAACTTCTAATTCTTCACCGTAAATGTCGTTATCGAAATTTAAAATGTGAACTTCGAGTTGTGGGTTTGTTAAACCAAATGTTGGGTTAAAGCCCCAGCTTGCTGCTCCCATGCAGATTCCATTTATTTTTGGTGAGTTGCTTTTTACCCAAACTGCATAAATGCCAATTTCGGGCATTTTGCTTGCATATTCTTCGTTTAATTCAATGTTGGCTGTTGGAAATCCCAGCTCTCTACCGCGTTTAGCACCGTGAACCACGGGGCCTTGAACGGTTATTTGTTCACATGTTTTCATGTAAGCTTTATAGCAAATTTTAGTTAAAAGAAAAAGGCTCAACAGTTGTTGAGCCTTAAATTACGTTAAAAAGTTAGTCGTCCTTAGATGCGATGTGAACGCCTTGGCAAAAAGCCATGCGGTTCATACCACGGTCTTTGGCGGCTTTACACAGGTCGTGCCTGCGTATTTGTTGTTCAAGTTCATTGGCTAAAGCTTCATTTGCCTTAGCGTCGGCGAACTTTTGTTCGGCAATGAGGTTTGCCTTTTGTGTCTCAACCATTTCTTTGCCAATGCCTGTAAGCTGAAAGCCTTCGCATTTGCGTGAAAAAGGGTTGGATGTATGATAGCTAAAACCTTTTGAAAGTAAGGCTAAGCAGTGGTCGGTTAAAACCATTGCTGTGTCATATTCCATTTGAGCTTTAGCTTCGGCCATGGCTTCGGCACATGAAATGCCGCTACCAAAGGACGTGAAGGGGATGTTTACATTCATGTAAATGGACCCGCTGTTTACATAGTCTTCACCGCTGGCAGCAACGCCTACATTCATAGAAGCCTGGGCACAGCTTACTTTACCAATGCTGCTATATGCGTGATAGCCACCATTGTTTACGTAGGTAGGGTTGTTGCTTACAATGCCTTGTGAATACTGGGAAGATTCATTACTAACATTGCTTGTGTTTGACTGGCTGTCAATTTCATTAGCCATACAGGTGGAAGATATTGTGAGTGTTGTTAAAATAATTGCGTGAAGTTTCTTCTTAAGCATATAGGTTTTATTTGGGGTAAAATGTTTTATAAAGAAGGGCTTCAGTGAAGCCCTTCAAGGAACGTTAAAGTGCTTATAGTTTTTAACTATTCAGCAAAATGTGAACGCGATGTAACAGTTTCCTGAAAATCGGTTCGCGTAAAGCGGCTGAATGAGCCAAACTCGGTATTATTAAAGTAACGCGTGTCGTTTACTTCGCCGTCCAAACTGTAGGTGTTTTCTGTACCGTTTGAGAAAGTATTGTAAAGTGCGTTGGTCGTTACTTTATCGAAGCCAGTTGTTTGTTGTGTTTCTGTTGAATTTCCAACAACGGCGTCTCCAATAATTTTGTAGCGTGATTCCCCTGTAAAGGTGCCGCTTGATTTGTGCTGACCTGTTACTTCACCTGTTTCTGTTCTGCCATATGATGTGATTGAGTCACCTAAACCACTATTAAGGTCTATGTAACGTACACCGTCATGTTGTTGGCTGTAGTTTCCAACACTTGAAGCAGTTGTGCGAACAGTACCACCTTTAACACTGTGTACATTTGTAACTGTAACAGCAGACGCTAAAGATGAGAAAACAAGAGAGGCAGCAATTGCAAGAGACAAACTTTTTTTCATAAAATGAAATTTCCTTGAGTATAGGTTTTAATACATTAATATAAATGCGTTGCACAAATGTGCATGTTTAAGTAATGCGGAAGCATTTTAAAATTTTAGGTGATTAACCTTAAAAGTATAACCAAACCCCCAATTTATAGGTTATTGAAATAAAAGTAAAAGTGTTGCTAATTTGTAGGGAAGCGGAATGTAACATAAAAAAATGGACTGTCAAGTACAATTTTCAACTTTTTTTAATTTTTTTCAACTTTTATGAATTGTGTTTAATTGTTGAGCGTTATTAATTGAATTAAAAGCTTTAAATGTCTTGATAAAAAGCATGTTTCCACATAATATGCTGATATGAAATTTTGGCCCCAAAAAGATGCACCTTTCTTTAAGCTTAAAGCACTGTTTGCTTTGGGCTGTTATGGTTTTATAAGTGGTGTTTTTCTTGTTATCGCAATTTTGTACTATTATTCAACACAGGTTCCTGATTACCGTACATTGGCTGAGTACAAACCTAAATTAATTACTAAAGTATATGACCGTAATGGTGAGATCCTTGTTGAATATGCCAAACAACGTCGTCTTTATGTGCCGATAGATGAAATGCCTAAAATGGCTATTAATGCATATTTAGCGGCAGAAGATGATCAGTTTTATCATCATATTGGTTTCGACCTTATTGGTATTGCGCGTGCTGCCGTTAATAATATTTTAGGGCGCAGTCGTCAAGGTGCTAGTACTATTACACAACAGGTGGCTAAAAACTTTTTACTTACCAATGAACGTACATACACACGTAAAATTAAAGAGCTGATTTTGTCTTACAGAATTGAACAAGCATTCTCCAAAGATAAAATCTTAGAGCTTTACTTAAATGAAATTTACCTGGGAAGTGGTTCTTACGGTGTTGCAGCTGCTGCACACACATATTACGGTAAAGAGCTAGATGAACTTACAAATGCTCAATTTGCAATGCTCGCAGGTTTGCCTAAAGCACCTTCACGTTATAGCCCAATTAGTAACCCACAAGTTGCACGCTACAGAAGGGACGTTGTGTTAGGCCGTATGGCTGCAGAAGGTTTTATTTCAGAAGAAGAACGCCTAGAAGCTGTGGCGGAAGACTTGAATGTAGAACGTGTTTATTTAGCAGATGGTGAAGCTGCGCCACACTTTAGTGAACATGTGCGCCGTTTTGTTTTAGATATGTATGGAGAAGAAGCACTCTATACAGGTGGTTATAACATTCACACAACACTGGATAAAGAACTACAATCATACGCAGAAGAGGCTGTATATAAAAACCTTCGTGAATATGATAGAAGGCATGGATATCGTGGCCCAATTGACCGTATGGGGCTGTTGATTAATTGGCAAGGGCGAATTGACAATGAAGTTGATGATTGGAAACATCGCAAGCAAATTGGTACTCCTGCCGTTGTTTTAGAGGTGAATGATGCTGAAGGTATTGCTCAAATTGGTCTACCTAAAAATACAACAGGCTTTATTGAACTTAAAACGCTTGAATGGGCAAGGGCTTATGAAGATGAGGATAACTTAGGCCCTCGCATTAAAAAAGTTTCTGATGTGCTGGCTGTGAACGATGTTATTTTAGTGAAGCCTATGGCTGAAGTTTATAACCCAGTAAAAGGTGCAAAACTTGAAGAGGGCTATTATAGCCTCGAGCAAATTCCTCAGGTTCAAGGTGCATTCCTTGCGTTAGAGGCTGAAACAGGTGCTATTCTTGCAATGGTTGGAGGTTTAGATGACGGTACAGGCGGTACAGGTTTAAACCGTGCAGTTCAAGCGAAAAGGCAAGTAGGTTCATCTTTAAAACCACTTGTTTATGCCATGGCTTTGGAAAAAGGTTATACGCCAGCTTCACTTATTTTAGATGCACCTGTTGTTTTGCGTAATGATGAAATGGATAAAACATGGAAACCTCAAAACTATAGTGAAAAAGTTTATGGGGAATCAACACTGCGACGTGGTTTAGAAAAGTCACGTAATTTAATGACTATTCGTTTGGCAAGACAGTTGGGTATTGGTAATATTATTCGTTACATTCGTAAGTTTGGTATCACAGCTGATATGGAACGTAATTTATCAACAGCGCTTGGTTCTTCTTCAATTTCTTTAATGGAAATGACAGGGGCTTATTCGGTGTTTACAAATGGAGGGCGACTTGTTCACCCTTATGCAGTGAACTACATTCAAGACCCTGTGGGTAATGTTATTTACCGTGAACATGATGCATGTGAAAGTTGCCGTTTAGACATTGCTGAAAATATTTACAAACCAGAACCTCTTCCTAAGTTAGGAGAACAAGTTATTCCTGAAACAACAGCTTTCCAAATGGCTGAGCTATTAAAAGGAATTGTTCGAAATGGTAGTGCCTGGCGTGCAAAAGCTGTTGGTCAGGCGGTTGGTGCAAAAACAGGCACAACAAACGATTTTATTGATGCATGGCTCATGGGTATTTCACCAAACATGGCGCTTGGTTCTTGGGTTGGTTTTGACCGCCCAACATCAATGGGTAACGCTGAAACAGGCTCTGCGGCGGCGGCACCTATCTGGGTTGACTTTGCTGTGAAGGCCTTGAACAAAGACGGGCAACAACCACTTTATTTTAAAGTACCAAACGGTATTTCTTTTGTTCAGATTGATGCTGATACAGGTTTGTTACCAAACTCAAAAACAAAGCGTAAAATTTTTGAAGCCTTTGAACATGGGACAGAACCAACGTCCGACAGTAAGGCATCTCAAAAGGTCCTTCAAGCCGAAGGGCAAGATATTCAATGGCAAGGAATTTATTAAATGCAAGCAGAACATAAGCAACTTGTAACTAAAATTGAGCAGTCACTTGAACTGCTGAGGGGGTATTTTTGACATCGACGCCATGCAAAAGCGTTTAGATGTTTTAAATAAACAAGTTGAAGACCCAGAGCTTTGGAATGATGCGGAAAAAGCACGAGGCATCATGCAGGAAAAATCACACCTTGAAGGTAATATCGATAAGATGGAAAAAATGTCCACACGTTTAGAAGACGCTGTGACATTTATTGATCTTGGTGAATTTGAAGGCGACAAAGAAGCCGTTATTGATGGTGAAAACGAATTACATAAGCTGTTGCAAGAAGCCGAACGCCTTGAAACAGAGCGTTTACTGAGCGGTAAAGCCGACCGAAACAATGCCTTTATTGAAGTGCATTCAGGTGCTGGTGGAACAGAATCGCAAGACTGGGCATCAATGCTTATGCGTATGTATGTACGTTGGGGTGAACGCAACGGTTTTAAAGTTGAGATGGTTGATGAAAGCAAAGGTGATGAAGCGGGTATTAAATCGGCTGTTATTAAATTTGCAGGCCCATTTGCTTATGGTTTAGCTAAGACAGAAAGTGGTGTTCACCGTTTAGTTCGCTGTTCACCTTTTGACTCTCAAAATAGAAGACACACTTCGTTTGCATCTGTTTTTGCATATCCAGAAGTTGATGATTCTATTCAAATTGATATTAACCCAAGTGATTTACGTATTGATACTTACCGTTCAAGTGGGGCAGGTGGGCAGCATGTAAACACAACTGACAGTGCTGTACGTATTACACACGAACCAACAGGTATTGTTGTGCAATGTCAAAACCAGCGTTCACAACATAAAAATAAAGATGAAGCGATGAAAATGCTTCAAGCACGTTTGTATGAACTTGAAATTCGTAAGCAAGAAGAAGAGCGTGACGCTGTTGAAGCATCTAAAACAGATAACGGTTGGGGGCATCAAATTCGTTCGTATGTTTTACACCCATATCAAATGGTAAAAGACCTTAGAACAGGTTGTGAAACAGGGAATACCGCTGCTGTGTTAGACGGTGATATTGACAATTTCATCTCAGAAGCCTTAGCAGCGCGTGTTAATAATATTCGCGGTGCTAAAAGCAGCGAAAGTTAATAGTTTTATTTTATGGCATTTATTCGAACATGTGTGAAAGTGAATAAAATAGCGTTCTATTTGGCGCTATACATTGCTTTGTTGTTGTCACTTCTTTTAGGTTTTTTATCGTATAAACCAATTACACTGAACACAAACAGCGTTTGGATAGAAAAACTTTTAAATGTGAACGGCAGCCAATTAAAACTGCGTAAGTTGAAAGTTTGGTTTGATGGTAATTTAAATATTCAAGGTGAAGACGGTGAAATTGTTTCGCCAAACAATGAACAGGTTCTCAATATTAGCAAAGTGAATATGAGTTTTTCCAACGCTGGTTTTGTTGTTGGTAAAATTTTACCTAAAAGAATTACTCTTGAAGGCTTAACACTTGATATTCATCATGAAATTGAAGGGACTTACATTGCAGGTTTCCCATTGATTTCCAATAAAAATAAACACGTGAGCTTAGAATCAGTTTCTAAAACAGACCCGTTAACTTTTATTGAATATTTAAACCAAGAAAATGACACCGCTTCTCCTTATTTTAGAAGCTTTCAAAATTTAAGTGCAAAACATGTTAATTTAAATATTTATGAT
>NZGE01000065.1 GCA_002689455.1 Magnetococcales bacterium | reverse complement strand
TTATAAAAAACAAAAGCACTACTTGCATTAATGTAAATTAAACTTTACAATATAACATATATTTGTAAATTATATTTAACATTAAAGGTTTTGAAATGGCTGGGAGACAGGTTGTTTTATCACCAAAGCTGGAGGATTTGCTTCAGATTTTAGGTGAAAACATTAAATTGGCACGATTGCGTCGAAAGATTACAGCAACAATGCTGGCTGAACGTGCTGGCATAAGCCGTGTGACTTTAAGCAAGGTTGAAGGCGGTGAAAGTAGCGTCTCTATGGGAACTTACGCCAGCGTTTTGTTCTGTCTAGGCCTTGAAAAAGACTTAACGCTATTAGCAGGCGATGACCCGTTAGGTAGGCGTTTGCAAGATGCAGACCTGACCCACAATAAAGAGCGTGTATCAAAAAGGAATAAATAAAATGCCTCCTAAAAATCAAATGCAAAAAGTGATACAGGTTTGCGCTCATTGGCAAGGCATGAATGAGCCTATTTTAATGGGCAGGTTGTTTGCAACGCCTTCAAGAGGTAAAGAAGTTTTTTCTTTCGAATATGACAAGGCATGGCTTAAGTCACCTTATGCGCAAACATTGGATCCTGACTTAGGGCTTTTTACTGGCCCTCAATACGCACGTGATGGCCACGATAATTTTGGGTTGTTTTTGGATTCCTCTCCTGACCGTTGGGGGCGTGTCCTTATGCAACGTAGGGAGGTGCAGAAGGCAAAGTCTGAAGATCGTGCTGCAAAACCTTTATATGAGTCTGATTATTTGCTTGGTGTTTATGACGGGCACAGAATGGGCGCTTTACGCTTTAGGTTGTCAGATAATGGTGCCTTTTTAGATGATCAGGAGTATTTATCTACGCCACCATGGACGAAACTGAGAGATCTTGAATATGCAAGTTTTCAACTAGAAAATGATAATGCAGAAAGCGAAAGTGATTATCTAAAGTGGCTGAATATGCTTATTGCGCCTGGGGGTTCCTTGGGTGGTGCACGCCCTAAAGCGAGCGTGCTTGATGAAAGCAATCACCCTTGGATTGCCAAATTTCCTAGCCGACGTGATGAATATAATATCGGAAAGTGGGAGTATTTAGTTTATCGTTTGGCTCTTAAGGCAGGAGTTGACATTGCAGAGTCTAAAGCTCGTAACTTTTCTGGTGAATACGATACATTTCTAACGAAAAGATTTGATAGAAGTGATGCAGGAGAGCGTCTACATTTCGCATCTGCAATGACATTATTAGGTAAAAAAGACGGTGATGGAGCTGACACAGGTGTAAGCTATTTAGATATTGTCGACTTCATTACACGCCATGGCGCAAATGTAAGCGAAGACTTAGAGCAATTATGGCGACGAATTGTGTTTTATGTTTGTGTATCAAACACAGACGACCACTTGAGAAATCATGGACTTATGCTCACAAAAGATGGCTGGGTTCTTTCACCTGCTTACGATATAAACCCTGTTGCTACAGGTGGAGGCTTGGCGCTTAATATTTCACAAGATGACAACCAACAAGATTTGGAGCTTGTGCGTAGTGTTGCACCACATTTCCGTGTAAATGATACACGCGCAGAAGATATTATTAAAGAGGTTGCGAGCGTTGTACAATCGTGGAAAGTTGTTGCAGCAGAGCTTGCTATTCCAAATCGTGAGATTACACTCATGGCTAGTGCATTTCATGTTGCCGATAGTATTAAGGTTTAAGCAGTTAACCATCCCCAAAAATCTTTTCATTCATACGGGTAACAACATTTGCGGTGTGTTGTTCTGAGATGTGGGAATATCGCTTTACCATGGCGAGTGTTTTGTGGCCGAGAACGGCTGCAATTTCAGCAAGTGTTGCACCATTCATAGCAAGGTAAGAGGCTGCACAGTGGCGCAGGTCGTGAAAGCGGAAGTCTTCGATTTCGGCTTTTTGCACAGCGGTATCCCAAGCCTTGCGAATACTTACAGGCGCTTTACCGTCCGTTCGTGGGAAAAGAAGGTTTGTGTCGTCTCTGCGGTGCTTATGCAGTTCTTCAAGCAAAGTCTTTAAATGACCAACAACAGGAATCGCGCGGGTTTCACCATTTTTTGTTTTGTGCAAAACGGCGACGTTGCGTTCAAAATCTACATCACGCCAAGTCAGCTTCATAATCTCACTCTTCCTTGCACCTGTGGAAAGGGCGAAAATTACAATCGTGTAAAGATACTTGCTTGGGCTTTCTTTACATGCTTTAAGAAGCTTGGCACGCTCATCATCGTCTAAAAAGCGTACACGTTCATTATTTAGCTTTGTGATTGGATCAACCTCATCAAATGGGTTTTGAGCTACCCAGCGGAGCTGCACAGCCTTTTTGAATGCTTTATCTAAAATATCCCTGTAATACTTAAGTGTGCGGCGAGATTTGGTTTTGGTTGGGTCAATACTACCGTTGCCACGACGTACGCCTTCATTCTTTAGAATATTCAGCTGTTGAGAAATAAGTGCAGGTGTTACTTGTGAAAGGGCATATTCGCCAATAGCGTCTGCCCACCAGTTTAGAAAACCTTTTTCGGTGTGGCGCGTTGTTTCTTTTTTGGATGAGGTATCCATCTCAATGAATATTTCTATCATATCCCGAACCGTTCGCTTTTGTGCATCCTTTCCAAGGGTTACAAACTCACCACGAGACATAGAAACTTCCATCTGCTTTGCCCACTCTTTAGCGTCAGTTAAGCGCTTAAAGGTTTTGCGCTTAACAGGGAAGCCTTTTACACGAACAATTGCTTTAAAAGTAACGCCGCTTTTTGTCTCTCTTTTCTCAAATGTAGCCATTTTTACCCTGATTTTTAATAAGTTTAAAATAACGATTCCTGTTTTATATAGTATTTACAAGGTTTTTATGCAATAAAAAAGGGACAAAAAAGGGACACTGAACATCAAAAATAGCCAAAATTTACCAATAATTGCCAACAATTTACAACTTTCTGATCGGTGGTAAGTGTGCCAATAAGTTATTGAATTTAAATATAAAATTATAAAAAACAAAGATGTTTTGGGAAGGTTCGATTTATAGAGCAACTGATTTGTAATCAGTTGTTGCCCTGCTGGGCCAAATATTTTTTGAAACAGTTTTATATTTCTTAAATTATCGGCTACGTGACTTCCTTTGTTGGGTGGGGCAATCATAACAGCGCGGTGTATGAAATCGGTTGGATACTTTTTTGTGTAAGCTCTTAAAACCAAACCGCCCATTGAATGGGTTACAAAACTGGTTGGGTGAGGGTGCTTTTTTAAAAACGCTGAAATTTTGTTGTGTACATGGTCGGCGCATTTTTCTAAGCAAAGTTTTCTGGATGGGTAGTCAATATTTAAAACATTGTAGCCTTTGTATTTAAAGTGGATTTCTAATAAGGCCATTACAAAGGGAGTGCAAGCAATGCCATGCAGTAAAATAATGTTTTGAGTTTTCATAATAGAACCTCAAGGGTTTTATATGGTTGGGGCAAAAGGGTGGTTGCTTTTTTAAAAGATAAAGTCTTTGAGTGGGGTATTATAGAGTAGTAATAGTTAAACTGCAAGTTGCTGTTTTTTTAGCCTTCTCTATGGTATGGGTGCCCTGATAAAAAAGTGCCAATACGGTATAATTGTTCCAGTAATATAGGGCGTACAAGCATATGTGGGAAAGTTAAAGGGCTGAGCGACATCATGAAATTGGCTTTAGACTTTATTTCTGGGTCTAAACCGTCAGCGCCTCCAATAATGAACGTAATGTGTGAAATGCCAGAAAGTTGCTGTTTTTGAATGTTTTTTGCAAATTCTGTTGTTTTGGGCATTTTACCTGTTTCGTCTAAAGCAATGATATATGAGTTTTCTGGGATTTTAGCTGTTTGCAGCTTGGCTTCATTTTTTTGAATTTCCTCACGTGTTTGCCCTTTGGCTTGAGGTACTTCTATTAAGGTGGTTGGAAAGTAAGGCTTAAGCCTTTTAAGGTAAGTATTGCAAAGAGACAGAATGTCTTTTTCTTTGCATTTTCCTGTTGCGATAATTGTAACTTTCACGCCTTTAACCCTTGTTTTTTTGTGTTAAATAACACATTGGCATAGGCATTGTGCCAAACACAAGTATTTTTGCGTTTTTTGTTTTTAGGATGCGTTTAAGTTGCCTTGAGCATCTTTTTCATCGTCGTCAAAGTCAAAGTCATGTACGTACAGTTTTTCAATGTTGTAAAGCTTGCGCTGTTCTTCTTGGAAAACGTGTACAACAACATCACCAGCATCAACAATAACCCACTGGTTGTTTGGTGTACCTTCAATACTGTCCACAATGTGCCCTGACTTTGTCAGGTATTCAACAATACGATCTGCAATAGATTGTACATGTGTACTTGATGTACCCGTTGCAACAATGAGGTTGTCGGTGTATGTACCACGATCTTTCAGTGAAATAACTTTCACATCCTGCGCTTTCATATCCTCTAAAGCGCTTTCACACACCAGTAGCGGGTCTTTCAAAGATGCGCCACTTTTTAATTGTGTTTTTTGAGTAATATTTTCGCTCGTTGTCTTATCTCCTTTCTAGTTACTTATGTATCCAAGCAAAAGCTGTGCCTTTTTTGAATGTTTTCAATTTGGGCATCGGTTAAATGCTGTGGATGACGGCCAGCGTTAAGGTCCTGACGGATATTGGTAGCACGGCCTGCATGTGGGGTCATAAATAAAATGCGCCACTCGGGTGCTTTGCCAATTTTTTGATGCGCTTTAACGCGAAACTGCTTGTACTTTGTAGTTGCTGGTGTTTTAAGGCAAAGGGGTCTAGCTTCTTCCCTGTAAAAGGAAGCGATGGAAACTGTTTTTAAAATATCTTCCCAGCCGTTCCAGGTATGAAAATTTTGCCAATTTTCGCAACCCATAAGCCATACAAATTCAATATTTGGATATTGTTTTTGTAGTTTTTTGAGGGTGTCAGTTGTTTTGAAAGAATGTTTTTCCATTTCAAAAGTACTTACACGAATAAAGGGTTTGTCCTTTGTTAAAATCTGACACTGCTCAACGCGTAGGTTGTAGTCTTCAAGGTCGTGTTTGTTCTTATGGGGGTTTTGTGGGCTAACAAGCATCCACACTTCATGAAGTGAGAGGCGTTTGTAGGCCTCTTCTGCGAGCTGAATATGCCCAAGGTGAGGTGGGTTAAAAGAACCGCCAAATACACCGACTCGTCTTATAGCTCAAAGTCTCCTTTTATTGCAACTTAAGTATATTATATTAAACTTTGTTTTGTTATACAAGTTGCTTTCACATGTTGCTTGATAAGCCTGTTGCATAAAAGTTAATCAACCGTGAAGCCTGTAAGTTCTTCTTCAATGAGTGTTTTAAGCATATCAATACTGTCGTCATTGTCATTTAGGCAGGGTACAACGCTGTAATGTTCACCGCCATGTTCTGAAAAGTCTTCAGCGCCAGCTATTTGAAGTTCTTCAAGTGTTTCAACACAGTCGGCTGCAAATGCAGGCGAAATAACAATAATATTTTTTGTACCTTTACTTGGTAGCTCTTCAATGTGTTTGTCAAAATAAGGTTGCATCCATTCTTCTTTGCCAAAGCGTGACTGGTACACAAGGTCTATTTGATCATTGTTTAGTTTTAATGCCTTTTGCAGGTCCATGGTTGTTTTTGTGCAGTGGCAAGGGTAAGGGTCACCATTTTCAAAGTAACGTTTTGGGATTCCATGGTATGAACAGATGAGCTTGGTGTCTTTTAAGCTTCTGTTAACGCTTTTAAGGTGTTTTTCAACACTGTTTTTCAAGGCATTAATGTATTTAGGGTGTTTGTAATACGGGCTTGCAACTTTAATGGCTGGCATCCAACGTACTTTTTTTAAGGCGTCAAAAGCGTTATCGCACACCGACGCTGTCGTAACGGCACTGTATTGTGGGTAAAGTGGAAAGATAAGAATTTTTTTGCATTTCTTTGCTTTGAGTTCTTTGATTTTTTCTTCAATTGAAGGTTCGCCGTAGCGCATTGCAAAGTCGACAACAACTTTCTGGCCTTTAAAGGCTGCTTGTAGCTTTTCAGTTTGAGCGCGGGTGGTTGTCAGTAAAGGTGATTCGTTTATTGCTCGGTTCCATATTTTTTTATAGTTTTTAGCGCTTCTAAAAGGAATGAAGCTAAGTAATATAATATTTAATACAAACCACCAAACTGCACGGTTCACTTCCACAACGCGTGGGTCACTTAAAAATTGTTTCAGGTAACGGCGCATTGAAAAATAGTCGGTTGCGCTTGGCGTTCCTAAATTGACAAGTAAAACACCAACATTTGCTTCAGGTTTTTCATGGTTTGGTTTTGGTTCGGTGAAATATTTCATAAGTTTAATGTTCTCTTCTTATTTTATAGCATTGTTGCTGTTACGGTTTGTTTACCACGGTCGGCTTTCATGAATCGTTCAAGTCTATCAGGGTTTTCAAGTGCATAAATATAGCTGTTTAGTATAAAGTCGGGGTTTTTTGTCATGCCTTCACTTTCAAGGATGTGTGAAAAGGCGTTGGCGCGCTGCGTAATCCATCTTACAGCTTTTGCGTAATTGTTTTCATTGTCAATCAGGCCTGGGTCAACAGCAAATGTAATTGCGTTTGGCATTAATTTGCCATGGCTTTCATGAATGGATCGCACAATGCAAGCAATAAGTTTATCGCCTTGCATAACTTCTTCAATATCATAATGCTTTATCCCTTCGGGGATATCAGGTCTTGGAAGCTGTTTTGATTCTCGGGCGTAGAAAAGGATTTTATCGTCAACTTTATAGCCTTTATTGGCTAAGTTGTTTACCTCAATCTCAATGTCGTCATGGTTTCCAATGTAAACTTCTAGCTCACCCTCATCATTGTAAAAAAGTGTAGCGCTTGTGCTGCCACCTATTTTAACAATGCAATAGATTTTATTTAAATGAACCAATGCTATTCTTGCCCTTTGAGAAAGTTTATTTATTACCGTGAGGCATAATAACAAAAAAAAATGGAAAAGGATATTTTTTCATACAAGAAGGCTTGTTTTAAGCGTCTTTCCATGCTAAAAAGCGTGTGCGTATAAGAATTTAAACTTTAAAAGGTTTTTGTGTATGAAACTAACTATGGGTCCTGAGATGCGTTATGGTAAGGCGCTGTTTGAACTTTCAAAAGATAATACTAAGGCAAATATTTCTGACTCTGTGTCCAGCCTTTTAAAGGTTTTTGAGGAGAATGACGAGATTTCTTCCCTGTTAAAATCAGGAAAAGTTTCCAATGAGGATAAGAAAAATGTGCTTGTGAAATTGCTTGATGAGCAAAAAGCACACAATCTATTTAAAAATTTTGTGTCATTGATGTGCGACAAAAGTCGTGCAACATGTTTAGCGGCGTCTCTTTCGTGGTTTAAAGTTTACGAAGATGCGGCTTCTGGTGTGGTTAAGGCTTTTGTTAAGACAACAACAAAGCTTTCTGCGTCACAAAAGAAATCAATTGAAGGTTTTGTAAAAGACAAAGTGCAAGGCGTTAAATCTGTTGAGCTTGAAGAAACGGTTGATACTTCACTGCTTGCTGGTTTACGTGTGCGCATTGGTTCTGTTGAATATGATATGAGCGTGCGTGGTCGTTTAGATGACTTGCGTACTTCTTTAAATTAAGGTGAAGGACAAGAAATGGATATTCGTGCTGAAGAAATTAGCCGTATAATCAAAGACCAAATTGAGTCTTACGGTCAAGACAGTGAGAAAACCAACGAGGTTGGCGAAGTTCTAAACGTAGGTGATGGTGTTGCCCGTGTTTATGGTTTAGATAATGTAAAAGCAGGTGAAACCGTTGAGTTTGAAGGCGGTGTTATGGGCATGGCTTTAAACTTAGATGAAGACAACGTTGGTTGTGTAATCTTTGGTGAAGACCGTGGTATTAACGAAGGATCTACTGTTAAGCGTACAAACCGTATTATGGAAGTGCCTGTTGGTAAGGGGCTTCTTGGTCGTGTGGTTGATGGTTTAGGTAACCCTATTGACGGTAAAGGTGCGTTAAAAGACGTTGAATACCGCCGTGTAGAAGTTATTGCACCTGGTATTATTGCACGTAAATCAGTACACGAGCCATTGCAAACAGGCCTTAAAGCGATTGATGCTTTGGTGCCAATTGGCCGTGGTCAGCGTGAGTTGATTATTGGTGACCGTCAAACAGGTAAAACAGCTGTGGCGATTGACGCAATTATTAACCAAAAAGACGGTTTTGAAAAAGGTGAACCTGTACACTGTATTTATGTGGCAGTAGGTCAAAAGCGTTCTACAGTAGCGCAAGTTGTTAAAAAACTTGAAGAAGCGGATGCGATGAAATACACAACTGTGGTTTCTGCAACAGCTTCAGAATCTGCACCAATGCAGTTCATCGCACCTTACACAGGTTGCACAATGGGTGAATACTTCCGTGACAACGGCATGCATGGCTTAATTGTTTATGATGATTTATCTAAGCAAGCTGTTGCTTACCGTCAAATGTCACTACTACTTCGTCGTCCTCCTGGTCGTGAAGCTTACCCTGGTGATGTTTTCTACATTCACTCTCGTTTGCTTGAGCGTGCTGCGAAACTATCTGATGAATTAGGTGGCGGTTCTTTAACAGCTCTTCCTATTATTGAAACACAAGGTGGTGACGTTTCTGCGTACATTCCAACAAACGTGATTTCGATTACAGATGGTCAAATCTTCCTTGAAACAGACTTGTTTAACTCTGGTATTCGTCCAGCGATTAACGTAGGTCTTTCAGTTTCTCGTGTAGGTGGTTCAGCACAGGTTAAAGCAATGAAGAAAGTTGCTGGTACATTACGTTTAGACTTGGCGCAGTACCGTGAAATGGCTGCGTTTTCTCAGTTTGCTTCTGATCTTGATGCTTCTACACGTAAACTACTTTCACGTGGTGAGCGTTTAACAGAGCTTCTAAAGCAAAAGCAATACGCACCATTATCAGCAGCACAGCAAATTTGCTCTATCTACGCTGGTACAAAAGGTTACATGGATGAAATTGCACCTGCAAATATCCAAGCGTTTGAAGCTCACTTGCTTGAAATCATTGGTGCAAGCCACGCTTCCATTATTGAGAATATTTCAAACTCAGGTAAACTTTCTGACGAAGATGAAGCTGAATTGATTGGTGCAATCGAAGCAGCTAAAAACTCTTTCGGTGGAGAAACATCAAACGTGAGGGAACTGAATGCCGTCGCTTAAGGACTTAAGAAACCGCATTAAAAGCGTTAAAAACACGCAGCAGATTACAAAAACCATGAAAATGGTTGCTGCTGCGAAAGTTCGACGCGCCCGCATGAAATGTGAAGCGGCAAGACCATACGCTGAAAAGCTAAATGATGTTCTTGTCGGCTTGGCAAAAGGCACAGGTAAGGTTGGTGGGCCACTTTTATTAAGTGGCTACGCTGATGTTAAAACAGTAAGGCTTGTAGTTATAAGTGCTGACCGTGGCTTGTGTGGTGGCTTTAATGCGAACTTGGGTAAAGAAGTGATCGCAAAAGTTAAGGAGCTTCAATCCCAAGGAAAAACAGTTGAGATTATGACTGTTGGTAAGAAGGTGAAAGATATCTTAAAACGTGATTATCAAGAACTTTTGATTGATAATGTCGAAGATAGCGGAAAAAACATTTCTTACGAATTGGCAACAGAAATTGGCAACAAAGTGATGGCTGCTTTTGAAGCAGGTGAATGTCACGAAGTTATTCTTTTCTACAACAAATTTGTGAACATGATGGTTCAGCAACCAACTGTTCAGTATCTTGCGCCATTTAAAGTGGAAGAATCAGGTGAAAGTGTAGAAATGACAGCTTCAGTGGAATATGAGCCTGAAGAAGAAGTTATTTTGAAGGATTTATTACCGCGTAATGTAAGCGTGCAAATTTTAAATGCAATGCTTGAAAGTAGTGCTGCTGAACAAGCTGCTCGTATGACAGCAATGGACAGTGCAACAACAAACGCAGGGCAAATGATTTCAAGACTTTCACTTGAATATAACCGTACACGTCAAGCAGCAATTACAACTGAGTTAACAGAAATTGTTGCAGGTGCGGAAGCTTTATAAGAAATAAATGAGATTTGCTTTTAAATAAGCAATAACCAGTTTGAATGAAAACGGAGTAAATAAAATGGCAAAACAGTCAGTTGGTAAAATTACACGTGTTGTTGGCCCTGTGGTTGACGTTCAGTTTGAAGGCGGTGTTATTCCACCAATTTTGAACGCTCTACACGTAGAATCTGATGGAGAAAAACTAATACTTGAGGTTGCACAGCACCTTGGTGAAAACACAGTACGTACAATTGCAATGCAAGCAACAGAAGGCTTGGTTCGTGGTTTAGATGCTGTTGATACAGGCGAACCAATCACAGTTCCAGTAGGTCCTGGTAACTTGGGTCGTATTATGGACGTTGTGGGTAACCCAATTGATAACTTGGGTGACCTTGATAAGGCAAATGTACTTCCAATTCACGCGGAAGCGCCAAGCTTTGATCAACAGTCTACAGAATCTGAGATTCTTGAAACAGGTATTAAAGTTGTTGATCTTTTAGCGCCATACGCTAAAGGTGGTAAAATTGGTCTTTTCGGTGGTGCCGGTGTAGGTAAAACTGTATTGATTATGGAGTTGATTAACAACATTGCGAAGGGTCACGGTGGTTACTCTGTATTCGCTGGTGTTGGTGAGCGTACACGTGAAGGGAACGACCTTTACGAAGAGATGATCGAATCTGGCGTAATTACAAAAAACAGCCCTAAAGAGTCTAAAGCTACATTGGTTTACGGTCAAATGAACGAACCTCCTGGTGCACGTGCTCGTGTTGCTTTAACAGGTCTTGCACAAGCTGAATACTTCCGTGATAAAGAAAACCAAGACGTACTATTTTTCGTCGACAACATTTTCCGTTTCACGCAAGCGGGTTCTGAGGTATCTGCTTTACTTGGTCGTATTCCTTCTGCTGTAGGTTACCAGCCAACACTTTCAACAGATATGGGTGGTTTGCAAGAGCGTATTACATCAACTAAAACAGGTTCTATTACATCTGTGCAGGCTGTTTACGTTCCTGCCGATGACTTAACTGACCCTGCACCAGCAACAACATTCTCACACCTTGATGCAACCACTGTATTAAACCGTGCGATTTCTGAAAAAGGTATTTACCCTGCGGTGGATCCATTGGATTCTACTTCACGCGTACTTGACCCTACAATTGTTGGTGAAGAACACTATAACGTTGCTAAAGGCGTTCAGGAAATTTTACAGAAATATAAATCTCTACAAGATATTATTGCGATTCTTGGTATGGATGAACTTTCTGAAGAAGATAAGTTAACTGTTGCACGTGCACGTAAGATTGAGCGTTTCTTGTCTCAACCTTTCCACGTTGCTGAACAGTTTACAGGTATGCCTGGTTGCTACGTTAAGGTTGAAGATACAGTACGTTCATTCAAGGAAATTCTTGAAGGTAAGTACGATTCAATGCCAGAAACTGCTTTTTATATGGTAGGTGGTATTGACGAAGCAATTGCTAAAGCTGAGAAATTAGCGAAAGAAGCGGCTTAATATAAGGCAAGGCATTCAGTGAATGCCTTGCCCAATTAAATAAGGAATAAAACAATGCAGTTTGACTTAGTAACACCAGAACAGTTATTGATCAGTGAAACAGCGACATATGTAAGCATTCCTGGAAGTGAAGGTTCTTTTGGTGTACTTGAAGGTCATCAACCTACAATTTCAACGTTACAGCCTGGTACGGTTTTAGTTGAAAATGACAAGGGTTCAAAAGAATACTTTGTAAGCTTTGGTTTTGCAGATGTAACAGGGGAAAAAGTTACAATTCTTGCAGAAGAGGCTTCTTTGAAGGAAAACTTAGATACAGATGCGGTTAAAGCTGAATATGCAGCTGCCAATGCACAACTTACACAGTTGATGAAAAGTTCGGCTGCAGATGCAGATATTGAAATTGTAGCTAAAAAAGTTCAAACGTTGGAAGCCAAACTTAAGTTTGTGCAAGCTTAGTATGTTTAATATTTAAAAGCCTCTGAAGTTTTCTTTGGAGGCTTTTATTTCATAAAATAAGGAAACCCTATCTCATGATGGTTGTAACAGAAGAAGATCGTAAAAAAGTAAAAGAATATTTAAAAGAAGCTGTTAAAGCAACGGAGCGTGTTGTTGAAGAACAGGCGCATATTCGTGATATTTTAAATACTTTAAAAGCAGACCACGACATTCCACCTAAAATTTCTCGTAAAATTATGAGTGCAATGCGTAAGGGGAATGCACCTGAAATTAAAGAGGAAAACGAAATGATTGAAGACCTATTTGAAATTGTAGGTTAATTTGATTTTT
>NZGE01000064.1 GCA_002689455.1 Magnetococcales bacterium | reverse complement strand
TCTCTATCATCCATAAAAAAAAGCCCTGAAAAAGGGCTTTTCGAAATAATTAAGAATTGGATTCATCATCTTGTTTTTTAGGTTTTATGTAATTGGGGTCGTTTTTACGATCTTCTTTCACGTATGAATTCCCCATCCAATAGCAAATACCAGCAAAAACACAGATCACTATAGCTAGTACAGTTAAAGCGGTAAATAAAAGTATATGATTGCCTGTGAAGAGTTCGGGTAGCATGTTTAACCTCCTTTGAGGTTTGATGTGAGTGATGTGACATGTTAAAATAAAATGTCGTAAAAGGAAAATCCGTTTGGTTGGTGTTTATTGTATTTAAAAATTCTTTTTATGACAATGGTTTATTTTAAATAGAGGTTTTGTTTTGGAAAGTTGGATTGTTTTTGCAATTGGTATGATTGTGGGTTTATTAGCTGGATTGGCAGTTGGTTTCTATTTAATGAAACAAGCTAAGGCGAGTGCTGACCAGCTTTTTCGCGAGCGTGAAAAGTATGCGCGTGAAGATATGGACCGTGTTGTGTCATCTTTAAAAGAATCTTTTGGCTCGCTTTCATTGGAAGCACTTTCTAAAAACACAGAAGAGTTCTTAAAAATGGCAGGGGAGTCTCTCTCTAAACATACTGAAAATAACAAACAAGAAATGAGCGGTAAAAAAGAACTGATCGATCAAACTCTAAAGTCGATGAAGGGTGAACTTGAAAAAGTAAATACCATGGTTCAAAGTTTAGAAAAGGACCGTAAAGCCAAGTTTGATGTATTAACACAAGAGATTACAAAAACAGCTGAAGAAACTAAAAGTTTACGAGAAACAACGCATAGCTTGCGTAATGCTTTAACCAATTCACGTGTGCGTGGCCAGTGGGGTGAACGTATGGCTGAAGATGTATTACGTTTGGCAGGTTTTATTGAGGGTACAAATTATTTAAAACAGCAAACCCTAAAAGATGGTGATAGAAGTCGTCCTGACTATACATTTTATTTGCCAGACAATCATGTTGTGCATATGGATGTGAAATTCCCATTGGAAAATTACTTGAATTACATGAATGCCGATAATGATGTAGAGCGTGAAAAATATAAAGCTCAATTTTTAAAGGACTCTCGTCAGCGTATTGATGAAGCAACAAAACGTGAATATGTAGACACCGCAGGCGGAACCTTAGATTATGTTCTTGTGTTTATTCCAAACGAACAAGTTTATTCATTTTTAAATGAACATGACCATGACTTGGTGGATAATTCCTTGAAGAAAAAAATTGTATTATGTTCACCAACAACGCTTTATGCTGTACTAGCTGTTATTCGTCAGGCGGTTGATAATTTTCATATGGAGCGTAAAGCAGGTGAAATTTTAGATTTGCTTGAGAACTTTTCTAAGCAGTGGTTTAAATTTACAGAAGCTATGGAAAAAGTTGGAAAACATATTGATAATTCACAAAAAGCCTTTACTGAATTAACAACAACAAGGCAGCGTATGTTGGAAAAACCATTAAATAAAATTCAAGAGCTTAAAGAAAATGAAAAGCTTGCCGAAACCAAAACAGGCGCACCGCTTAAGGTTATTAGTAATAAAGAGGTAAATTAGGTGCATAGAAATTTGTTTAATATAGCTATTTTTCTTTGCTTATAAGTTTTACGCAGTGCCTGAAATTTCTTGCGGCGCTTTCGTGCAAGGCGTATCCTATAAGAAATAATAAGAATAAAGGAGAATCTCATGCCAAATGTAAGCGATAAATACGCACATACGGAAGGTAGCCCGATTGTTGCTATTAATATGAAAGCCAAAGCGATGGCAAAAGAAGGGCGTGAGATTTTTAACTTTTCAATTGGTGTTCCAGGTTTCTTGCCACCTAAACATGTTTATGAAGCTGCGGAAAAAGCTGTAAAAGAAGATAATGGTGCTTATTTGGCCTCTGCGGGTAGTGAGGAAGTGCGCAAGGCATTTCTTGGCTTACTTAAAAAGCAAGGTTTTGATTACTCTCTAGAGGAAACATGCGCCACAATGGGTGCTAAAAATGCACTTACTAGCCTTTGCCAAGTGCTATGTAACGCTGGCGATGAAGTTTTGTTCCCTGCACCATTTTGGAGCAATTACATTCAAACAGTTCAAATGGCGGATGCGGTTCCAGTGCCTATTTCATGTTCTAGTGAGGAAAACTATAAATTAACGCCTGAAAAATTAGAAGCTGCAATCACACCTAAAACCCGTATTTTCTTATTCAACAATCCTTCCAACCCAACGGGTATGGTTTATACTAAAGAAGAAATTGCAGGGTTAGCAGCTGTGCTTAAAAAGCATAATGTGTGGATTATTTCAGATGACCTTTATGATAAGATTGTTTTTGATGGTGAGGAGTTTCACCATCTCTTAACAGCAGAGCCTGAATTGCGTGACCGTATGTTGATTGTTCAGTCGGTTTCTAAGTCATACGGTATGCCAGGTTGGCGTGTCGGTTTCGTGGCAGGGCCTCAGCCAATTATTAAAATGTTGGTTTCAGTAGCAACAAATACGTTTATGTGTATTCCATGGGTTTCCCAAATGGCAGCTACGGCAGCAATCTCTGGTGACCAATCTTTTATTGATGAAAGATGTGCAGAGTTTAAGCAAAAACGTGATGCTGTGATGGATAGCTTAAAAAGTATTGAAGGTCTGGTTTGTCCGTTTCCTAAAGGTGCTTTTTATGCCTTTCCTGATATTTCTCATTTTATAGGTAAGACTTATAAAGGGCAAACCATTACAGATGATGTAAGGTTGTGCGAACTTTTACTTGAAAGTCACGGTGTTGCTTGTGTGCCAGGAAGTGCATTTGGGCATGAAGGCGCGCTGCGCATTTCTTACGCTTGCGATATGCATACTCTAGAAAAAGGAATGGTTCACTTTGAAACTTTCTTTAATGAAATAATGGGGTAAGTGCCTAACTTTTTACGCTTACAAAAAATAAACCCCTCAGCTGAGGGGTTGTTTTTATCGATAATTGTTAACTTTGAACTGCTCTTCAATTTTTTTAATTTCACCTTTAAGTTCAGGATGTTCCACTTCAATTTGAAGTCTGATAAGAGTATTTTGCTCTTGAAGGATTTTGTTTTGGTCATCCAGTTTAAAAGATGTTTCAAGGAAGATGGCTAAGGTGGCAGTTAGTATGCCAAATCCTATTAGTATTTTTGCAAGGTTCATAAGTAAAAGTCCAGGTGATGTGCGAAGCCGGTCTTCGCAAGTTAAAAAGTATGTAAGGTTAATGCCTTTGCATTTCAACTGTGTTTGTTGTATTTTGAGATTTATTAAAAGAATTAAAGGGTTTTTAATAAATGTTTGATCAACTTTCTGGCCGCTTAGATGGTGTTTTTAAAAAGCTTACAGGTCGTGGTACATTATCTGAAAAAGATATCGATTCTGCCATGCGTGAAATTCGCATTGCGCTTTTAGAAGCTGATGTGGCTTTGCCTGTTATTAAAACGCTTATCGCTAAAGTTAAAGAAGAAGCTGTCGGTGAGAAAGTTTTAAAGTCCATTAAACCAGGCGAGTTGGTTGTTAAAATTGTAAACGATAAGTTGATTGAAATTTTAGGCGAAGGTGAAAGTTTAAATCTTTCTACACAGCCACCTGCTGTTATTATGATGGTTGGTTTGCAGGGGTCAGGTAAAACAACAACCACTGGTAAAATTGCGAAACGTTTAAAAGAAAAAGAGAAGAAAAAGGTTCTTTTAGCTTCACTGGACATTTACCGTCCAGCGGCACAGCAACAGTTGCAAACCCTTGCAGAACGCACAGCTGTTGATGGTTTAGAGATTATTGAAGGGCAAAAACCTGCTGAAATTACAAAGCGTGCTTTGAAGGAAGCTAAAACAGGTGGCTATGATGTTCTTTTTCTTGATACAGCCGGTCGCTTAGAAATTGACGAAGACCTTATGGGTGAGCTGGAAGAAGTTAAAAAGCTTGCGAATCCAATTGAAACATTGCTGGTCGTTGATAGTTTAACAGGTCAGGTTGCTGTTAATGTTGCCAAAACTTTTCATGAGCGTATTGGCATTACAGGGAACGTGCTAACACGTATTGACGGTGATGGTCGTGGTGGTGCAGCCCTTTCTATGCGTGAAATGACAGGTTGCCCTATTAAGTACCTTGGTATGGGTGAAGGTTTAGGTGCTTTGGAGGTTTTCCGTCCTGAAAGTATGGCCAACCGAATTTTGGGTATGGGCGATGTTGTAAGCTTGGTTGAAAAAGTTCAAGAAGCTACATCGGAAGAAGATATGATGTCCATCATGGAAAAGATGATGTCTGGTCAGTTCGATTTGAATGACATGAAAAAACAAATGAAGATGATGCAGCGTATGGGTAATTTAAAAGGTATGCTGAAGCTTATTCCAGGGGTGTCTAAAATGGCAAAACAGATCGATGAAGCAAAAATTGATGATAAAACCGTTGTTCATCAAATAGCTATTATTGATTCTATGACAAAACAAGAGCGTAAAAATCCATCTATTTTAAATGCTAAACGTCGTCAGCGTATTGCTAAAGGGTGTGGCCTTGAAGTCAGTGCTGTTAATAAGCTTATTAAGTCCTACCAACAAATGCAAAAAATGATGAAGAAAATGCAAAGTGGTGGCCTATCAGGTCTTGGTTCTATGTTTGGTGGTGGCGGTGGTTTTCCACCAATGGGACGTTAATTTAAGGGTTTTCTATTACATTAATAGGTTGAAAATGTACATTTAATAGTGTATACACTTTCTTAAATATAACTTACTATTCCTTTTTGGAGGCTTTATGCGTGTATTACATGCAGGCGAAAAAATTAACCGCACACAAAATGAAAATATTGTTGCACTTTTAGGCCCTGTGCCAAGAAGTGAAGAAACTTCACATTATTACTGGAACCAGCAAGCGTTAGACCTGTTAGAAGCTTCGGGTTTTGAAGGTTTGGTTCTTGTGCCTGTCCGTCGTGGTTGTACCTTTTATAATATGAATGACGTACAAGACGAAGACTATATGACCCGTGAAATGCAATGGAATGGTGAAATGTTCCAGTCGGTGATTGATGCGGGTGTTAAAGGTGCTTTTGCTTTTTGGATTCCAAGAAACAAGCACATGCAAGCAAGATATACCGAGCAAGAATTTTACGATTTAGTACCAAAATATCCTGAAAATGTTGTGATGGGTATTCCAAAAAATGCAGAAAATGTCGAACCTTTAATTCAATATTGTGTTCAGTCTAAAATTGACATTCATGACAATTTAAAGTGCTTTGCACAGGCAGTTGTTCAAAAATTTTCTTAAATCTAAAAGGTTTTTTTATGAATGATTTAACTTTAATTCAAAATAAACACCCAATACTTTTGCATGAGAATTATTTGCGTAACATATTATTTTTACGTGCATTTGTGCAGTTGGTTAAAAATAGTTCAAATGAGAGTGTTAGCTATAATTACTCTGCAATTTTAAAGTTGATACCAAGCTCTGTTGATTATGATGAAGGTTTGTTTTTTCAATCTGTTCAAAAGCTTGCGCAGTCACATTTAAGGATGTGCGCTGATTTTTCAGCATATGATTTTGTAGCATGTGTGAATGAAACCATTAATCCGGTTATTCAAAATTTTGAAACAGACAACTTAATAAGAGCTACCTTCTGTAAAATTGCGCTCGACATGTTGGCGTGTGATGTTATGTTGCCAGTTCTTCATAAATTAAATTCAGATAACACGGGTTATATTGACTTTTTGGAATCTTGCTACGCTGGTAATTCTTTAGAAGTAGATGACGTTTTAAAGTCAGTAGATACTTTTTTGAATATACGTTGATAGCGAAATAAAAAAGCACCCGTACGGGTGCTTTTTTCGATGGGGGTGTTATAAGCCGTAACCTTTTGCCTCAATTGTTTCAACAAACAACTGAGATACAGCGCCTAAACGCAAAACATAAATGATTTTCTCAATAATTTCAGCATCATCAGATGGTGCATTTTCAAGTAAATATTTATGTGCATAGCCATACATAGCTTTTTCATTGTCCGCTTCCGAAGGGAAGTTTTGATTGTTTAAGTATGCAATCATGTCATCGGCAATTTCCATATATGCATATGCAATATCTACGTTTTCCTCGGTGATATCTGCTTCAGTAATCTCCTTTGTAGCTGCTAAAAAATAAGGGCTTGTCGACTGATTTTTTACCAACTGCTCAAAAGATAAACTTGCCAAACTAATGCGGTAGATTGTCATGTTTACATAACGCTCTTTTGCATTAAACTCAGCAGTAAGTGCTTGAACTTCAGCTGAATCATCTGTTTTCCCGCCTCGTTTCAGGCGAAGAACTTGTTTATTGATTTTATCTTGCTCATTCATGGTGGAAATAACCTTTTTACCCATGTAATTTACAAAGGCGGTTAAGTCTTCTGAATGTTTTAAGATTTCATCATCAAGAACACGTTGCTCTAAAAGCTCTTTTAGCACCTTGTTATGGCGTTCTGTTACAGATTCGAAGCTTATTTTTTGTTCCTGATATTCCTCAGGGACTGAAAATGTCTCAAACTCCATGTATATATTTTTGCTTGTTTCAGCAAAAGAAGTGTTACTGATGGTTACAGCTATAAAGAGCGCGAAAGCGCGCAGGAAGGTTTTCATGGGATAATCCTATGGTCAAAAGGGAATAAGGTGTTTAATGCCTTAATATGTAAGCATTGAAGGGTTAAAAATCAAGTTTAGGCTTGGTTTTTAACAAAGGCGTAGGCTTCTAATGCACGCTCACGGCTGGCTTTTAAATTAATAATGGGTTTAGGATAATTTTTACCAAGCTCAACGCCTGCGAGTTTTAGGTCAAATTCACTGGCTTCCCAAGGTTGGTGGATATACTTCTTATCAAGATCTTGAAGTTCAGGTACCCATTTTTTTACATATGTTCCATCGGTATCAAACTTTTCACCTTGTGTTACAGGGTTAAAAATACGGAAATAGGGTGAGGCATCTAACCCGCAACCTGCGACCCATTGCCAATTGGCGCTGTTGGCTGCTTCATCCGCATCAACTAAAGTATCCATAAACCATTTTGCACCCTCTTGCCATGGTATAAGAAGGTTTTTAGTAAGAAGGGAAGCGACAATCATACGGACACGGTTATGCATAATGCCTGTTTGCCACAGTTCACGCATGCCAGCGTCCACAATAGGAATCCCTGTTAAACCTTTTTTCCATGCAGTAAATTTTTCAGCATCAAGCTCCCAAGGGAAGCCTTTAAATTTTTCATTGATTGGTTTTTGCTCAATTTGTTCGTAGTGGAACAGTTGTTGATATGAAAATTCACGCCAAACAATTTCACTTTTAAAGCATTGTATGCCTTCGTGGTTTTCAAGGTTGTTGCTTAAGGCAAATGCTTCAATTTCATCGAAGATAGTACGTGGCGAAATTTCTCCAAAATGTAGGTGTGGTGAAAGGGTTGATGTACTGTTATCGCTCATAAAGTCACGCCCTTTTTTATAGTGTGTAATTTTTTCTTCTAAAAATTTTTGTAATTTTATTTCGGCGGCTGCTTCTCCAATTTCCCAATGAGGTTCAAAGCTCTTATGCCAAATTTTGTTTGAGTTGATCAGGTTTAGTTCTTCGAGTGTGCATGTAAGCGTGCTTTGAACGCGTTCTCGCATTTCTTTTGGTTGGGTAAAAGGCACGGGTTTTGGTGTTTTAAGCGTTAAAAGTTCTTTAAACATAGGCGTGAAAACTTTAAAGAATCCGCCTTGTTTGTTTTTTATTTCCCATGGTTCAAAAAGTAAGTTCCCCATGCATGATTGGCACAAAACTTTTGAATCTTTATATTTTGTTTTAATTTCACCGTCTGTTTTTATGCCTTTTTCGGTGTATCTGCGATTCCAAAAAATAGCAGATGCATTTTGCTCTTCAATAAACTGGGGTAAAATATTACAGGCATTCCCTTCTGCAAATACCAAAGGAACCCCTACATTTTTTAATGCGGTTTGTAATTTATTAAGGCTGTGGTGTAACCACCAATCACGTGCTTCAGTTTTGGTGTCGTTAGGTTCTTTAATGTATATGGCAATTGTTTCACCACGGTCGCATGCACTTTGAAGGGCAGGGTTATCTTGCAGTCTTAAATCATCTCTCAGCCATACAATATTTGTCACGTAAACACCTTTAAAATTACAGTTCATATTTTGCATATCATGACAAAAAAAAGTGAACAAAGGAAGTTTGTTTGTTTTTTATGTGAAAAATGATTGATTTATGTGCATTTTCTGTGTACAACAACGCTTACCGTATCGCGCTGGTAGATTTTTCGGAGATGGTACGGGAAGGGAATGGCCCTTCAACAGCGCGAAATAATCCGAATTTATAAGGAATTAATATAATGGCAGTTAAAATTCGTTTAACTCGTGGTGGTCGTAAGAAGCAACCTTTTTACCACGTAATTGCAGCTGACGCTCGTTCTCCTCGTGACGGTCGTTTTATCGAAAAATTAGGTTACTGGAACCCAATTAAAAAAGAACTTAAGTGGGACGCTGAGCGCGTAAACTACTGGTTGGGTACAGGTGCGCAACCAACTGACACAATTGCTAAACTTATTCTTAAAGAAGGTTTAGGTTCTGATGCACAACGTGCTAAGTACCAAAAAGCGATTGATAGCAGCGCTGAAATCGTTCGTAAGCGCGTTGAAGCTAAAGCAGCTGAAGAAGCAGCAGCTAAAGCAGCTGAAGAAGCTGAAGCGGCAGCAGCAGCGGAAGCCGCAGCTGAAGCATAAATAATGCAAAAGCGTCCGCCCGTTAAACAAGGTTACTTTTGTGTAGGGGTTATTACTGCGGCGCATGGCATTAAAGGTGAAGTAACAGTTAAACTGTTTACAAATTCACCTGAAAGTATTCATGAATATGGCACGTTGTTTGATGAAAACGACGTGCCTTTTCACATTCAGAATGTAAAGTTTTCAAAAAAAGGCGCTTTGGTAGCTTTTGAAAATGTTCGGTCTCGCAATGAGGCAGAACGCCTCATGAAAACTTATCTGTATGTTTCCGATGACTTTCTTCCAGAGTTAGATGAGAATGATATGTTTTTAGATGACTTGGTTGGCACTTCTGTTTACTTTGAAAATGGGGATAAGGTTGGGGTTATTCGCAGCCATTTTGACAATGGCGCCCACACTGTTGTTCAAATTAAACGCACGGAATCGGGTGTAAAAGATATTCTAATTCCATATACAGATGGCTTTATTTTAGAAGCTGATGTGGAAGCTAAAAAAATTATTGTGAGCGATATGGTGGAAGACTTCTTCGACCTGTAAAGTTCATTTTTTCTTGTTTTGGTTTTTTGTATACGTTACTATTTTCATAAATTCACTTTT
>NZGE01000063.1 GCA_002689455.1 Magnetococcales bacterium | reverse complement strand
AACCCTTTCTTTGTGTCCATATTTTGTAAACCAGCCTCGCACTTTTCAACCACGCAAGACTAATTTATTTTCTGGACTCAATATATGGGGGCAGGACAGATTCCAAGCCTAGGGCTGAGGCGGATTATGTTGCACGAAGAACTGTTTGTGAAAATTTTCAAGATTATGAAGATTTGTTCAAGAAGGTTCATTTAGACTTGCGAGAAGGAAATAGAAATACACAAAGATTTACAGATAAAGGTGAAACTTTGCGAGAGGGCAACTTTTATATTCTGAGTGGCGTTTTGCTGTATTTGGAAAGTGTAGACATTACATCTCCTGAAAAAACAATTGATGGCAAACGTTTCCGTAAAGATGGTAGAACCAAGTGCATATTTGAAAATGGGACGCAGTCTAATATGCTGTATCGTTCTCTTGCTAAACAGCTTTTAGCGGATGGACGAATTGTATCTGAGAGGTTAGATGAGGGTTCTGTAAATGAGCATTTGTACAAAACAATGAGTAGTATCACTGAGGAAGATGATTTAACTGGGTATATTTATGTTTTATCTTCAAAAAGCGAGAAGGAAGAAATTTGTTCGATAAAAAATTTATATAAAATAGGCTATTCTAGCACTCCAGTAGAGGATCGCATTAAAAACGCTGAAAGTGAGCCTACTTATTTAATGGCGCCTGTTAATATAGTAACTATTTTCCAATGCTATAACATGAACCCACAAAAGTTGGAGTTGTTACTACATACATTTTTTGGTAGCTCATGCCTAAATATAGATATTTTTGATAAAAATGGTAGGCGTCATACACCGCGTGAATGGTTTGTAGCGCCCCTGAATGTGATTGAAGATGCCATTAATTTAATTCTAAATGGTGAAATAGTTCATTGTAGGTATGATGCGGACAATCAAAGGATTGTGAGGAAGTAGAAATTTGGACCAAAATTTGGTCCAAATTTCTTTTGAGGCCCAGTCTAAATAATGGCTCATCTTAAAAGCTCGCTGTTGAAAGTTCTGTAAGAAATTCTTAAATATTTTATATCAAGAAACTTAAATGTTCTGACTTATTGGCTGATTTCTAGGGAAGTTAATTGGTCCAAAAATTTTCCAAGTGGTCCAAATTTGGTCCAAATACAAAAAAAGATCCGATACGGATCCTCTTAAGTCATTGAAAAGATTGGTTGCGGGGGCAGGATTTGAACCTACGACCTTCAGGTTATGAGCCTGACGAGCTACCGGGCTGCTCCACCCCGCGTCACCTAAATGTTTGCTTGTTATATATCTTGCTTTTAAGCTTGTCAAGCTTTGTATTGGTTAATTTTAGTATGTTTATTTTAAGTGTGGTTTAAGTTGTTGTATGTGAAGTAGTTTAAGGTTTAATTTTATTTGGTTTGTTTTTTTGACGTTCGGTTTAATTGATTGTATCATTTGTTTTAATTTCTATTTTTAAGGGCAAAAAATGAAAAAATATATCTTTATTATTCTGGCAATTTTAATCGCTTCACCATTCGTTTATAGTGAGTTTTTTGGTTACACCGCACCAAAGCAGAGTGAAGTAGAGTTGGAGGCCTTTAAGGAAAAAATTCGTATCGATGGTGGTAATGAAATGGTTAAGTTTCATTCAAAGAAGATAGTTGAGCTTTTACCGGAATATAAAGAAAATAAAAAAGATTTAAAAACTCTTCAGTTATTGTCTCAAACTCACTGGATGCTTTCACGTGGTTATAATCAGCTGCATGAATATGAAAAAGCAAAAGAACCATATGCCCAGTCTCTTAAATACTTAACAGAATATGAACAAGCAATGGAAGAAGCTTGGCCACAGCGTCATGAAAAAATTACAGATAGCAATATATTGCATATTATTAAATTTTATATTCATCTAAACCCTGTTGAAGAAAAAGAAAAATATTGGAAACAAAAGTGGTTAGACCTCAACCTTGAAAAATGGGAAAGAGGTGAAAGAACCTATGCAGTCGCGCATTGGATCATGACAATGTATTCCCACCAGCAAGAATGGGATTATGAAACTGGGCGTCAAGCATCAATGCCGCAAATTCAAAGATGGGGAAAAGAAATGAGGCGTATCGGAAAACCTGAGAACTACTCTCGAGGTCAGCCTTGGTAATTTAAACCAACATCAACAAGAGCACCTTAATTCTTAAACAAACTAAATAGAAAAAAGAAGGGTGTGCAGATGTCAACAACGGATTGGTTAGGTCTTTGGAAGAAAAAAGAATTATGGTGCTCAAGGTAAAGTTGGTTTAGTTGTTGGTTGAAGGGGTGCTAAAACTTTTCGTTTTGGGAATTTGTTGACAAGGGGGTTGGTATACTATTATATGTTTTGTAGTCGAAATGATGACTCACATTACTTTTTATTCTCGAAACCTTTTAGGAGAAATCTATGTCTGAAAAACAAAAAGAACCAGTTGTTAATTGGGATTTAACCTGCCTTTATAGCTCAATGGATGACCCGCAGATTGATGCGGATATTGAAAAATGCATTAACTTGATGAAAAGCTTTTTTACTTTAAAGGGGCAGCTTAAGGAAAAACTTGCTGATGCTTTGGAAGTATACACTGAGCTGGAAAAGGTTGAAACGCGCTTAGGTGTTTATGCTTACCTTCAATTTTCTACACATGTGGATGATCCGAAAACAATGCAACTGCGTGGAAAAATTTCTGAAAAGCTTTCTGCTGCAGGGGCTGAGTATATGAATTACTTCAACCACGAAGTTGTTCAGTTGACGGATGCTGAATATGCATCACTTTTAGCTTCAGGTGGTATTGTGGCGCACCACAAGCCAATGCTGGACGATATTCGTGCTGCGGCACAGTTCTTGTTGCCTGAAGGGGTTGAGCAGTCCCTTGCACTGCGTTCTCCATTTGGTTCAGGGGAATGGGACGAGTTCTGTGATGAAATGGAGTCTGACCTTGAGATTAAGATTTCTGGGAAGTCGCACACTTTAACAGAAGCTTTGCATGTGCTCTCCGACAGTGACGACTCAAAGGAACGTGAAAAAGCGCTAAAGGCTGTGAATTCTACACTTGGTAAACAATATGTAAAATTCCGTGCGCGTGCTTTAAATATGTTAATGGGTGAAAAAGCTGTTGATGATAAACAACGTGGCTACGCTAAACCGATTTCATCACGTAATTTTAGTTCTAAAGTGGATGATGCAACGGTGGATGCGTTGCATGATGCTGTTCGCACAAAAGGTGCGGAAGAGTGTCAGCGTTTTTATAAGCTAAAATTTGCATTACTTGGTAAAAAAGGTGCTCAAAGTTGGGCGCACCGTAATGCGAATATGCCTTTTGCATCTAAGGAATATGTTTCGTGGGATGATACTAAGAAAGTTGTGTTAGATGCGTATCGTTCTTTTAGTCCGAAATTGGCAGATTTGATTGAAACTATTTTTGCGAACAACTGGGTGGATGTTCACCCGTATAAAGGTAAAAGTGGTGGGGCCTATAACTACAGTGGTGTTTATACTGATGGTATACGTAGCTTTAACTTTTTAAACCATCAAGGTTCTGTGCGTGATGTGATGACAGCTGCGCATGAATTGGGGCACGGTGTGCATGGCATGCTTGCAGGTGAGGCTCAAGGGCCAATTATGTGGCACGCACCAATGGTTTACGCTGAAACAGCAAGTATCTTTGGTGAAATGGTAACATTTGAACACATGCTAAAGGGTATTGACGATGATCAAGAGCGCTTGGCTTTACTTATGGGTAAGCTAGACGACTTTATGAATACGGTTGTCCGTCAAATTAACTTTTCGGTGTTTGAACAAACCATTCACGATATGCGTTCAAATGGTAAGCTAAGTGTTGAAGATTTTAACAAAGTTTGGATGGATACAACGGTTGAATTTTACGGCGAAGATGGTGACATTTTTAAGTATAAGGATATGGAATACTTGTGGTGTTATGTTGGGCACTTTATGAGCCCGTTTTATGTTTACGCCTATGCCTTTGGTGAGCTGTTTACACAAAGTTTATTTGCAGTACGTGACAACTTTGGTGAAATGTTTGAGCCGATGTATTTAGACCTTTTGCGTAAGGGTGGAACAGAAGGTGCTGTTGACTTAATGAAGCCGTTTGGGCTAGACCCGAACGATCCAAACTTCTGGTTGAATGGTATTGCTTGTTCTGCCACGAAATGGTTGGATGAAGCTGAGGTTATAGCAAAACGTTTAAACCTTGTTTAGCACTGATTGAAATATCGAAATATGAAGAAGCGCCTTTGATAGGTGCTTCTTTTTTGTGCAGGTTGGTTGACACTTTGTTTTGTGGCTATAAAATGCCCTTCATATAAAATTAAATTAGGTACTTTTGAATGAAAAAAACAATTTTAGCCTCCGTGCTTTTAACAGGTCTTTCCCTTCAATCTCATGCGGCTGAAATGCCAAACCTTTTAGGTGCTGGTAAAGCCGTTTTTACGGGTTGGGATGGTAGTGTTGAAGCAGGTGCGACATTCTCAAACGGTAACACAGAGGAGAAAGAATATAAGCTTAACCTTAAAGCTAAAAAAGATGGTGAGGCGAAAAAGTGGGGTTATAAGTTTGAAGCGTACGCCGAAGGTGAAGAGAATCAAGGTGTAACAACGGAAGAAGAGTACCGTGGCTTGGCGCAAGCACGTTTTAACGTTTCTGATGTAAACTATGTTTTTGGTGAGTTAACATACCTGAATGACCGATTTGAGGGGTATGAGATGCGTATGGCCGAAACACTTGGTTATGGTCATAAGTTTTATAATACAGATATTTTCAAGCTTTCAGGTGAGGTGAGTTTGGGTATGCGCCAAACTGACTTTACAGATGGCACAGATGAAAACAGTTTTATTACTAAGTTTTCGGTGGATGCTGTTTACAAGTTTGCGGAAAACTTATCTTTTGTGGAGAACTTAGATATTGGTATTGCTGAAAGTACAAGCGTGTATTCGGAAAGTTCGATTAAAGTAGACTTTACGAAGGCTTTTTATGGCAAGGTTTCTTACGAAGTTGAATATAACTCTGATGTTCCTGCAACAGCAAAAGAAACAGATACAACATTTGGATTTAAGCTAGGTTATAGCTTCTAGTTTAAATTAAGAGTGTGACTATAAGGCAGTTTTTAACTGCCTTTTTTGTTGGATATGTTAGATTTTCTTGCGATACGTCTTGGTTTCATATAAATTGTTACACTGTAATAAAAAGAGGAAATGTTATGGCTGTAAAATCTGCCGCTAAAAAGAAGTTTAACTTGGTAAAGTCTCTTCATAATCAATTTACTAAAGAAGATTTGTTGGCTCAGTATGAATCTATGATTCAACTGCGCCGATTTCAAGAAAAGGTAGGTAGTTTGTACCAACAAGGTTATATGGGTGGTTTTTGTCACTTGTATATTGGTCAAGAAGCGGTCATTACAGGTGCAAAGGCAGCATCTAAAGAAGGTGATGATTTTATTACAACTTACCGTTGTCACGCACATGCTGCAATGAGCGGTATTTCTATGGAAGAAATTCTAGGTGAGCTTATGGGTCGCTCAACTGGTATTTCAAAAGGTAAGGGCGGTTCTATGCACATGTTCGACCCAGATAAGCATTTCTGGGGTGGTCATGGTATTGTAGGTGGTAATGTTCCACTTGCAACGGGTATGGCGTTTGCTGCTAAATATCGCGAAGAAGATCGCGTGACTCTTTGCTTTTTTGGTGACGGTGCTGCCGATAGTGGTGCAATGTTTGAATCATTCAATATGGCGGCATTATGGAAGTTGCCTGTTTTGTACATTATTGAAAATAATCATTTTAGTATGGGGACAGCTAAGGAGCGTCATGCAGCTGGCGAGTTCTATAAACGTGGTGAACCATTCGGTATTCCTGGTAAAAAAGTTGATGGTATGGATTTCTTCGCTGTGTATGAAGCCATCAGTGAGGCATGCGAATATATTCGTGCGGGTAATGGTCCGATGTTGTTGGAAATGGATACTTACCGTTACAAAGGGCATTCAATGTCCGACCCCGCAAAATATCGCAAACGTGAAGATGTAGATGGTATTAAAACCAAGCGTGACCCTATTATGCAGTTGGGTAATGTGCTTATGTCTAATTATAAAGTTAAAGAAGAAGATTTAAAGGCTTTGGATAAGAAAGCGAAAGAAGCTGTGGCGAAAGCTGTTGAAATTGCATTAGATGCACCAAAGGCAGATATGGCAGAGTTGTATACAGATATAATACAATCAAACGGGGAGAAATAAGGTATGAATATGATTAAGCAAACATATCGTGATGCTCTTCGTGATGGTATGAGTGAAGAAATGCGCCGTGATGCGGAAGTGTTTTTAATGGGTGAGGAAGTGGCTGAATACCAAGGGGCTTATAAATGTTCAGCGGGTATGCTTGAAGAGTTTGGTCCTAAACGTGTGATTGATTCACCAATTACAGAGCTTGGGTTTACAGGTTTGGGTGTCGGTGCGGCCTTTATGGGTATGCGCCCAATTATTGAATATATGTCATGGTCATTTGCATTGCTGTCGTCAGATCAAATTATTAATAGTGCGGCCAAAACATATTATATGAGTGGCGGTAAAGTAGGTTGCCCTATTGTGTTCCGTGGTATTAACGGTCTTGGTAAAATGGTTGCAGCTCAACATAGCCATGACTACACGAATATGTATGCCAACTGCCCAGGGCTTAAAGTTGTATGTCCTGTAACGCCTGCGGATGCTAAGGGTTTAATAAAATCCGCTGTACGTGACAATGCGCCTGTGCTTGTTATGGAAAATGAACGTCTATACGGCATGGAAGGTGATGTGCCTGAAGGTGATGATGTTTTAGTTGAAATTGGTAAGGCGCGTTTAGTGCGTGAAGGTAAAGATATTACGCTGATTGGTTATTCTATGTCAGCGCTACAATGTGAAAAAGCTGCGGAAATGCTTGCTAAAGAAGGTGTGGATGCTGAAGTGATTGATCTGCGTTCGATTCGTCCTTTGGATAAAAGTGCTATTGTAAAATCGATTCAAAAAACAAACCGCGCAATTGTTGTCGAAGAAGGTTACAGCTTTGCAGGAATTGCGGCTGAAATTATGGCTGTTATTAGCGAAGAGGCTTTTGATGCTTTAGATGCGCCAGTGGAGCGTATGTCCCTGAAGGATATTCCAATTCCATACGCAGACCATTTGGAGCAAGCATCTATTGTTCAAGCGGATGACATTGTGAAAAAAGCAGTTCAAATTTGTAAATAACAAAAGGTTAATATCTTAATATGGAATATTCACCCTATGTGACTTGGTATGAGAAAACAGCTATAAAAAAGCCTGACTTCTCAAGTCTTGATGAAAATGTTGAATGTGATATTTGTGTTATTGGTGGTGCGTTTACAGGTGTGAACGCTTTGTTGCATGCGACGGAAATGGGTAAGAAGGCTATTCTTATTGAACCTGGTAAAATCGGGTTTGGGTGTTCGGGTCGTTCCGGTGGTCTTATTGAAAGTGGTTTAAACACAACTTTAGATGACCTTTCAGATTTTTATGGGCGTTTAAATGCTCATGCTTTTTGGAATTCAACCATTGAAGCACGTGATAAAATTATTGAAAATGTAAAGAAATATAAAATTGATTGTGATCTGATTGAGGGGTTAACCTACATATCACGAAATAAATTCAAACGAGATGATTATATTTCATATACAAATTACTTTGCGCATTATTTCGAGAATGATCCTATTGTTAATTTAAATCACGACGATGTTCAGTCATCTTTTAAGATGCCGAGTGCTGTTTTAGGTATGAACTATTTAAAGAGCGGTTCCTTTAACCCTCTTTCATATGTTTACGGGCTGGCAAACGCTGCTGTAAGTCAAGGGGCTAAGCTGTATGAAAACACGTCGGTAATTTCTATAGATGAAAAAGAGAAGGTGACCATTAAAACCGAGAACGGTAGTATTGTTTGTGATCATGTTATTGTTTGTGGAAATGCATTTATGAGTGAAGAAAAGTCACCTGAAAAAACGCAAACAGTTAGTACAGAGTATTTTCAAATTGTAACAACGCCATTGACTGATGATGTTCTTGCTAAAATTGCTCCGAATGGACAGGTTGCAGTTGCTTCCCGCGGTGACTTGCGCAGTTATATTCAAATTACTGAAGATAATCGTGTTTTATATGGAGGCCCAGAGTTTTCAAAGGAGACTAATTATGAGAAATTTGCTGAGCGAAAATTAAAAGAGCTCGAGTTTTATTTACCAGATATTCACGGGAAAGTAACAGTTGATTATGTTTGGTCAGGGCCTGTCGGTGTTCCAATGAACTATGTGCCGATTTTAAACAGAATATCAACTCGTCACTATATTACACATGGCTTTAATGGTCACGGTGTTGCAATGTCTTGCTTTGCAGGTCAGGTTATTGTAGATGCAATTTTAGATGATGATGGCTTATATGATATTTATTCTCGTATTAAGCCAGCGCAGTTGCCTCAATGGGTGCACCATGCAATTGCGAAGGTGACATTGTTATTTTATAAGCTATATTTAAAAAGATTTAACGCGTAATTTATATTGAAGAAAAAAGGTTCTTAACATGCCAATAGATATTTTAATGCCACAACTATCTCCCACAATGAGTGAAGGTCGCTTAGCGGGTTGGAAAGTGAAAGAAGGCGATGTTGTCGCTTCAGGTGATATTTTAGCCGAGGTAGAAACCGACAAGGCAACAATGGAAGTTGAAGCTTCTGATGATGGTGTTATTCATAAAATTATTGGGCAAGCAGGTAAAGACATTCAAGTCGGTGAAGTTATTGCTATTTTAAAAGAAGAAGGTGAAGAGGTCGCTAAAGACTATGAACCTACCTCGGCTGTTGCTCAGGTTGAAACTGAAGAAAAGTGGGAAGTTGACGATGAAAAAACTACAACAACATCAAAATCAAAAGTAGCTTCGCAAACGGTTGTGCGTGAAGCACGGTTAGCACCAGATGTACCAGAAGTGAAAGCGACTAAGGGTGATGTTAAAATTAGTCCTGTTGCACGTAAGCTTGCTGAAGCAAATGGTATTGATATTTCTCGTCTTATTGGCACAGGCCCTAAAGGGCGCATTGTGAAAGAAGATGTTGAGCAATCCATGGTTGGAAGTGGTGCTGCAATTCACCGTGGGCAGAACACTAAAGAAGTTCATGCTCCAATGCGTAAAGCCATTGCTAAACGCTTAACTGAATCTAAGCAAGAAACACCACACTTTTATTTAAATGCAAGCGTGAATATGAATGCATTGCTTGATGCTAGGCAGCAATTAAATGCACGTGCGAATGGTCAGTATAAATTAACTGTAAATGACTTTATTATTAAAGCATGTGCCGTTGCCCTGCGTGATAACCCAGATTCTAATGTTTCTTGGTACGATGATGCAATGATTCGTTACGGCAATGTTGACATTAGCGTTGCAGTTGCAACCGATGGCGGTTTAATTACACCAATTTTAGAAAATGCAGACCAAAAAAGTTTGGTTAAGCTTTCAAACGAAATGAAAGACCTTGCAAGTAAAGCTCGTGCAGGAACATTAAAGCCAGAGGAGTATCAAGGTGGTAACTTTTCACTTTCTAATTTGGGCATGTATAGTGTTAAAAACTTTAGTGCTATCATTAATCCGCCGCAAGCCGCAATTCTTGCAGTGGGTGGTGCTGAAGAGCGTGTGATTGTTAAAGATGGTCAAATGCAAGTTGCTTCTGTAATGGATATTTGTTTGAGTGTTGATCATCGCGCAATTGATGGCGCTGTAGGTGCTTTGTTGCTTAAGTCAATTAAAGAGAATTTAGAGAATCCTATTGTATTGGTTGCTTAAATGAGCGTAGAAATTGTTGATGTAATCAATGAAAGTGATCAGGTAATTGGTCAAAAATCTCGCTTGGAAGTTACAAGCGCAGATAAGTTGCGCTATGTTCAGATTTACTTGTTTGATGAAACAGGAAAAATGATTCTGCAGCAAAGGCAAGAAGGGCGTGTTCGTGCAAACTTGCTTGATGCATCTGTTGCTGGGCATGTGAAATCTGGCGAAAGCTATTTTGATGCAGCCATCCGTGAAATGAAAGAAGAATTGAATATTCAATCTGATATTGAATATGTTGATACTTTTTCAGGTGAATGGGGCACTTGCCAGCTATTTAAAGGTGTTGTGGACTCGCAAAAAATTGTTGCCAATGAAGAAGAAATTAAGTCACTTCTTTCATGGCCATTGCTGAAAGTATTCGCTATGTCTCGCCAAAGCCCTTGGATGTTTAGTAATGGATTCTTGAACGGTTTAAAGGCTTTTAATTATAAGTGTTTTGCACCTTTAACGCATGTAACAAGTGACGATCAGGTTATAGGTACTGTTGAATATGATAAAATGAATGCAGAGAAATTGCCTGTAAGGGTTGTGCATGTTTATGTTAAAAATTCTAAGGGTGATTTTTTGTATCAGCAACGTTCTAGTTTTGTTGAAGCGCCTTTAAAATTTGATGACGCGGCTACAGGTCACGTAGATTTTGGTGAAAGTTACGAAGAAGCTGCAAGTCGTGAATTGAAGGAAGAGCTTGGCATTGACTATCAGTTCACTGAAGAGGATGTGATTCATTACGGTCAACTTAAACACAATAACAAATTTGTAAAATGTTATTTACTTGAGTACGACGGTGAAGTTGTTTTTGATAAAAATGAAGTTTCGAACATGGCATGGTTTAAACCTGAAACAGTTGCCAGTATGATGAAGTCAGCGCCATTTATGTTTACACATTCTGCGCTGGAGCTTTTTAATTTGTGTGTTGAAAAGAATAAGTAAACTCAAAAGAGAGTAGAGGAGTTAAAAATGTCTAAAAAATATGATGTTGTGGTAATTGGTGGTGGACCTGGTGGTTATGTTGCTGCTATTCGTGCATCTCAATTGGGTTTAAAAACAGCGGTGGTTGAAAAAGAAAACCTTGGTGGTATTTGTTTAAACTGGGGTTGTATTCCTACAAAAGCTTTATTAAAGGCATCAGAGCTTTATGCTTCCATTGAAAAAGCAAAAGACTTTGGTATTAAAACAAACGGCGCAACCGTTGATATTAAAAAATTAATTGAACGCAGCCGTGATGTTGCTGGTGGTTTGTCGGATGGTGTTGAATTTTTAATGAAAAAAAACAATGTTGATGTTTTTATGGGAACAGCTTCATTTACAGGGCCAAAATCATTGCAAATTCAATTAAATAAAGGTGATGTAGAGCAAGTGGTATTTGAAAGTGCAATTGTTGCAACTGGTGCAAGGCCACGTGAAATTAAAGGCGTTTTTGAGGCGGATGGAAAAAATGTTTGGCATTATCGTCATGCAATGACACCTGAAAAATTACCTAAATCTATGTTGGTTATTGGCAGTGGCGCTATTGGAATGGAGTTCGCAAGTTTTTATAACACGCTTGGTACCGAAGTTCATGTTGTAGAGGCTCAATCCAATATTTTACCAGTGGAAGATGAAGAGGTTTCAAAACTTGCTGAAAAGATGTTTAAGAAAAAAGGTGTGAAAATCGACACCTCAGCAAAAGTATTAAATTTAAAGAGCTTGAAGGGCAGTGTTGAAGTAACGCTTGAGCTTAAAGGCAAGGAAACAAAATCTAAATATGAAAAAGTTTTATTGGCCATTGGTGTTCAAGGAAATGTTGAAGGTTTGGGTCTAGATGCATTAGGTGTTCGCTATGAGCGTGGCTTAATAGAAGTTGACGAGCATTATAAAACATCTGCCGATGGCATATACGCTATTGGCGATATTACAGGCCGTCAACAGCTAGCACATGTTGCTTCGCATGAAGGTGTGATCTGTGCAGAGTTTATTGCAGGTCAAAAACCGCACTCTATGAACTATGAAAACATTCCTGGTTGTACATATTGCACGCCTCAAGTTGGTAGCGTCGGTCTTACTGAAAAATTAGCTAAAGAACGTGGCTTGGATGTAAAAGTTGGACGTTTCAATTACGCTGCAAATGGTAAAGCTTTAGCGGCGGGTGAAGGGGAAGGTTTTGTGAAAACCATTTTCGATAAATCAACAGGTGAACTGTTGGGTGCACACATTATTGGTGCAGACGCAACTGAAATGATTACAACATTTGTGCTTGGTAAGTCTATGGAATGTACAGAAGAAGACATTGCAAATGCTTGCTTGCCACATCCAACGCTTTCAGAAATGATTGGTGAAGCAACGCTTGATAGTGATGGTCGAGCTTTAAATGCTTGATTTGTATATTGGTATTTTTTAGAATATTGAGTGTTTAGGGTAATAAAGGGTAAAATAATGACAAAAATATGGCAAACATTTCAATTTTATATTGCCAAGCTTGTAGGTGATGATACCTCAAATCGTTTGGTTGCATACTTAAAGTATTGCTTTGCAGGTAAAGAAGTTTTATGGAAAGTTTTTTGGCTTTATGGTGTTGTGGGTTCGCTTGTATTGTCCATGTTTTTTGTTGCGCCGCTTGCAGCTACGGGTGGTCGCTTGGCTGAATCTATTGCCCTTTTAGTTATTTCCCCTTACATGGTTTGGGTACTTAAAAGTATTTGGCAAAGTGCCGAGAATATCGAAAAAGATGACTTTAAAGGCGTTCCGAAGGCTTATTTAACATTGGCTGCCAAAATTTGTGCTATTTTTGGCGCTATTAACTTTTTCTTAGCGTTGTTTGCCTAAAAAATGTCAGTCATTTTGCGTGTTTATTTGTAAACATGCACATATTATTATATAGTTGTTTTCTACACTGTTGTGGAAGGTATCTATGTTGTGTGTAAAAAATTAGGGCGTACGATGCGAAAAAATAAGCTTATAATTCTAGGATTGCTAACGGCTCTTTCGTTTGCAAATTCAAATATTTCCAATGCGCAAAGCTGGGGGGACGTTGCCTTTTCAGGTACGCTAAATGCCAATGAACTTTGTTACACCGACGGTAAGGATATTAACTGCGATGCAGGGCTTCTTGTGAATGACCCTTCCGCAAGCCTAATTGTGCCAGGCATAGTTTCAGCTACAGCCTTTGTGGGGGATGGCGCAAGCTTAACCAATATTACTGCGGGAGCAGTATCAATAGGTATCGATGATTTAACGGACGGCAAAACGGATAGTGAAAGCGCTTATCCTAGTGTGTATTTAGGTTTTAATGCAGGCTTAAATGATGATGGGTCGAATTCAAACCTTGGGCTTGGTTTAAGAGCTTTAGAAAGTAATGTTGGAGGGGGTGATAATACAGCGATAGGGCACTTGGCATTGCTTAATAATACCTCAGGTGATGATAATACAGCTGTTGGTCGGTCTGCAATGAGCTTTAATAATACGGGGAAAGAGAACGTTGCTCTTGGCTGGAGGGCTTTATATGCTAATACAAATGGTATGTATAATACTGCGGTTGGTTATCAAGCTGCAGCATCAATAACGACACAGTGGAGTACAACCGCTGTAGGTCATGGCGCTATGAGATCTGCAACAGGAGATCGAAATACAGCTGTCGGTAAAAATACGCTCTTGTCCGTATCTGGTGAAAACAACGTTGCGGTAGGTTCAACTGCAGGTGTTAATATGTCATCAGCAGAATGGAATACTCTATTAGGCTATGGAGCAGGTAGAGAAATTACTACAGGTGATCGTAATATTATGATTGGTTACAGGGTTACAGGGTCGGGTTCTAATGCTTCTGACGAATTGAATATTGGAAATACTATCTATGGTTTATCTATAAGTTCTACGGTTGCAAAAATTGGTATTAATAATCAATTGCCTAATGCGACATTGGACGTTTCAGGCACCGTTTCAGCCACAGCCTTTGTGGGGGATGGCGCAAGCTTAACGAACCTTCCAGGTGGTTTGTGGACAGATAACACAGACTATATTAATTATGATGATGTGCGCTTTTACAAATCTGGTTCAGTGCCAAGCGGTTACTCTAACGGTGATTATGGATTTGTTTGGTACCCAGATAAACGTGCGTTTGTAGGTGGACAAGCAGGTTATAGCGGTATGTTTAATGATGGAAATATTGGTGATGTTTCATTTGCTTTTGGCCATAATACAATAGCTTCAGGTAACAATTCGTTCGCATTTGGTACAAATGCCTCGGCAACGGGTACGGGGTCTATTTCATTTGGTGGTGGAGCAACTGCTGACTATGCACTTGCTATAAGGGGTAACGCAACGGCCACCGATGCTATTTCTATGGCGCGTTATGGTGGTGCAACAGGTTCAAGGTCGGTTGCAATTGGTAGCTCAGGTGCCTTAAATGGTGGTGCTCAGGCTTATGGTCTCGCTTCAGTTGCTTTGGGTACAGGTTCAGATGCTTATTCTAATTACGGTGTTGCTATTGGTTCGGGTTCTAGTGTTTCGGGTACATCTGCGGTTGCGTTTACATCGGCACGTGCAGATGGGTTAAATTCTATTGCAATGGGTAAAAGTGCGTTTGTTAGTGGTGATTATTCAATGGTTATTGGTTTGGCTGATGTTACAGGAACCGAGGTTACAGATGCAAACACGCTTGCTATCTTAGGTGGTGAAGTAGGGATTGGACTTGTTTCACCTAACGTTGAATTAGATGTTTCAGGGTCTATTGAGTACACAGGTACTCTGGCGGACGTTTCTGATAGACGTTTAAAGCAAAACATTCAACCTTTACCATCTGAGTTGGATAATATTTTACAGGTGAAACCTGTAAGTTTTGAGATGAAATCTAACCCTTCGGTAACTGAGTTAGGTGTTATTGCTCAAGAGTTAGAGAAGGTATACCCAGACCTTGTAAATACAGCAAACGATGAAATGGGCACGAAGTCTGTAAATTATATTGGCTTAATTGCGCCTCTTATTAAAGCTGTTCAAGAGCAACAAGCCCAAATTGAGGCGTTAAAAGAAGAAATTAAAATACTTAAAAATAAGTAAGGTTACTTTTTGAAGAAGTTGTTATCAGTTTTAGTTTTAACTGTACTGGCGTGTTTAAATGCGTCACCTTCTTTTTCGATTTCATGTAGTTATAACGGAAGCATGGAATACGATAATAACCGTTTAGGTTTAGAGTCCTGCGTTGGAAGTGAGTTAAGGCGCATAGGTTCCTATGTATCAACCGATGCATGTTCAAATGAAGCTGAGGTTGAGTGGAAAAACACAGGCAGCTATTTAGTATATTGTAATGGTTCTTACGAGGTTCCTTTAAAATGTGGTTCAGCATTAGGGGCTTGTAATGTTCCAGGTGAACAGCGCTATGATTCAGCAACAAGTTCTATGCAAATGTGTGATGGTACAAATTGGTATAGTATGAGCACATCAGCCTGTATCTCAGACATGGGTGAAATTTCATGGGTGGCGGCAGGAAAGAAAGATTCTTTACTTATTTCAGATGATGGTCAAAGGTGGTTGGCAGTTGATTTACCAGTATCGTTGGGTGATATTTACGATGTAGACTATGGTGACGGCGTATGGGTTGCAGTGGGTGGTGGGCCTACTATTTTGTCTTCAGTTGATGGTAAAGTTTGGTCTCAGGTAGCTATTGGTGGCTTAGGTGTGAACACTGTTTCATTTACATCGGTAGAATATGCAGATGGCATGTGGATGGTGTCGCAAGGTTATGGTGGTAATACAACTGCAACATCGCCCGACGGCATCGTATGGACAGCTGTTACAAATTATAATAATGGCTACGCTTCAGGGCTATTAAAAACAAAAGGCTTTTGGGTTGCAGGCGGTGATTCAGGAACAATTAAATATTCATCAAATGATGGAAGCGCTTGGTCTTCGTATAGCTTTGGTGCTTCTGGTGACCCACAAGCTTTAGGTTATGCAAATGGCTATTTATTAGTAAAAAAATCAACAGGTTCTTTTGCAATTTCAGAAGATCAAATAGGTGTTTCGCATGAAGTGATAGCGAATAATTTATCTTCTAGTATTCAATGGGTTGGTGACCGTTTCATGTCGGGAAGTGCTGGAAATGGGTTCGTTGTAGACACTACATCAACCATACTAAGTGACCTAAAATTACCATGGCGCCAATATGATGTGGGTGATATAGCTTTTGATGCAGCAACTCGTTTTGGTTTTGGTAACGGTGAATATGTATTCGGAAGTTCAAATGGCCAGCTAGGTTATTCATCTGATTTAAATACATTTTCAAGTTTAGTTGTTCCAATTTCAGGTGAAATTCGTGAAATTGCATATGGTGGTGCCCACAATGACCCAGGAAGTTTCAGCTTTACAGACGTAACAGGTGCCAGCCTTTCAACGGTTATTGAAAGTGATTCAGTAACCATTTCATCTTCCATGACAGTGCCACAAAAAGTTTATGCAGGTAATGGCGCTGAAATTCAAATTAACGGAGGTTCATGGGTTGCGGGTGATGGTTCGGCTACAGTTACAGCTGGTGATACCCTAAAGGTTCGCGTAACTTCAGCATTCGGAAGTTTAGAGCAAAAGATAACATCGCTCCAAGTTGGCCCACATACAACCCACTGGGGTATTACCAATAGAGAGTATCAAGTGAGTTGGATGTTAACATCGGGTTCTAACGCACATATTATTGTCTCAGATAATCCAGATGCTACTGATTATATTGAAAGCGATGACCGTTTAACAGAAATCTTCGGGAATGTCGCATTAAGTGACATTGAATATGGTGATGGGAAATGGGTTGTCTCGAATGCTCAAAAACTAGCTTATTCAGAAGATGGATTTAATTGGACAGGGGTTGATGTAAGCGATACGGTTAGCAGTTATATTAATAAAATTTATTATTGGTCTGCTAAGGACCTGTGGGTTATGAAGGCTCACAACCAAATGCTTTATTCTAATGACCTTGAGAATTGGACAGCGGCAGCAGGTACAGGCGCTAATGGTGAGATTGATGGTTACCTTGCAACAGATGGCGAAACACTCATAGTTGGCGACAATGTAAACAGTGGAAATGCACCAATGAGCCTAACAACCGATGGTTTAACTTGGAGCAATGTAAGTTCAGAATTGGAAGCCGCTTCAGTGGCTTATGCTGATGGTTATTGGTTTGCCACAGAAGGGCAAACTTTATACATTTCGCAAGATGCGTTTGCAACAAGCTCTACATACAATGACTTATCTGGCGTGTTAACTGCCACATCCAGTCCCATTGTTTATGGTGGTGGCTACTTTATGCTAACAAACGAAGACACTGGAAATATTGATATTGCCAATAAGGACGGTGTGTTAAGCAACACATGGTTAGGTGTTACAAAATCGAACACAATTTCAGGAGCCTCTTTTGGTAATGGCTACTGGGTTGGTGTTAGATCTTCAGGCATTATGTTTTATGGTTTGCATTCAGACATGGTGTCTGGTAGCGGTTCTATGTCTACATATACAGCACACTCTGCAGGTATTGATAAACCAACTTACGGTGGTATTCAAAATGATCCAGGTGCTTTTGCATTTACGGCAGTTTCAGATACTGAATTAGCATCGCTTATTGAAAGTAATGTCATTACAATTGCAACATCTATGACTTCTACCCAAAAGGTTTATGCTGGAAATGGCGCCGAAGTTCAAATAAACGGTGGTGCTTGGGTGGCTGGTGACGGGACATCCACTGTAACAGGGGGTGACACCTTAAAAGTTCGTCTGACTTCGGCAAACCAAAGTTTAACGACCAAAGTTTCAACCGTTCAGGTGGGGACACACGCAACACATTTTAAAGTAACTACAAAAGAATTTGTAGTGAATTGGATTCAAGGTTTAGATGATGCCAAGGTAATGCTAGCAACAGACGGATCAACCGTGATTGAGGTAGATGTTTCAGACCTTGTGGTGGATGCGTCGGTGAGTATTTTAAATGTGGAATACGGTAATGGCTTATGGGTTGCTGTTGGTAGTTCGGGAACAATCTTAAAATCGGAAAATGGATTCGATTGGGAAGCTGTTGCAGCACCAGCAGCTTTGTCGGGTTATGATATTAGCTCCATTAAATACAGTGCTGACAGTAATGTTTGGTATATTGCAGGCCGCCAAATTGGTGGTAATCCAAACCATATGGTTGCCTTTAATGGGGACTTAACGGTATCGGAAGACTTGGGAGCCGTTTCTTCATATGGTCATATAAATACTGTTGTTGTTGATGGAAAAGTATATGTATTTACAAACTATGGTTACTTTGAAGGAACAGATAATTCAACCCTTTCTGCAATTAACTTAACCTCAACAACCAGCGTTCCAGGTGATATTGACTTTGTAAGCTTTGCGAATGGTTATTGGTATGGAACAGCAGCTGACCAAGCTAATTTATATTATCGAGGTGAAGGTTTAAAACCATTTGAAGCCGATTGGACATCTTATACATTGGATGACCATGGTGGCTACAAATATCAAATTTTAACAGGTGGTGGTAAAGTTATTATGGGTTACCAAAATAACAACCGTGTAACTTATTTTGATGATGTGTCAACCACGCAAAACGTACGTGTTTCATCAGCCTTGGTAAAAAATGGTGAGTTCGCAAATGGTAATTGGTTTATTTCCGGTTACCAAGGTCAATATGCTTATTGGGACAATAATTTAACATCAATAGCTTCTGTCAATGCAAGTGAACACACAAATTCGGTTACATATGGTGGTACTTATAATGACCCTGGCGCATTTACATTCACAGCTGTTTCTGAAACAGAATTAAGCACGCTAACTGAAAGTGAAGCCATTACAATTGATGCTTCCATGACATCCACACAAAAAGTTTATGCAGGAAATGGTGCTGAAGTGCAAGTGAATGGTGGATCATGGGTTGCGGGGAATGGAGCAGCTTCTGTAACAGCAGGAGATACATTAAAAGTTCGCATGGCCTCTGCAAATGATTTCTTAACAGCTAAAACAACAACAGTTCAGGTGGGTACTCGTATCACTCACTGGACGGTTACCACAAGGCAAATCATCGCATCTTGGGCTGCAGGCGGTAGCGACCAGTTTGCACTTTCTGAAGATGGTGTATTATGGAAAAGCTTCCCATTGCCACTAAGCATGACTGCGATTTCAAGCATTGAATATGGTGATGGAAAGTGGGTTGTGGGTGGAGCAGATTCCAACGACAAAGGTGTGCTTGCTTATTCAAGTAATGCTATTGATTGGAATTCATCCGATTTAAGTAGCTTCTTTGATGGTAAAGTGGCTGGAATTTCTTATGGTGTGGGTAATTGGCTTGCACGTGTTAATTCTACTAGCGGCGGTGGAGGTGGACAAACAGTTATTTCTTCAGACGGTGAAAACTGGTCCTTAGCAACAACACCGCCAAGCACATACTCAGGTTCGTATGAATATGCACGTGGTGTGTGGATAAACAGTGGTTACAATATTTATAAATCAACCGACAATGGTGATAATTGGGTTAAAGTTGTAGATGCAGCCCCTACAGGCGGTGTTGTTCACGGTAATGGTCGTTGGTTGGTTATTTCAAATGTTGATAGTACTGAGAATTATTTTGCTTCAGATGATAATGGAGATACATGGACACAATTTGACCCTACGGTATCTGATAGTGGTGTGGGCCTTTATTCTAAAACATTTGCGAAAGATAATTTCTACTACACAGATCAAGGCGGAAAAATTTGGTATGGTAATGAAATAAGCAGTACTTATACAAGTATTTCAGTCCCTGCCATTACATATGGATTAACATTTGCTGATGATAAGTGGCTCATGTCACGTTATCAAGCTGGTATTTACTATAGTTCGGATGATGACTTGAGTACTGCGACACGTGTTTTAATTAATGGTGTTTCTATGGGTAACATTAAGTTCGGTGGTGTACATAATGACCCAGGCGATTTTGAATTCACAGATGTAACCGATGTTAGTCTTTCCGCTTATATTGAAAGTGATACTGTAACCATTTCATCATCTATGACAACACCGCAAAAAGTTTATGCTTGGAATGGGGCGGAAATTCAGGTGAACGGTGGTTCGTGGGTTGCTGGAGATGGTACAACCTCTGTAAGTGCGGGTGACACTTTGAAAGTGCGTATGGAATCCCCATTGGCTAGCTTGCGTGAAAAAACATCCACAATTCAAGTGGGTTCACACACCACACATTGGACATTAAAAACAGAAGAATTTAATGTAACTTGGGCATTCCCAGCAAAAAATGGCAGTGAAAACTACATTGCAGTTTCAAAAGATAACCCAACATCAGGTTCGGATTTCTTAAAGGTTGATATGACACCATTTTATGGAACCAATATGGTAAGCCAAATCTCATACGGTAAAGGTATTTGGCTGGCAACTAAAAGCGGTGGCCCTCTTATTTATTCAACTGATGGACTTGAATGGAAACAGCACCCAACGCCACCATCTAATCAAAGTTTGGATAGACTTCGCTATTGGGAAGATAAACAAATTTTTGTATGGGATACTGCTTCGGGGTCCAGTAACTTTTATTCAACCGATGGTATGACATGGGTTGCTGCATCTGGTCGTACAACTTCAAGTGATGGTTTATTCTTCTCCAAAGATTATGCCTTTGCCGGTAACAGTAGCAGTGCTGTTGTTCAAAGGTCTGCCGATGGGGCAACATGGTCCGATATTCCACTCGGCTTTACAGGGACTGGTGCAGGCCCTGCATATGGTGATGGTTTGTTACTGTTCGCAGGAAGTGGTGGTTCTATTTACTATTCAGAAGATGAGGGGAACACAGCAACGTCTGTCAGTATGACCATTGAAGATGGAACGATTGCACAAACGTTTTATGGTGGTGGTACATTTGTCCGTGTTCGAAATAACTTTGCAGGTCGTGGTGTAAGCCATGCTACTGCTGAGGAAGTTAAACGTGATAACTGGCGAAAAATGAATGCGGCATACGGTGGTTGGACAGGGGACATGGAATTTGGTAATGGCTTATGGCTTCATTATGGTTACAGTGGTCAAATTGGGCGTTACGAACATGAAAAATTGCTGAATAATCAAACGGGTACAACTATTTATAATGTTGGTGGAACAGGTTGGCCTGAATATGGTGGTTTAGCCAATGACCCAGGGTATTTCTCACTGATAGATGTCACAAACACCGTGCCAAACACATTAATTGAAAGTGAATCTATAACGGTTGGCCCTATTAGTAATACGCTATATGTTTACGCAGGTCACGGTGCAGAAGTTCAGGTGAATGGCGGTTCATGGATGGCAGGGACAGGTTCTGCTACGGTTGTTTCAGGTGATACGTTTAAAGTGCGTATGAATGCTTCCAATTATGGTGCATTGCGTAAAAAAGTTTCTACGGTTCAAGTGGGAACACAAGTTTCAAATTGGCAAATTACAAATATGGATTTTGACAACAAGCCAGATGCGATGGACTTTACAGATGCTGTAGATGTTAGCCCAAGTATAATGTATGAATCAGATATTCTACAGGTTACAGGTGTGGATTATGCAGTTGCTGTTTCAGTAAGTTTGGGTGGAGAATTTAGAACCTGTAGCGATGCATCCTGTTCTTCGGTTGTATTAGATTGGAGCAACTATAACGGCTATGTAGACCCGAATGGCTATGTACAACTGCGCATTATGCCATCTTCTGTGGGTGAAACCTCATCCACAACAGCACTTCAAGTCGGTACTTTACTAATGGATTGGATGGTGACAACGTATGACAACACACCAGCTGCATTGAATGACTTTACAGATGTTACGGATGTATCCATTAGTACTTTGGTTGAGTCTGATATTATTCAAATTAACGATATTTATAACGGTATTTCAATAACAGTTGCAGGTGATGAAGGGTATGCTGTGAGAACATGTACAGATGCAAGCTGTACAAGCGTTATTAATGACTGGGGTAATTCGGAAATTACAATAAGTAATGGTAATTATGTACAAGTTAGAACCAATAGTGCCAATGGTGGTCCAGCTGTTACTGAAGTTTCGATTACCTTTGGTGGCGGTGCAATTGACTGGATAGTAACAACTGAAAAATATGACTTAACACCATTTGGTTTTAACCCTTCTGTTTGGTATGACGCAAAAGATGTGGACGGAGACTTTGTTGAAGAAGGTATGTCCGAAAGTGGTTTAAATGGTTCAGGGCTTATTACTTGGGTTGATAAAGGTTTATATAATATTGATGTAACTCAGACAACGGCATCCCTACAGCCTATATATGATGGCAATAAAGTTTACTTTGATGGCAATGATGACTATCTACGACGTTCGTACCACAGAAGGTTTGAAACAGTTACTGAAACATCTATATTTATTGTAGCCGATGTTGCACCAGGTGGTACGTCATACAAAAATATTATTAATATGCGTTCAACATATGGCGGGTATAATGTTCAAGCGACTGATACAGATTGGGATTTACGGGTTGTAGATACAGGAGGAACGCAGCAAACAGTTGATGGCCCAGCATACACTCATTATAAGAAAGATTATATAGCCGCAACTATGAATGAATGGTGGCAAGGTTTTTATGTTAATAAATCTCAAGTAAACACTTCAACGTATAATCACTTACCAGCAGACACAACAGCTCAGTTGTGTGTAGGTGCTGCGGGTAATGTAACATGCGACTCTAATACGTATAGTGGTAATATATATGAAATTTTAGTTTTCGATAAATCTCTTGCAGGCGATTATGCAGCGTCAAGAACAATTGTGTTTAACTACCTGCTAGATAAGTGGGAAGATTTAGAAATAGCGGATGTGGAAACAGATTCAACCAATACACTGATATATTCAGATGTCATTACATATCGTGGTTTAGGAACCCAAACTGTAAATGTAACAAATGGTGCGGAAGTACAGGTAAATGGTGGCTCATGGGTTGGAACAGGTGTTGCAACCATTACATCTGGTGATAGTTTAAGGTTACGCATGACCAGCGCATCAACAGCGCCAACAGCGGTTACAACAAACGTGACGATAGGTCCTAAATCAACAACATGGAATGTGAAAACCCTAGATGCAACAGTGTTTGCACCAATGCTGTGGTTAGATGCAAAAGATGTAGACGGTGACTTTGTAGATGATGGTATTGTTGCACCATATGCTGTTTCAAGTTGGGTTGATAAAAGTTCCTTTGGTTTTGATGCGACACAAACAGTTGTTGCAGCTCAACCAACAAGTGATGGTTTTGCTATGACATTTGATGGAAGCGCCGATTACTTAGAAGTTCCATATGATGAAAGGTTGCAAAGTGCAGAAGCCTATACATTCTTTATTGTTACTGAAGTAAACGGTAACGATGATGTCTATAGAACACCACTGGGTATGAGATATTCAAATTCATCGCCAACTGTTAGAACTGGTTTTAATGTATTTGCAGGTTCAAACAACCAGTGGCAATTCTGGACAGGGGAAGCGAATACATGGGACCAAGATGATTCAGGCGAAGCTGTTGTAAACGATATTGTAGAAATTTACCATGGTGCAATGAATAACGTGAACAACAAACGCATGTATCATAATAATATTCAGGTAACTTCGGGCGGTAAATTACTTAAAAACCATCTTCCAACAAGCTTGTGTATTGGGTCTATTAATGCCGTAGAAACATGTTCAACAACAAACTTGATGTACAACGGTAAAATATATGAGGTGTTGGTGTATGACTCAATTCTCTCAGATGCTTCAATGACAACAGTTTATAACTACCTTGATACTAAATGGCGTGATAATACACCTGATACGGTTGACTTTACAGATGCCACAGGTGTAACACCAGCCACAACAGTTGAGTCGGATATTATTCAAATTACAGGTATTTCAAATGCTGTTGGGGTGAATGTTAACGGTGCAAATGCAGAATATAGAATTTGCTCGGATGCAAGTTGTACCACGGAAGTTCAAACATGGACATCTACTGCAGGTGCTGTGACAAATGGTCAATATGTTCAGATGAGGTCACTCAGTGCAGGACCAGATTCCTTTAGCGATGTAATTTCAACTTTAGCACCTCAAAACTGGTATAAGTTTAATGAAACAAGCGGAACAACTCTATATGATTATGGTTCAGTTGGTGTGAATGGTACTTATGCTTCTGGTAGCTATACCCTTGGTGATGCAGGTTTAACCGCAACAGGTGACTTGGCGGTTGGTTTAACATCAAGTTATGAAGTTAATGCACCATCATCTGCTACGGCATGGTTACGTGGAGCTTCTAATTATTCAAGTGTAACATTGTTTAACTCAGCGCTTCGCGACGGCCCGGCAGCTTTATATAGCCTAAGAGTTGATTCCACGACAGATCAGCAAATATCAGCATTTATTCATACAGGTGACCATATGTTTATTGATGATAATACAGACCGAGAAGATACAGGAATTGTTGTAACTGAAGGTAAAGATTACGCCTTATTCGTCACCAAAAATGGCACGGCGATGACAGCTGACCTATATGATTTGGCAACTCAAACATCACAAACATATAGTTGGACAGCGTTTAACACCACCATTGTGAATCGTGTCAATACATTAACATTTGGTGAATTGAATGAGGGGTATGGCTACCATCTAGATGGTGTGTTAGATGATGTAGTCTTCTTTAATTCAACGCTTACACCAACAAATATTAGTGATATTAAGTCAGCAATCCATTTGGCTGGATCTGCGGATAGTGTAACAGCAGAGTTAACTGTTGGTTCATTAACAATTGACTGGACGAATACAACGCCTTAATTCAATTTCTAAAACAAGTTCTCCTGTCTTGCTTTTTCAGGTTACATTCTGTAATGTTCCTTATGTTTTTTGAAAATTAAGAAAGTTCAGCGCATGTCTAAAGTGCAAATTGTCATGGAAAGTGATTCTGAAAACCGTAATGCTGTTCGCCAAGAGCTTGAACAAGCAGGTATTGATGCTTCAGGTGTTTCAAGTTTAGGATATGATTCTATTGCTGATGCACCTGTGCCTGAAAGCATGCGCCGTAAAGAAGTGCGTGGTAATGGTGCTTCTAAAATCCGTAACTTAGAAGGTGGGCTGGACATGCGCGCACCAAAGCCCGACTGGTTGCGTGTGCGTGCACCGCAAAGCCCTGAATATTTTGCATTGAAAAAGAAAGTGGCTGATAAGGGTTTGGTTACTGTTTGTCAAGAAGCTGCTTGCCCTAATATTGGTGATTGTTGGGCATCAGGGCACTTAACTACAATGATTTTAGGTGATACATGCACCCGTGGTTGTGCATTTTGTAACATTAAAACAGGTAAGCCAAACCTTGTGAATCAAGATGAACCTCAACACTTAGCCGATATGGCGCAAGAACTTGGTTTAAAACATATGGTGATCACATCGGTGGACCGTGATGACTTGGTAGATGGTGGTGCATCTCACTGGGCAAAATGCATTCGTGCGGTTAAGGAAAACTCAACGGGTACAACCGTTGAAATTTTAACCCCTGACTTTCGTCGTAAAGAAGATTGTATCGACATTGTTGCTGATGCAATGCCAGATGTATTTAACCATAACTTAGAAACAGTTCCTCGTCTTTATCGTGAAGTTCGTCCAGGTGCACGTTATTTCGGTTCACTGCGTCTTTTACAACGTGTAAAGGAACGTCACCCAAGTATGTTTACAAAATCTGGCATTATGGTTGGCTTAGGTGAAGAACGTGATGAAGTTCTGCAAGTGATGGACGATATGCGAAGTGCAGGGGTGGACTTTTTAACCATTGGTCAATATTTACGCCCTTCAAAAGCGCATTATCCAGTTAAGGAATATGTAACGCCAGAACAATTTGCCGATTATGAAAAACAAGCGAAAATGAAAGGTTTCTTGCTTGTGGCTTCAGGCCCTCTTGTTCGTTCAAGTTTCCACGCAGATCAGTATTTTGAGGACCTTGTCAAAGCAAGAAAGCAAGGTAAATTGTAATATTTTGAACATTAAAGCTTGAAAAAGAGAGTGTAATCATTACACTCTCTTTTGATATTTGAATCACATTCACTTTTGTCTACATTGCGCATTCGCGCTAAGGAACTTTTATGCAAATCCTAAGTATCGGCACCTTGCCAGACGGTACGCAAATTCCTTCGGGCTGTATTAAATGTCCCAGATGTCAAGGGTCAGGTAAAATGACCATGGGTTCAAAGTGTGCAAAATGTTGGGGGGAAGGTTATGTCCGCGGCTAAAATTATCCCCATGAAGGACGCTATAATTGCAAAGTCTGACAGTGACGATGACGATAAGTCATCCATTTTTGCAAAAAATACAGGTAAGAAAAAAAGAATAACGCTCACTAAAGGGCGGTTTCTTGACCTAAAGCCTGGTTATTACCTGTGTAATGGTTGCGGTGGTCATAAAAAAACACCTTCTAATTTTATTTGCCCAGTTTGTGAAGGTAAGGGCATGCTGCCTGAATAGCGAAAATATAAAAAACCACCTAAATAAGGTGGTTTTTTTGTTTTATACTTGATATTGAACAATACAACCCCCAAAATTTAAAAAGATGTTTTAAAACTTAATCTTTTATTTAACGGCCTTCTTGATGGGGGCAGGGGAATAACTATGGCAATGCTCATTTGTGCATGTGCTGGAAAACAAGGGCGTAGAAGTGATTATGTCTCAAATGTTATAAAAAAATTTATTGATCAACAAGGCTTAACAGAAGTTGACGCCATTACAATTGTAAAAGTTCGGCTTATGTTAAATGAAGCAACTGACCGTACGGTTGGCTGTGGAACTTGCATGGGTGCAATTCAAAGCTTAGTAATTGAAATTGCAAAAGAGCAAGGGTTGTTAATTAACAAAAATGCATACACTGATCGTAAACAGTTGCGTGAAATGTATTTGCATATAGCGGAAAAAAGAGCCACCACATAAGGTGGCTTTTTATTTTGCTTAAATGAGGCTTATTTTGTAAACTGCATGTTATGAAAAAAAATAATCTTTTATCAGTACAAAATTTAAAAATTTCCTTTGGCAATAAAACGGTTGTTCAAGGTGTTTCATTTGACCTAGCTGAAGGTGAAACCCTTTGTTTGGTGGGGGAAAGTGGCTCAGGCAAAAGTTTAACATCGCTTAGTGTAATGGGGTTACTACCAGAACATGCGAACATAAAGGCCGACTCTATTGAATTTGAATCTTTCGATATGTTGAATATGAGCGAAGATGATAAAAGGCCACTGCGTGGACGTGAAATGTCCATGATTTTCCAAGAACCTATGACAGCTTTAAACCCTGTGATGACAGTTGGAAAACAAGTTGCAGAGGTTTTTGAAATTCATACGAAGCTATCTAAAAAAGAAATTAAGACAAAAGTTTTAGACCTTTTTAAAAAGGTTAAAATTCCAAACCCTCAAAGACGCTACGATGATTACCCTTTTCAACTTTCAGGCGGTCAGCGCCAACGTGTGATGATTGCGATGGCATTAGCTATGAAACCTAAATTATTAATAGCGGATGAACCTACAACAGCACTGGATGTAACCGTGCAAGGTGAAATTCTAAATCTTATTAAAAGCCTCCAAAAAGAAATGGGCATGGCAGTACTTTTCATTACCCATGACTTTGGCGTTGTTCGTGAAATGGCTGATAAAGTTGTGGTTATGAAAGATGGTAAAGTGGTTGAAAGTGGTGCTGTTAAAAGTGTGATAGAACAACCTCAACATGCTTATACACAAAAGCTTCTTGCAGCAATGCCCGAACTTATTCAAGACAAAAAAGAAGAAGTACTTGGTGAAACGATTATAGAAGTGAATAACGTTTCTAAAATATTTAAAGTTAAAGAAGGCGGTTTTTTCGGAAAAACAAAACCTTTCCATGCGTTAAAAAATGTTTCATTTTCTATAAAACGTGGTGAAACGGTCGGCGTGGTTGGTGAAAGTGGCTGTGGTAAATCTACTTTATCTCGATGTTTGGTACGCTTGTACGATTTGGATGAAGGTGTGATTCGAATAAACGGTGAAGACACAACGTTTTTCAATAAAAAGCAACTTAAAGCCATGCGCCGTGAGATGCAAATGGTTTTTCAAGATCCATACTCTTCGTTAAATCCACGCATGAAAGTTGGTGAAACAATAAGTGAAGGTTTAAAAGCGCATAAACTTTTAAATAAAAAAGAACGTAGAGACTTTGTTGAAAAACTTTTAAAGGAAGTGGGGTTGCCAAAAGAGTCTTACGATAGGTACCCACACCAATTTAGTGGTGGACAAAGACAACGCATTGGCATTGCAAGGGCTTTGGCTTTGCGTCCTGCACTAATTGTTGCCGATGAAGCAGTGAGCGCTCTAGATGTTTCTGTGCAAAAACAAGTTTTGGACCTTATGCAGAGTTTGAAAGAAAAATATGACTTAAGTTACATGTTTGTTTCGCATGATTTGCGCGTTGTTTCCCAAGTAAGTGACCGTGTGATTGTGATGAAAGACGGCGAGATTGTAGAGCAAGGACCTGCTTACGATATTTTCAAAAAACCAAAACATCCATATACAAAGCAACTTTTAGCAGCAATTCCAAAGTAATGTTCAAGAATGATTGATATTTTTTATAGAATAAGTTAATAATTCAACATTGTTTTTAAGATATAAATTGAAAGAATAAAACATGACAAGACGTAACCGCCAAAAAGAAGAAAACGTTCAAGATGTAAATAAGTTTATGCGCGAAGTTGAAGAAGCAATGCATGTGGATAACATGTTGGCTTTTTGGAATGATTATAAAGTGCATATTATCAGTTCTGTCATAGGGCTATTTGTTGTTGTTACTTCTTGGCAGTGGTATGTCAATGCGCGTGAAACAGGTTATGAAAACCAAGCAAATGCACTTTGGACAGTAAAGCAAAGTGGCACTGTTGCACCTGAAAGTTATAACGATATTATTGAAAATGGTACGAATGGTTATCAGTTGTTTGCATGGTTTAATAAAGCTGAAGCATTCACAAAGCAAAATGAACTTCAAAAGGCTATTGTTGTTTACAAGGACATTATTGAAAACGTTAAAGCAAAAGAATTTACTGATTTAGCAAAACTTAAAATGTCACTTCTTTTGCTTGATAAAGACATTTTAAAAGCACAAGAAGTTGCAAGTGAGCTGGTTAAAGCTGAAAGTCCTTTCATGTATTCTGCAAAGGAAGTTTTAGCAATGTCTTATGAAAAGCAAGGTAAGTTAGAAGATGCTTTAAAACAGTATGAAAATATTGCTGTAAACCCTTCAATTCCACAAGGTATGCGTACACGTGTTCAAGCGCGTATTGATGCATTAAATCGTCGTTCATAAAAGCAGAATCTTAAAGGTTAAACAAAATGATTAAAAATATTTCACTCGCATTATCACTTTCAGCAGCTGTTGTGCTAACGGCGTGTGGAGGTGATGTGAATAAACCAAAACTTGAAGGTGAGCGCATTTCTATTAATTTGAAAAAAAGTGCATTGGTTGCAAGCCCAGCAGCACTAGAAACAAGTTTACGTTTGCCTCGTACATTTAAAAATGAAACTTGGTCTCAAACGGGTGGTAATGCAGAACATAGCTATGCGAATCTTGCTTTATCTGAGAAGGTTGTAAGTTCATGGAAAAATTCACTGGGCGGAGGGAATACCAAAACCAAACGTTTGATGAGCACGCCAGTTTATGAAAATGGTGCTATTTTTGTGGCGAATACAGATGGTGAAGTTTTTGCAATTTCAGAGGAGTATGGTAAAGAACTTTGGGATGTAGAATTTGAGGGTAAAAACGGTGAAGATTTAGCAAATGCACCAACGCTTGCTGTGCAAAATGGAAAAGTATTTGTTACGCTTTCGCACGGTGAAGTTGTTGCTTTAAGTGCTGAAACAGGCGAGGAAGTCTGGAATGTTTCTCTGGATTTACCACTTCGTTCAGCACCTGCGGTTGATGCAGACCATGTGTACATTTTGGCTCAAAATAACAGCTTTTATGCCCTTGATGTAAATACAGGTGCTTTAAAGTGGACACATAACGGTATTGAAGAACAATTGGCTATTTTAGGTGGTCCTTCAGCAGCCATATCAAGTGAAGGTATAGTTGTTGTACCGTATTCTAGCGGTGAAATTTATGCACTGAACCAAAAAAATGGTGGTTACCTGTGGTATGATGCACTTTCTGTAAATGTGGGTTCTGACCTTTATTCGTCCCTTGTTGATGTTGAAGCGTCCCCTGTTATTGCGGATGGTATTGTATATGCAGTTAATCACAACGGTCAATTAAGTGCGTTTGATATTAAAAATGGTCGCCGTGTATGGAGTGTTTCTTTAAGCGCAACGCAAATGCCTTGGGTTGCAGGTTCTGTGGTTTACATTGTAACTGAAAATGATGAACTTGTTTGCATCAACCGACGTGATGGTTTGGTACGTTGGATTCAAGACCTTTCAAAATTATTAGAAGAAGATGAGCGTTTTGACGATGTTTATTGGTCAGGGCCTGTTTTAGCAGGGGACCGACTGTTTGTTACATCATCTAAAGGCATTGTGGCAACGCTAGACCCATTTGATGGAAAAAAAGTTTCATCATTTGATGTGGGTGAAAGTGTAAGCCTTCCTCCAATTGTTGTAGATGAGCGTTTGGTTATTTTAACTGATAAAGCACGCTTAATTACATTTAAGTAAGTATAGAAAGAAACTTAAAAGTCATGGCCCTGTCCTTTGATAAGAAAAAACACCCTCGTGTGGTAATTGCAGGCCGACCGAATGTCGGTAAATCAACTTTGTTTAACCGTTTAACAGGGCGTAAAGATGCCATTGTGGATGCGCAAGCGGGTGTGACGCGTGATAGCCGTGTATTCGAAGCTAAAATGGGCGATTTCCCATACGAACTTGTGGATACTGCAGGTATTGAGCTTGGTGAAGAGGGGATTGCATCACGTTTAAATGTTTTAGCTGAAGAAGCTGTTGCAAGTAGCGATGTTATTTTATTTATGGTAGACGGCAAAGACGGTGTAACATCTGCCGATGAAGAGCTTTCAGCCCGCATTCGTGCATTTAACAAACCTATTATTCCAGTTGTGAATAAGTCGGACGTGAAGGTTAGTGCAGACACTGTTTACGAGGTTTACGGTTTAGGCTTTGAATATGCTGTTTCTATTTCATCAGCGCATGGTCAAGGCATTGATGAGCTTTACATGCACCTACAACCACTTCTAGAAGCGGCTTTGGCCGAGATGGATACATCTGATGATGAAGATGAACGTTACGTTCTGCCAATGTGTATTATTGGGCGTCCGAATGCAGGTAAATCAACGCTTGTGAATAAGCTTTTAAACTCTAACCGTATGCTTACAGGGCCTGAAGCAGGTTTAACACGTGAAAGTATTGGTTCTTTATGGGAAGTAGACGGTCACCTTGTTGAACTTGTGGACACACCTGGGGTGCGTAAAAAAGGTAAGGTTACTGAAGATTTAGAGCAGATGAGTGTGACAGGTGCTATGAGTGCGATGGCTAAAAGTGAAGCTGTTATTTTGATGATTGATGCAACGCAAGCCTTTGAAAAGCAGGACGCGATTTTAGCGTCACATGCTGTGGAAAAAGGCAAGCCACTTATTATTGGTTTAAATAAATGGGATCTGGTTGAAGATAAAAATCAAGCCATTGCAGATATTAAACACCGTCTTGAGCATAGCTTTTCACAAGTAAAAGGTGTTCCTTTCATTACGATGAGCGCTTTAAAAGGCAAGGGTATTGAAAATATTCTTCCAACGGTGCTGGATCTGCACCAAAAATGGCAAATGAGAATTTCAACAGCTCAACTGAACCGTTTTATTGAAGGTATGGTTGAAACAAACCCACCACCAATGCGTAAAAACAGACGTATGAAAATTAAATATATGTCACAAATTGACAGCGAACCACCAACATTTGCACTGTTTTGTAACATGCCAGAAGAACTGCCAAGTTCTTATGTACGTTATATTCAAAATGGTTTACGTGAAGCTTTCGACCTTTATGGTATTGCTTTACATGTTAAACCAATGGGTTCGCGTAACCCATACGCTAAGAAAAAATAAAAAATACCCTTCTTATAAAAATATAAGAAGGGTGTTATGCGCTATCTAGGATACTTTCCAAGTTGTACCTCTTTTTCGTGGTGTTTTTTAAGCTTTCAACAATTTTTTAAGTTTGTTGTATAATCCTTTAAACTTCCCTGTGGTTAGGGTTTTAATGGCAGGGTTGGCTAGTTTTTCCAGCTGTTCCAATTGTGTTTGAAGCAAGTTCTTTAATTGAACGGCGGTAGAGCCATTGGCTTTAAAGTAAGCTCGTTCAAATGCTGGGCCGTAATTGGCAATAGCATCTACATCAGACTGATTGCTGATGAGATGGTTGAAGCGTGCTTTCAAGCCTTCAGGTGTGACGGCTTTTTTACCTTTTTTACAAACGTCCTTAATGGCGGTTGCTACTTCACGTTGAAACAATTTACGGGTTTGGTTACGGTTGTGTTTAGCCATGGGAATGGCTCCTGTGTTGAGGATGTTAAAAATATTATATTAACATCGTAAAAGTTAAGGTATGTTTTGCATATTATATGTTAGGGGTTGAAAGTGGAATTTCCAACCCTTTTTGTATTAAAAATTTTAAATTTTTTGTAAGTGTTTGAATTTTATTATTCAAAAATCGCTGATCCAATATGGCCCACTGTTTTTAATCCGGTTAAGCTTAATGTTGTTTTGAATTCCTTTTTCTTTTTGGAATGCGGTGTGATCACACTTAAAAAACCCAGTTTTTCAGCTTCCTTTAAACGCTGTTCATTATAATTTACATTACGTACTTCACCTGAAAGGCCAATTTCACCAAAAATAAGTTTATGCTGGTTTATGGGTTTATTCATGAGAGATGAAACAAGTGCTGCTGCAATTGCAAGGTCGGCTGCAGGTTCATTTACCTTAATACCACCTGTAACGTTTAAGAAAATATCGTGATCGCTAAAGCTAAATCCACCATGTTTATCTAAAACGGCTGCAATCATCGCAACGCGGGCAGGGTCCACACCTAAAGTTGTCCTTCTAGGTTGCGCTAAATTAGAGGAAGATACCAAAGCCTGAATTTCAACTAATATTGGTCGGGTTCCATTCATAGCCGGTAATACAGCAGAGCCTGGTGCATTTTCAGGGCGTTCCTCAAGGAATATAGCGGAAGGATTGGGTACTTCCTGCAAACCAGTTTCACGCATATCAAAAACACCAATTTCACCTGTTGAACCAAAGCGGTTTTTAAAGGAGCGTAATAGTCTAAAGCTATTGCCTCTATCACCTTCAAAGTACATAACGCTGTCAACCATATGTTCTAAGATACGAGGGCCTGCAATGTTACCATCTTTCGTAACGTGACCCACAAAAATGATAATCCAGCCACTGTTTTTAGCGGCTTGTATAAGTTCGTGGGCGGCGATGCGGACTTGTGAGACAGTTCCTGGGGCACTATCTGACGTTTCGCTGTAAACTGTTTGAATACTGTCAATAATAACAACATCAGGACGTTCTTCACGCATGGTTGCAAGGATAACTTCGAGTGTTAATGCGTTTGAAAGTGAAATGGGTGCATTTTGAACACCTAAGCGTTTGGCGCGCATTTGAATTTGATAGGCAGATTCTTCACCGCTGATGTATAGAACTTTTTGATCTTTAAGTGCAAGGTTGGACGCAGTTTGCAGGAGGATGGTAGACTTACCAATACCAGGGTCACCACCAATAAGTACAGCGGAACCTTCTACAAGTCCTCCGCCAAGTACACGGTTTAATTCGCTCATGCCGGTGTCTAGGCGTTTTTCAGGTTGGCTTTCGGTTTGTAAGGAAACAACATTTGCAGCTTTTGCTTTAGAGGATGATTTATGTGTGAGGGTACCAACAGGTTGCTGTTCTTCAATGGTGTTCCATGCGTTACACCCTGTGCATTGCCCCATCCATCTTGGGAATACGCTTCCACATTCATTACATGCATATGTCGTTTTGATTTTAGCCATGATAAACCTTTATAAATTTTTTGAGATTTTAGCATATAAAAAATGAAGTGAAAATGCATAGGTGTAGGTTGTTGCACAAAAAAAAGCCCCTTTTAAAGGGGCTTTTGACGTTTGAAGTTTTATTCGCTATCGTTGGTATCGGTTTTTTCAGATTCTTCAGTTTTTTCAACAGTTTCAACTGATTCCTCTGTTACGCTACCATTTTCTTTGGCTTCCTTTTCACCAATTTTAGCCAATGTCGATTCTAACAAGTCGCCAATATAAACGTATTCATCGTCTTGAGCTTCGTCAAAGACTTTGAGTTTCATTGGGTTCCTGATACCTTCATCAGTCAGCATAACGTATTTGCCTGCTAACTTTTCAGGGAAGTTGGTAACCAAGAATGTAACACCGTTAATGACACTTTGAATAGCACGTGCACCTGTTTTACGGGCATTAGCTCTTTCGGCAATGGCCTCCATAACTTTTGCTGTTTCAGGCGTTGCATTTGCATCTTCAAGTTTTAAAGCCATGTCCTGCGTTAGGATGATGTTAATGTTATAGAACTTTAACATATCGTTAACATACTCAGGTAAGATGGCATTCTTAGGTTCAACAACAATACGCGCTAATGCATGAATGCTGAGGCGAGACAGTGTAATAATGTTGGTTAAACGACCAACAAACTCATGCCCCAGTCCGTAGGCTACAACATCTTCAGGTTCAATATCATCAACTTTTCCATCGACATAATTGTCAAGGCTGTCATTGCCCATTTTGTTGACGATGTCGCTCAAGAAGCCAACATTTGCAACTTGGCTTTTGCCTCCTGAATTTTTCTGTCGTTCCTTTGCAAATTCGTAAACGCTTTTGCTGCCAGAACTTGCACCCATAAAGGCACCTGAGCCGATAAACAAAATGGTGGAAGTATCAATATCTACAGGGATTGCCTGGCCAGGCACACCTGATGGTAATTTGATGGTGACAATGTCACCTTCCATCATTGTGAGTAGGGCGTTTTGTGCGCCACGACGGCTTACACTGCCACCGGCACCTGAACCATCATCTGCAATTTTGTCAATTTCATCAATATGTGCAATACCTAGTTGCGTTAATTGGACGGCATCAGAAATGATTTTATCCGTCAATTTAGCGTTGCTTGGATTAACACTTTTTAATGCTTGATGAAACAGTGACTCAATAATGCTTTCGGCATCTTCACCAATATAACCAGCCTCTGTGATTTTGGTCGCAGATTTGGTTGTCATAGGGATTTGGCCTAAGTTTTCAGATAATGCGGCACGCAATGTGCGTAAAATTTCAGTTTTACCAACACCAGTAGGTCCAATCAGCAAGAGGTTTGCTTTGTTGAACTTTTTACGGTTGCCAGCAACTAAGTCGGCGGAACGTCGGTAATGCAATGCAACAGCACCTGCAATGTAAGCTTTTGCCATGCTTTGACCAATAACATATTGATCTAAGAAGAGGCGGAGCTCACGTGGCCATGGGACATTGTCTGCTGAAAGTGTTGGTGTAGCAGGTTCTGCGGTGGTTGCAAGCTCCGTACTTTCGGCTTTGATGCCAAAAGATGTTGCGAGCTTTTCAACGCATGACCCGCAAATGCTGGCGGCACCTTCTTTGCTTTTGATATATTCAATGTGCATATCAAGGCTAGAAAGAGCGTCCTTCATTTCAGCTTTAAGAGCCGTAAGCTCAGCGCCAGTGGCTTTATTGATAAGTGCGTTGTAATGCGCTTCCATAACAGCACGGCGTTTGACTGCGGCGTTAAGTAACGTACGGTTGAGAACCGCAATTTTAGTGCGTTTTTCCTTATTTAAGACCTCAATTTGATCTTCAATAATGGAAATAGCATTGTTCAGTTCCTTGATACGCTTGTCTGAAATGCCTTTTGTTTTCATTTCGTCATGTAAAGCGTTAAGCTCTTCATGTTTTTGAAGAAGTTTTTCTTCAACTTTGGCTTTAGAATGGCCACATAATAGGCATTCGTTGTGTGGTTTTTTACTAGACATAAGGGAACCTCCGCGTCTAAGAAAATACACATTTAAAAAGTGGGTTGGTTAAAAATTGTTTAAGGGAAAGAAGTGGTTAACACTTCGTATATAATGTAGAAAAGTTAATGTAAATATTGCCTTTTTTTAAAGGTATAAGCTATACTTAGTATGAAGTGTACAACATGTGTACACAAAATGACAAAGAAAAAATTCAAAAGGTGTGAGGGGTAACGTTGTT
>NZGE01000062.1 GCA_002689455.1 Magnetococcales bacterium | reverse complement strand
TATGCCTCACTTCGTGGCTACGCCACTGCGTTCAACATATCCTCAGCTTGAGCATTAAACACTAACTTTAAAACTGGACCATATATTGGGGGCTTGACATTATAATATTCCATATGTTGTTATATACTTTTATTAAGGTTATTTCTTTATGTAAATTGTTAGTCTCGGCTTACATCGGTTGGGTTGTAGTTGAAACCAGAATTGGTATCATTTCGTCTGACACTTTCATCAATAGACCATCTTTTTTGCGATGTTTTTTTCTTTTGACGAACGCTTTTATCCACTTTCCAGCCTGTGTTACTTTTAGTTCTTAAGCTTCTGTCTAAGCTATAACGGTTATTACCTTTATAATTTTCGGGCTCACCACTGTATTCATGATATTGAGCAGACGCCTCGTGAATAGATACAGCGACAATGCTCAATGTAAGTGTTGAGAATAATGTTAAATATTTAATTTGTTTTATCAATGTACACACCTCCATGTAAATATTATGGTCTTGGTTTATAGCTTTTGCAAAATTATTTTTCATATTTTGAAGGGTGCGCAGCTTTGATTTCGGCTTTGTTTTTAAGGTGATTATATATGTTGTTTAGTTTTGGGTAGGCAGAAACTTCAATGTTGAACCTTTCAACATTATACATTTGTGCAATAAGGCAAATATCAGCCATTGTTATATGATTCCCATGTAAATATAAGGCATCGGGCTCAGTCATTGTTTCCAAAGTTTGGAATGCTTCGTGAATCCAATGTTCATACCATTTTTGTTTGTTTTCATCGTTCACGTTTAGTTCGTTTTGTAAATACTGTAAAACACGTAAATTATTTAAAGGATGCAAGTCAGAAGAGATGATATGTGAAAGTGCACGAACCTTAGCTTTTCCTTCTTCATCTTTTGGCATAAGCGGTGCACCTATACAGGTTTCATCCAAGTACTCAATAACCGCAAGTGATTGTGTGAAAATTTCACCATTTACCACAAGTGCTGGTACAAGGCCTTGTGGATTTATTTTTTTGTGTTCTTCTAATTTTTGTTCACCTTCTTTAAGGTTAACGGGCACCGTCTTAAAGGGCTGACCTTTTAAGTGCAGTGCCATGCGTACACGATATGAAGCAGTTGATCTCCAGTAGTCGTATAAAATCATTTTTTAACGACCTTTTGTTCAATAACGCCAAAAGGGGAAACGCCAGAGGAATCAGGCATTTCAATTTTAATGGTATCCCCATGTTTCATGAAAGGTGTTTTTGCTTCGCCACCTTCTTCGACAATTTCAAGCATGCGTCGCTCAACAATACAGGATGAACCTTTTGAGCGGTCATGGTTTGAAACGGTGCCAGCGCCAATTACAGTTCCTGCGGAAAGTGGGCGTGTTTTAGCAGCGTGATGTATAAGCTGAGCATAGCTAAAATACATATCGTCGCCAGCTTCGCAACGTCCAAATTCTGTGCCGTTGTATGTACAAACCATAGGTAGGTGCAGTTTGGTATCTTTCCATGCATCACCCAACTCATCTGGTGTGACAAACACAGGTGCAAGGGTGTTGTGTGGTTTTACGTGAATAAACCCAAACCCTTTGGCTAGTTCTTCTTTAGCAAGTGTTCGTAAAGAAATATCATTAATAAGGGTTATTGCAATAATATGGTTTTGAGCATCTTCAATGCTTACACCTTGTGGCACATCGTTTGTGATGACAACAACTTCTGCTTCAAAGTCTAACCCCCAGGCTTCGTCTGCAATTTCAATATTATCTGTTGGGCCCATAAATTTATCGGCAGTACCTTGGTACATTAATGGGTCGTGATAGAGGTTAGGCGGCATTTCTGCTCCGCGTGATTTACGCGTTAATTCCACATGTGAAAGGTAAACACTACCATCTAAAAATTGGTAACCACGTGGAAGAGGGGCAGCCAAATAATCATTGTTGAGTTCTATTGATTCAATGCTTTCATGGTTGTCGTTTAAACGGTTATAAACGCATTGTAAGTCGTCTTTTACAGTGTCCCAATTGTCCAGTGCTTCTTGCATTGTGTTGGCAATATTTTTAACGATTGTGTATTTTGTTAATTCTTTGTTTACAACAATAAGCGTGCCATCTAAACCGCCTTGTTTAAGTGAGCCTAATTTCATAATTTACCTCTTTAAGTTTTTGTTTTTATTCGCTTACACGCCATGAGTTAACATAGCCGTCATTTTCAATTTGTTTTGCGTCATCACATACAGTAAGTGGGTGACGTGTATCAATCATCACGGCAACTTCATCTGTCGCTTCTTTTTCTTGAACAAGCATGTTTTTGAGCGCTTTGGGGTGTGGTCCATGCGGGAAGCCTGAAGGGTGGTAAGTTAGCATGCCTGCATCAATATTATCGCGGCTGAAAAAGTTACCTTGATGGTAAAATAGAACCTCATCGTAATCGTCATTGCTATGGAAAAATGGAACCTTAATTGCACGTGGACTGCTTTCGTATGGGCGCGGTACAAATGTGCAAACAACAAAACCTTCACCTATAAAAGTTGTGTGCGCTGAAGGGGGAAGGTGGTAACGATGGCTTATAACAGGGCGAATATCACGCCAGTTAATTTTAACCACAACATTGTTTCCATGCCAGCCAATGGCGTCTAAAGGGTTGTGCGGGAAAACAACCTTTGTAATTTCACCGTTTTTCTTAATACGAACTTCCCAGTCATTTTCGTCTTGTTGGGTCAGAAAAGTTTCATCAATTTCAGGTGTGTCCAGCATTGCTTCGTCAAACACTGCATGGGGTCCCAACATACCTTTTTCAGGAAGTTTATAGGCGCCATTTGTGTTTTGAATGAGTAAAATACTCGATTTTGATTCAACTTCAATACGCCACATAGTGCCTCGTGGAATAAGAACATAATCACCTTCAGAAAAGGGCATATGCCCATAATCACAAAACAGTTTTCCAGAACCTTCATGGATAAAAAGTAAGTCGTCACCATCGGCATTGCGAACCAAGTGTTTCATGCCACCTTTTGTAAACCACATACGCATGTGGCAATTATTGTTTTTTAAAATATCGTCAGCGTGCCAAGGGCAACGGTGTGTATTTTGGTTCCATTTATTTAAATCAAATGAACGAGGCTTTAAATTGCCTGTAAAGCTTTTCCATGCTGTGGGTGGGTGCTTGTGATGCAGGTGGGTTGCAGGTCCAAAAAATCCTTCACGTCCAGCTTCACGTTCAAATGTATTTTCAGGTAAGCCAACATGTGCTTGCCTTGAAAAAGTTCCAGAACCTTTAATAAAGTTGATCCATTTTTTCATATGCCCATTTTACCCCGTTTTTTGTTTTTATTGTGGTGGAATGTAAAAATTCGCAGCCAAAATTAGAGACACAGTATAAATGCTTAGCGTGTAAAAATACATTCTAAACTGTGCCCAGTTGCCCAGTAATAATTGGTGTAAAGTTTTAAATAAAAGGAATGCACATGCTGAAATTAAAATGGCTGAACACATGGTTGCAATATCTGTTAAGGATAAAAAGCTATCATCTGTTAATCTGTAATGAATATCAGCTACATTCATGTTCACCAAAAGCCATTGTGTTAAAATAAACAAGCTACAAGTTGTAGGTGTTATGTAAATTGCAAAGTTTCTTTTTAAAGTGTCAAAGTCTAGGTCAAACATGTGTATTCCTTTTTTATTAAATTACACCCCTTTGCAATTGGTCTTCTTCTATACTTTCAAACAAAGCTTTAAAGTTTCCTTCCCCAAAACCTTGGTTGCCTTTTCGTTGAATAATTTCAAAAAATACGGGGCCTATAACGGTTTGTGTAAATATTTGTAGTAATATACCGTCGTCTTCTGGTGCGCCGTCAATTAAAATTCTGTTTTTTTGCATACGCTCTAAATTTTCACCGTGGTTGGGAATACGTGTGTTTATTTTTGCGTAATATGTATCTGGTGTTGGCATAAACTGCATGCCGTCATGTCTTAAAAACTCTACTGTTTCGTATATATTTTCTGTTGTCATGGCAATGTGTTGAATACCTTCTCCACCGAACTCGTGTAAGAATTCTTCAATTTGACTTTTGTCGTCACTTGATTCATTGATTGGAATACGAATTTTACCGCATGGTGATGTCATAGCACGGGACTTTAACCCTGTGAGTTTCCCTTCAATATCAAAGTATCTTATTTCTTTGAAATTAAATAGTTTTTCATAAAAGCTTGCCCATTTGTCCATATTGCCTTGGTGTACATTGTGGGTAAGGTGATCTAGGATTTTTAAACCTGCACCTTGTGGGTTTTTTTCAATATCTTCTAAAAAATTGAAATCAGTTTCGTAAATATTACCTTTATCATCATATTTTTCAATGAAGTAGATAACTGTTCCTCCAATGGCTTTAATTGCAGGTATTTCTTCTTCACCGCTGTTAATAGCGCTTTTATGCTCTTCATAGCCAAGTTCTAATGCGCGTTTTAATGCAAGTTTGGCATTATGACCGCGGAAGCCCATAGCACATGCACCGCCTTTATGTTCTTGATTGAAGGCTGAAATTCTATGTGTGTCTTGTTCGTTTAAAATAAAGTTTATTTCACCTTGCCTGTATAAAGTTACATTTTTAGACTTATGTTGTGCCACTTTTTGAAAACCAAGTGATTTGAAAAGTTCAATAAGCTGTTCTGGATTTTTAGAGGAAAACTCCAAGAACTCAAAACCGTCGGTTCCCATGGGATTATGCGTTTCATAAGCTGTAACCATATAACTATTCCTTTGTTATTATTCGTGAATTAGGAATGTTAGTTTAAATCTTTTAATTTGTTGAAGCAAATAAAACAGGTTTTTACCTTGAAATGTAAGTTTAAAAGGTTTATCACATAACTGAAATTTCACATTCTTTACGTTTATTTTTACCACAGGAGGCAAGCATGCCTGTCGGCGGGTCAATTTTTTTACTTATGATACTTTTAGCGGTCACAACTATTGGTTTAATGCTTTCATTTTCGGGAGCAACACCTGGTAGTGAACAGCTAACTGTAAAAACAAGGTGCCTAGCTTTGGTGGTTGCGGTTATTGCTTTTGTAGTTTTTATTTTTATGCCTGATTTGGGGGTTTTTTCATGAATGCGGCTATTTTTGTAATTGTTACCATGTGCATTATTACCTTTTTCTCATTCGGTTATATTTCGGTGACAGGGAAAGATTTTAAAGGTACATCCGTACAAAAAGAGCAACGTTATATTTTTACATGTGCAACAGGAATAAGTTTAATTGTTTTAATAGCTGTTTTTGTACTGGGAAGTGCAACAGTAGTTGAATATTTAAACCAGTGGCTTGTAGCATGGCTGGATATTACACATACATAACGAATAAAAGCTTTAAGGGTAACCTTGAAGCTTTTTTATTTTTTAATATAAAAGGGTGAGGGAAGTCTTGCGAAAAGCGAAAAGTCGTGTATGATGCTTAACGCTTGAGTCCTTCAAGTGCAGTTAAAAAGTGCTGCTGTAGCTCAGTGGTAGAGCACTACATTGGTAATGTAGAGGTCGGGAGTTCAATCCTCCCCAGTAGCACCAGTTTTTAGACGAAATTCACTATATCAAAACACATTTAGGCACTCCAAATTGATATGCTTTTAATTACACAAAATTAAAAAGCGTTAATTTTTATAGCGCTGTTCAAGATATTTATCCATGTTTGTAGAGCATTCTTCAATTACGCGTTTCTTTAAACTGCTTAAATATGGTTTTTTTCGTTCCTTACTGTTATGAATCAAAGTTTTTAAGGTGCAAATATCTAGTCCATTTTGAATAGCTAATTGAGCGATTTTTTCATTTCGAAAGACGTTTGTGTTTAGGGAAGGGTTTGCTTTATTTATATCAACACCTTCATCAAAAGCTTTTTGAATTAAGTCGAACCTATTTATTTCTCCGAGTTTATAAAGTATGAACCAGCCTTTGTTGCCATTGTCCTGCTCCCATGCGAATTTCAAGCTAGCTCCGCGTTTTATAAATTCATCAATCAACTGCTCACGTTTATGGTAAAGCGCTTTAGATATAAGTGTATCTCCGAACCTGTCAGCAGTATTTATTTTAAATCCATTTGCAATAGCACTGTCTAAATTTTTTATTATAGACGATTTTGATACCTCATTGGACATTGATGAACCACTCAATTTTAATTCTAAGATATTAGATATTTGAACATAACTATATCCATGGCTTTTTCTAAGTTTTTTTATAGCATTTTCACGTGATAAATATTTTGCATGATATGTGTGTGTTGCTTTGATATTTTCATAGTTGGAGCAATTGGGATATTTTGTAACTTTTGCAAGTGATGCGTTTTGATTATGTTTTAGTTTTTGCCCAATATTTACACTTGTTAATGTTGTGTCAAGTGTATAGTGGTAAGCTTCAGGCGGTAGGTATCCTGGCAATATTGGTGGTAGTAGCCAATTGTATCCATTTAGCTTTAAACTTCTTTTAAAAGGGATGGGCGATGCATTATCACTATTTATGCAAAGATAGTAGTTATCGTGCCTATCTGAAAACAAGTCTTTATAAAAACCTTTGAAAGGGTTTTTGACCTTGCTATATGCAAAATACGGTTCTTCTATTGATGTGAATACCTTTTTGAAATTGAAATATTTTAAGGGCACTGTTGCAGTGCCATTTGATCCTTCTATTTCGCCAAACTTGGCATATGTTTCGTTCATATTAAAAGTTAGATGAATAGCAGATATATTTAAAATAACTACGGTAATCAATAACACTAAACAGATAGATTTAAATTTATTCATTTTACTTCTTCAATTAATTGCCCATTATGTATATTAACATTATATTTATGAGTAGTAATCTAGAAATTGTACACAACTGACAAGGGTCATATGATTGCATTGCTAGTTGCTTTTACGCCGTCTAGCTTCACCACGACGTTTTCCCATTTCGTACATAGCACGATGGATAATTTCCTTCTCTATGTCTTATTTATAAACTGTTAATGAATTTTTGACTATCTTTGGTTATTTGAACTTTTTTCTTTTCGGGCATACGGTCGTAAGTTTTATACATCATACCTATGCGGTGGTTGTTTTTTAATTTCTCGCGGTTACGGGCTAAAAAGTCCCAGTATAGGTAATTGAAAGGACATGCTTTTTCACCATTTTTTTGATTAACACTGTATTTACAGTTTGCACAGTAGTTGGACATTTTGTTGATATATGTTCCGCTGGCAGCATATGGCTTGCTGGCAAGGTATCCACCATCGGCAAACAAAATCATACCTGTTACATTTGGAAGTTCCACCCATTCGTATGCGTCGGCATAAACCAGAAGGTACCATTCATTTACTTCCATTGGGTTTAAACCTGTGAGCAGTGAAAAATTACCAATAACCATGAGGCGTTGAATGTGGTGGGCATATGCATTTTCTTTGGTTTCTTGAATGCATTGTTTTAAACAATTCATATCTGTATTGGCTGTCCAGAAAAAGTCTGGTAACCTCTTTTGGGCATCGAAAAAGTTTAAACTTTTATATTCAGGCATTTTTAGCCAATAAAGCCCACGAACATACTCACGCCAACCTAATATTTGCCTTATGAATCCTTCAACTGCATTAAGGGGAGCTTTTTTGTTTTTATAAGCTTCCTCTGCTGCTTGAATGCATTCCTTTGGTAGTAATAAACCACAGTTAATGTAAAAGCTTAAATGTGAATGATACATCCATGGTTCACCTTCAAGCATAGCGTCTTGAAAGTCACCAAAGTCACATAGGCGTTCATTGATGAATTTATCTAAAGCCTCTAAGGCTTGCGAGCGTGTTACTGCAAAAAAGAAAGGTTCAATGTTACCAAAATGATTGTTAAATTTTTCCTCTACAAGTTTGATGACTTCTTGAGTGATATTATCAACGGGAGTGTTATAAGTTTTTGGTAAAAACAAAGAGCCTTCCGGTGGTTTGCGGTTTTCACTGTCGTAGTTCCATTTACCGCCTTCAGGGTTGTTGCCGTCCATAAGTATGTTGTGTTTTTTACGCATTTCGCGGTAAAAAAGCTCCATACGAAGTTGTTTTCGGCCTTTTGCCCATGCATTAAAGTCTTTTGTAGTGGCTAGAAAACGGTCATCTTCTAAAATTTCAACGTCAATCTTAAATTCTTCGCTGTATGATTGAATATCTTTTAAAACTCTATATTCACCTGGGTGTGTAACAACTATTTTGTTTATATTAAATTTTTGAATTTGACGTTCAATTTCTTTTTTAAAAGAACCTGCATTTTCATTATCATTTAGTTTTGTATATTGAATGTTGTAGCCATTGCTTTTAAGTTCTTCAGCGAAGTGGCGCATTGCCGAAAATAAAAAAACAATCTTCTTTTTATGGTGCTTAACATAGGTGGCTTCTTCCATCACTTCACACATAAACACAATGTCATTTTTTTTGTCGCAGTTTTTTAAACTGCTTATGCTTTTAGAAAGTTGGTCTCCTAAAATAAGGCGAAGTGTTCTCATGTTGTTACCTATAGCTTGCATTGTAAATAAAAACCCTCAATCGAGGGCTTTTATGTTTTATTTAAAAGCCTCTTTCAGCCTTTTTAAAATGTTACTTGGTTCGGTGTTTTTAACTTCAATTTTCACTTTTTCAACATCAAGTGAAACTTCGGATAAGCGTTTGATGATATCTCCGTAACCACGCTCTAATAGGTCAACATTTGTAAGGTATGTTGTACCTTCGGCGACAGCTGCTGCAATAACATATGCAAGTCCTGCACGAAGGTCTGGTATTTCAATCGGGCTTTCAATCGCTTTAAGGGGGGTTGGGCCCATAATAAGCGCACTGTGCTTGTGGTCGTGGTTTTTATAGCGACACTCCTGTCCAAGACACTTATTTGTTAATTGAATTTTTGCACCTAACTTGTTAACAGCTTTTGTGTAACCAAAACGGCTTTCGTAAACAGTTTCATGCACTGCTGAAATACCCTTGGCTTGTGTAAGTAAAACACAGAAAGGTTGTTGCCAGTCGGTTGAGAATCCTGGGTAAACGTCTGTTTCTAATGCTATTGATGATAGCTCACGTTCACGGAAGAAGCGAATGGTTGATCCATCTAAAAATTCAAAGCCACCGCCTACTTGACGGTAGTAAGAAAGGAAGTTTCCAAGTGTGTTTGGACGAATACCTTTGACGATAATTTCACCGTCCGATGCACAGGCAAGTGAAGCCCATGAAGCAGCTTCAATACGGTCACCAATGACATACATATTTGTTCCTGTTAAGCTTTCAACACCTTCAACAATAATTTCACGGTTTGGATTTAAGAAAATAATAGCGCCCATACTACGAAGCATTGTAATAAGCTCCATAATCTCAGGTTCAATAGCTGCGTTACGAATAACGCTCGTTCCTTCAGATAAAACACTTAAGAAAAGACATGTTTCCGTTGCACCAACACTTGGGTAAGGCATTTCGTAATGTGTGCCTTTAAGTCTGCCGTTTGACTTTGCATGATAGCCAGAATCTTTTGTTTCAACAGTTGCGCCAAAAAGTTCGGCAGCTGTTAAGTGAAAGTCAACGTTTCGTTTACCAATGTTACACCCACCAAGACGTGGAACAACGGCTTGGCCATATTTGTGTAATAAAAATGGAATAAGCAAAATTGGTAAGCGGTTGTTACGTGAATCAGGCGTTGTAACTTTATGTGTGTTTACTTTTGTTGGGTCAATTTTAAGCGTTGTTTCATTTTCCCAAGTAACTTTAGCACCAACGGTTTCCAGTAATTTTTTTGTGATGTCTACATCACCAATAGATGGGACATTTGTAAGAGTTGTTGGGCTGTTACCCAATAAAGCACATACCATAGCTTTTGTGGCAAAGTTTTTGGCACCCAAACATTGAACTTCACCTGTTACAGGTGTACCACCTTTGATTTTATATGCGGTAATTTCAGCCATGGTCATATACTCCTTTAGTTGAAATTGCATTATTAAGGGATGGGTTGTATATTTCAAGTTAAATATAGAAATTAAATGTGTTCAGTTATATATATTACTTATAAGGCTATGATTTGAAATAAAACCTTCTTGTTTAGATTGTTGTTTTAATTTTGTTACAACTGTGAAAGTCTATAAATAAGAACATTAAAAAAGAAAGGTGAACTTATGAAGGTTAATATGGTTGAAGCTATGTTTGTAAATTCGTGGATCAGAAGGTTCATGCAGAAATACCTTGAAGTTCCACTTTTCACTAAAATTGGCGGTTTGCCGAAAACAAAACGTGTTGCAGAAATTGGTTGCGGCAGTGGCTATGGTTTAAGGCTTCTTTTAGATTTTTATGAACCTAATGTTGTTCATGGGTTTGATATTGATGAAAAAATGTTAAACCGCGCTAGTTCGTTTCTTGCTAAAGAAATTATGGAACATCGTGTGTTTCTTCATAATGAAGATGATAGCTTGTCTCAATTAAAGTCGAATAAGTTTAGTACTGTTTTCTTTTTTGGTTCATTGCATCATATTCCTAAATGGCGTTTAGCTTTAAATGCTGCAAGCGAATCTGTGGAAGAGGGCGGTAAAATGTACCTTTGGGAATTTTATAGACCTTTAACAATGAACTGGTTTGTGAAACTTTTTGTGCATCACCCAGCGGAAGCAGCCTTTTCACATTCAGAGCTTGGTGATGAACTTATTAAAAATAAAATGGATATTATTGGTAGGTTTAACTTTTTAGGTTTAGCAGGTATGTATGTTGTTGAGAAAAATACAGGAAAGTCACCTCGCAATGAAAACTTAAATAGTGCTTCAAGTTTTACGCATAATGTAAATACACGTGCCAAAGCATAGGATAGCTTACTTAAATATTACAGCATTTCATATGTTACTTTAGGGTTTTTAGCGGCTTGAACCTCATCTAGTTTTTGTCTAAACGTTTTACTTGGAGAGTTACTAAATTTTTCTTTTGAGTTTTCAGATTGAACTTCTTTAGCAATGTTTTTCATTGTTTGAATGAAGTAATCCAAAACTTCTTTAGGCTCGCTTTCTGTAGGTTCAATTAACATGGCACCATTTACAACAAGTGGGAAGTAAACTGTCATTGGGTGAATGCCGTTGTCTAACAATGCTTTTGCAATTTCGTTGGTGCCAATGCCATGTTCTTTTTGCCACTTTTCACTGAAGAGGCATTCATGCATGCAATACACACCTTTTTCTTTATTAAATGGTGCGTTATAGTTTTCCTGTAAATGTGACAGAATATAGTTTGCGTTTAAAACTGCATTTTCTGAAGCTGATGTTAAACCGTTAATTCCGTGGGACTTCATGTATGTAAGGGCACGAACAAACATTCCAAATTGCCCCTGGAAAGTGCGTATTCTGCCAATAGATGTTTTATTTTCTGTTATAAGCTTGAAGGGTCCATCCTTTAGCTTTGTGACATATGGAACAGGTAAATACGCTGCAAGCTCTTCACATACGGAAACAGGACCACTTCCAGGTCCGCCACCACCGTGTGGTGTTGAAAATGTTTTGTGTAAATTAAACTGCATAACGTCCACACCTATATCGGCAGGTTTAACTTTACCGCAAATGGCGTTAAAGTTTGCCCCGTCACAGTAAAAATATGCTCCAATTTCGTGTAGTTTATTGGAAATTATTTTCACGTTGGGTTCAAACAATCCGCATGTGTTTGGGTTTGTAAGCATGAAAGCTGCAATATCATTGCCATAGGTTTCAATGGCACTATTAAATGCTTCCAAGTCAACTAACCCTTTTTTATTTGAAGGAATTGTTTTGCATGTGTAGCCACACATTGCAGCGGTTGCAGGGTTTGTGCCATGTGCACTGTCGGGCACAAGAATAATCTTACGCGGGTTTCCTTTAGCTTCATGCGCTTTTTTAATGATCATGGCGCCAGTTAGTTCGCCATGTGCGCCTGCACTTGGGTTTAATGTTGTTTTATGCATGCCTGTTAGGGTAGAAAGCCATTTTTCAAGTTCAAACATTAACGCAAGTGAGCCCTGAACTGTTTCGTCATTTTGTAAGGGATGAATATTAGCGAAGCCAGAAAGTCGAGCAACTTTTTCGTTGATACGAGGGTTATGCTTCATGGTGCAGGAACCTAACGGGAAAAAGTTGGTATCAATGGAATAATTTTGTCCTGAAAGCCTTGTGAAATGACGAACAACTTGCGGTTCGCTTACTTCAGGCAGCCCAATATGCTCTCTTATAGGTTGGCCTGTTTGAATTTGGGTCAGTTGAACCTCTTCAATATCAACACCTGAACGCCCTTGAACGCTTTGTTCATAAAGTAATGATTCTTCAAACAGCATGGGGCACAACTTTCATTTTTGAATATTATCTCACATTATTTATGCTGTGAAAATAGGTTGACGGCTATATTTTACAGGTGTATACGTTTTTGTTGAATTCTTTATTCTTCTTTCCTTTTACAAAACCGTGGAGGTTTTATGATTTTGAGTATTAAAAAACCAAAAATTAATTTTAATATTGTATTTTTACTTGTTGCAGTTATTTCTGTTATGACGATATTTTTGAATCCCGATATTTTAAGTTCTAAACTATTTTTAGTATTAATGTGTTTAACAGCCTTTTGTGCAGGTATTTTAAAATATAGCCAAGAAAACCCAGCGTTTTGGTGTTTGAGTCTTATACTGGTTTGTCCACCTACAATAACTTATTTGGATTTTGGTGCTAATAACAGTGAAGGCGAATTTATGGTGTCTCTTGTTTTAAGTCTTTTCTTAAATGGCATGGGCGTTGCTGTAAACCGGTTTACTAAATAAATGTTGAATATCTTTAATTTACAATGAGGTGTTATATGTTAGCTAAAGTAATCTTCCAAGAAACATTGAAATTTGTTGTATGCGCTGTTTTAAGCATTGGTATTGGGTTTAGTGTTTACAGTCACGTTGTTGCACCTAATATGGCAACTGTTTTAATTCCTGCATTTTTAATTATGTTTTTGATTTTGACTTTTTACAATAAATTTGGCGTTGGTGTTTTGCCTTACTTAGCGGCTCCTTTGGGTGTTATTGTAAGTTCAGGTATGGTTGATGGAAACTATTCTTACGCATGGTTTATTTTACCATTTTACTTAATTGTTATTGCAGGGGTAGCTGTTAAGAAGCAAGATGCGCTTGAATCTGAAAATTAAATG
>NZGE01000061.1 GCA_002689455.1 Magnetococcales bacterium | reverse complement strand
GTGACCTTGCCCCTTTTTTTTGGCACAATGAAGTTTATACAAACCTCCATACATGGAAATTATAAGCATTGAAGGCAACAAACCGTAAAATATATTTAAATTTACACAATAAAATGGCTTTGCCAGATGCCAACAGCACTTCAAGAACTTTATTTACGCTCTTTCACGCGGGGTTGTTACTGAATTGGCTTTTTGTTTTTAGTAGGTTATTACCAGTGGTTGCGCTTTTACCGCTCATTATTATTTTACTGTATGAAAAAACAAAAAAAACACCCTTTTCTGAATCGGCATTACTGTTTGCTTGGAAGCGCTTTGTCTTTCATGCTATAATTATAATCGGAACAGCACTTTATGGGTTATTAACGGGCTTTACGCAAGAAATGCTTATTCAGGCATACATTTTGCAATCATACGCTTTAATACCTTTAGCAGGTTATGACGCCTATAGAACTTACCAAGGCGGACTTGGGCTTGAGCCGCTTAGGCCAATTAAAGAAAAAATAAGAAAAATAAGGGGTTAATCGGGGTTTTATGTCACCGACGAAAGAATCCATTGCTACTGATTTGTTTCCACGCGCGCTTGGAATAGCCCTTGTTGCCGTTATGGCTTGGATTGTGACAAGCTATATTAATAAATCCGATGAAGATGACTGGAAACGCTCCCTTGTTGAAATTAACGAACAAGCTGTGGAGTCTTTTTCTGGCACCATGGCAAGACGGTTAGAAAATGTTGCACAACTTGCAAGGGACAACCGCTTAGAGCCACTGCTTGACCCTTCTTATAACATTGACGACCCAACACCCACACAAGCACGACGTGCCATGTATGAATTTAAATACATTAACGAACTAGATCATGCTTATGTTTTCAGCTCTATTTTAGGTGAATTGGTTTTAACTTCTGCGGGGTCACCGCCTTTACCCGCTGGAACACTCACACCTTTTTACACAGCCGCTAGCGAACGCCTTGAAAGGTTAACCAATATTACTGTGATTGGTGGCCAAACATATATGCTATTTGCCCATGCAATTTTAAGCGAAACAGGGCGCATTATCGGCTATGCTATTTATGCTGACTCATTCAAGTCATTTTACCGTGACGCAACCACGCCTTTGCGTGGTATTAAAGATGTTGTGTTCACAAGTTACTTGATTGACGGCATGAACGCCCTTGCTGTGGAAGATTACACCAAACGTGCAACATCGGTGCGCATTGTAGGCGTGAACGATACACCTTACCCTATTTTTGATGGAAACTTTACGCCAAAACAGTTTACGCTCAATGATGGAACTGAAGTACTTGCAAATGGTGGATTTGTGATTGATATTCCAAAATGGCGTGTTATCAGCTCCATTGACATGAAATTTGTAAATTCCGACTCGGACCATAAGCGCATTATTTTATGGGCAACCCTTATTATTGGTACAATTATTATAATGCTTATTCCAATTAATGGCCCTTACACCGAGGTTTTAAAAACACTTTATCGCCGTGTGGGACTTTTAAAAGAAGAAGCAGGTGGCATTTCAGAAGATGATATTAGTCGTATGCGCCTTGACCCACCACCTTCCATTGGCGGTTCAGTTGAAAATAAAAAAATGGAACTTAACCGCAAAATAAACAAAGAGCGAGCTAAGTCTAAAGACGACTACAAACCAAACGATGCAGTTATTGCTTACAACATTCGTACGGGTATTAAAAATCGCCGTATGAAATTACTTTATCAGCCTATATTCGACACGGCTGGAAACGTTAACATGTATGAAGTTTACCTCCGTATTATTGACGATGAAGGTAAAGTAATGCCACCTTCCCTTTGGTTGCCTGTAGCACGTAAAGAAAACCTATTCTCACTTATTGATGAAACCGTTGTAAGCATTGCAGTGGAAAAATTCTTCATTCGCAACAACCCTTTACGCATGTCCTTAGCATTCAACATTTCTGGAAACACCTTTGGTAGTCTTGAGTTTCTTGAAAAGCTTATGAATGCATCTAGCAGTACATACCCTATTGCTGAGCACACAATTTTTGAACTGCGCTCTCGTGAAATTATTGAAGATAAACGTGCAATGAGCTTTATTAAAGAGTGCCGTGAAATGGGCTTTAGATTCTCCATTGACTACTTTGGCGGCGGCACGCAAACAATTAAAGCGGCTAAAACACTGAAGTTCGACTTTATTAAGATTGATATTTTACAGTTCGACTTAAACAAAGCATCTGACCAAAAAGAATTTATTAAGCTTATCAAGACGGCAGAAGCTATTGACTTACCCGTTGTGATTGAGAAAATAGAAGATGAAAGAATGTTGAAATTCTGTAAAAAAGTGGGCGCTAATTTTGTTCAAGGTTACCACTTAGCAGAACCAAATGTTGACTTACTTTAATAAAAAACATTAATTTTCATTGATACGGTTATAAATATATTCACCTACATTTGAAATAAGCCTTGCTTTGTGTACGAAAGACTCCACTTCTTCTTTCACAATATCGCCTGCCACATCACGTGCAAAGTCAACATCACCTTCAACACCGTTGTAGCGCTTTTTAAAGGACGCCATTTGTTCTTCTGTGATTTTTGTAGGGCTATAACCAGCACGAATTAAAAGATCACGTGCTTCGTCATCGCTCAAAGCTTTACCATGCGTTTGGCGCTGCTTGTGCAATGTTGTTTCCACTTCAACAAGCGCTTTTTTATTTTCAACCACTTTACCAAAGTCTGTAAGGGTTTTTTCAAAAGCGTTGGTGTTCTTAGCAAGCAGATCCATTGTTTCAGCAATACGTTGTTGACCAAGGCTGGTTTGTACAGGCATGGGTAACATTTGGTTATGTTCGCCAAGCTTTGCTTCAACATTTTGAACAACAGCCATGGTTACAGCCAACAAGCTCATAGAGCTTACAACAAGCCACATGCGTGCCTTGCTTGACTCATAAGGTTTGCGGGCCTGAGGTAGCTCTGGCGCTGTATAACCATCACCATAATATTCATGATGTGCATAAGACGTATGGCTTTTAACTTCAGCCATTTCTTCGTAGGGTTGTTGTACAACCACTTCAACTTCTACGGTTTCCGCTTCAACCTCTAGGATATGCTCTTGCTTTATTTTATCCATTCTCTCTGCTTTAAATTTCATAATTTATAAGAAGGCAACCTTCCTTTCATTTACTTATGGAACCTTGCAATAAATTTTATTCAAAAAAAACAGGCTAAAACCCTTGCTAAACAAAATAATATGTATACAATAAGGCTGATTATACACTCACCTTTTCTTTTTTACTGGAGCCTTATTTCCATGTTTAAACTTTCAACTCTGTTTATGGAAGAGATTTTTACCGATGGTGGCGCAGGCATGCCTTCAGCCGCTTCAAGTAACATTCAAAGTCAATTATGCAAATTTTTTGATACGAAGAATGACCAAGAATACATTGCGCGTGCCATTGCCATGATGCAAAATTTAAAGCAAACAGGTTATGAACCTGAATTTTTAACTTATGCACAAATTGAGGCACGGCTCAAAAAAACACTAATAGCCCTTGGTGAATATGAAACCGTTGACACAGCCATAACATCCCTTGAACAACAGGCCAAACTGTGTGAACAGCAGGCCGAAAGCCAAATTAACCCCATTTATTTTGACCTTCATACTTACAATGCGCATATAACCAACCAAAAAAACTGGCAAAAATTAGCCGATAATTTAAAGGCTGACATGGGTTTTTGTAAGCAAATGGTGGAGAAATATGGGCCCGTTTATATTCAAACTCTTCAAAAGTAAGGAGCATTTATGCGATTTATGAATCCCAAACACCCCCTACAAGAAAGAACCTGTTTTGGCAGTTCTGGTAGCTTTTCAAGTTCAAGTTGGCAAGAGCAACTCATGGAAAGATCATTTGCAAACGAACGAAGGCTAAAACAACAAGCCCAAGAAATAGCTGAACTTAAAGCACAAGTAAAAGAACTTTTGGCAGAAAAAGCCGAAAGAGATTCAACTTGTTGCTAAATAAGGAGCATTTATGCCATTTATGAACCCAAAACACACCCTACGCGACATAATTTCTGACGATGGGGCAAGGGGATGCTACAACACTTCACGTAACCGTTATGACAATGCACCTGATATTTTTCATAAGCTCATGGCCGTGAATATAGATACTATAACCCATAAAGAACAACTGCAACTCACATTAAAAATTCTACGCCACGAAATTGAATTTCAGCAGAATTTAATGAACCACATTGAAGCGCCAGATGATTTAAGCGCCCTAAAAACAATGTTATGGCACATCACAAAAGGCAAGCAAAAAAAGAGAGCATGTAAAAAGGAAGTAAAAAAAGCACGAGAATATATTTATGATATAGAGTACGTGTTATCACTTATGCATAGTTATGAATATATTGAAGATGCCTACGCCTACTATAATGAAATTGCCGACAAAGAACATGCGATTTCTGACCAATGGCGTTATGGTAGCACTGTAAACCAGGCTCACATACGTGAAGGAAATAAAGCGCGGCATTACGCAAATACACTGGTAAATGGGTACAAATTAACCTTAGAACTGTATTTGCAATATTTTAAGGTATTAAGCAACCGTATTTGCTATTAAACATACAGCGAAGCATATAACGAAAAGCCCTCAGTTGAGGGCTTTTTTTATTGCGTTAATATCAATTTATTTTCTGCACCCACGTTTAAGGTAACTTGTGCACCATAAGGGAATGTAAGTAAAGTATCTTCATGCCCACATTTTACATTCATTACCGATGGAGTATTGGGTAAATACCTTTCAATAAGTTGTTTGGTATTTTGGCCAAATGGCATTTTATTGTCTTGCAGTTTATCAAACTCCCCTAGAATAACCCCTGTAACTTGCTTTAAGAAACCACTGTGTTTCAAGTGTAGCAATTTTTTATCCAGTTCATTTATTTTTTCGTCTGTTGTATCTTCTAAAAACAAAATCACATCTTCTGCTTGCGGCATATATTCTGTGCCAATCAATTGGTCAAACACCGTCATGTTACCACCTAATAAAACACCTTTGGCATTGCCTTTTACTATACAGGTCCCTTTTAAATCAATTTCACTTTTCCTATTAAACAAAGTATTTTGCATTGCCAATGTTGTTTCAGGGTTTTCCTTATCAGTCATGCAACATCCCATTGGTCCGTGATAACCAATTAAACCTGTTTTTGCATAAAACGCACCTAAAAGGGCTGTAACATCACTGTACCCCATAAACACCTTAGGGTTTTGCTTCACAATATCATAGTCAATATATTCTAAAAGCTGTAAACAACCATAACCACCACCTGCACAAATAATTCCTTGGATAGTTTCATCCATAAATGCTTCATGAATGGCTGTCACACGTTCTTCAACTGTCCCTGCAAACTGCCCCCATTTTTCAAAACACTGTGGATGTGTTTCAACTTCAAATCCAAGGTCCGATAAAAAGGACTCCATTGGATATGTTCTTTCTTCGCCACGAAACCATGCCGGTGAGATAATCATAATTGTATCGCCTTGCTTGAGTATTGGACGCATACGTTATTCCTTTATATTCATATTAAAAAAGGCGCCTGATTGGCGCCTCCTTTGGTTAGCTTCTTGAGACGCGGAGCAAGACCACGAACTCTGTATCTTCTTGACTATTGTTATTACGTTGCATTAATTCGCCAAAGGCTGGAATATCTGCAAGGCCTGGAATATAGTCACGCTCTGCATTTTTGTTACTTTCAATTACTTTTGAAATAACATAAGCACGACCGTATTCAAGCACCAAGTCTTGGTCAATAACGTTTGTTGTAAGTTCTGGTACAAGGTTTGTAATTGCATCGTCATCACCTACACGTGTTGAAATCGCTGTATCACCGCTTTTGCTTGAAATACTTAGGCGAACACGAATTTGAACTTTGCTTTTACCAATGTATGGGAACACACTTAACACTGTACCCGCATTTTTATATTTAGGGTTATCTGTACGTGTACCAATTACAACGTCACCGCCTGATGTTGTGTTTTGTTCAACTTCAGTTTCAGCATAGCCCAACTGACGTGTTAAACTCACACGTGAAAGCTGGTTGTTACGTGCAATAACACTTGGACTTGTTACTGTGTGCACGCTACCAATTTGTGAAAGTGCCTGATAAACAAAACCAAGGTCACCATTTGGTGTGGATGCACTTAACACACCACCTTGTGCTGTTAAACTGCTGAGCGCTGTAACAGGTGAGAAACCAACACTTGCCAAAGCATCATCAATTTGTAAGCCAGACTTTTCCCAGTCTGTTCCATGGTCTGTTATTTTATCTTTCACAACAGCAATAATACGCATTTCAACAAACACTTGCTTCAATGCATTTGCTTGCACTTGCTCAAGGTATTCTTCAATCAGTCTGTGTGCTTCAGGTGCGGCACGCACTGTTAAAAGCCCTGCACTTTTTGTTACCTTAAACCAAGGCTCGGCTTTTTCTTCTGGTTGAAGGTGGTCTTGTGTATCCACCGTATCTAATCTGCTTGGCGCTAAGCCACCTGTTTCAGTTAAAGTTCCAAATAAGTCTTCAGCACTTGAAGCTTCATCATCTTCAGTATTTGCTGCTTCATCAGGTGTTAAGAAACGACCTTGAGTGTTGACACCACCAGATGCAGACGAACCACCTTCTGATGCTGCAATGTTCCCTACTTGAATAAGGTCTGTTACAGCTTCTTCAACCTGTGTCCACATATCATCTGTATATTTTGTGTCAAGTTCGTCCGATGTAAATTTCGTAGCTGCGTTTTCAGAAACTTCAGGTGAAAACTCGTTCATAGAAACAATACTACCACCACGTTCACTTTGACCTACTTCAAGTGCATATGTGCGTACTGGGAAACGTGTTACATACCAAACACCGTTCACATAGTTATAGTGGTAACCAATTTTAGAAAGAATAATGTCTAGCATTTCTTGAAAGTCAGCGCCGCTATGCACAACTGTTACCGTACGGTTACGCACACCTTGTGGTATAACAATTGATTCACCTGCAGCGTTTGCAAGTTCAAGTAAAATACTTTCCACATTTCGGGAAATGTAAGCCACGTCAAATGGTGGTAAATCTGGGCGTTTTAATTCAATTCGGTCTTCAACCAATACTGTATTTTGTGAACCAATACGTTGCATGTGAAAAATACCATCTCGCATCGTGCTTTGTGGTTTCAACATGCTGTATTCTTTCAGCTCATGATCTGACATAGGTTGAACTTCATCAGCATAATAAGTGCTACAAGCACTTAAAACCAATGCCATTGAAATGCCTAGAAATCTATTTGTAAAATTTTTCATCAGTAGTAGGTATCCGATATTACTATAATTCGTGACTTGTCAAATACAGTTACGAACAACTGTATGCCTGTCATGTTATTCACCCTGTCCACAAGGTAAGACATAAACTCGCTTAAACTTGTTTCTGCAATTAAATTCACGCGTTCATTTAAAATGTAATTATTCTCAGCACTCACACGCCATTTAACTTCCCATTCGCCTGCCTCATCACGTGCTTCTTCCACAATGTGACCAACAACCTGTTCCAGTGTTTTATTTTCTAGATTCACTGCAACAATAATATCTTCAATTGGAGCGTATTGGTCTGCAGTGACATAGTTGTATGCATCAATTTCTGATTGATCAATGACAGAAGGATCTTTTACTTCATCTTCCGAATCATCTTCCATTGAATCATCATTTTCAACAGCTAAATCCGCATCTTCGTCGGAAAGTTCATCTTCCAACATTTCATCTTCAGCCAAAGCCGGTTCTTCAACGCTTCCCTCATCTTGACGGTAAAGTTTAGCGGCTTCTTTAAAATTCTTCAAAGCTTCATCTTCACTCATCAAAGCTGTCTGTGCACCAGCCATGGGTGCCACCAACATCATCGCAATCAAAACCTGTAAGTTTAATAATTTCATCTTTTTCTCTATAAAATTTACGCTTAATTTAAAGTATCCTAAACAGCGTGTCCACCGCAACGTTGTGCTGGGCAATTCCTTACATTTAAGGTACATTCACAGAAGCCCTGTTGGCAATATAGCCACACTTTCATAAAAACAGCTATATTCATAACCCTAAACAAATACAATTCATTTCACACTTCGCTTGACCTAACCTATACCTGTGATTTACCGTATTTTAGCAACATAAAAACAAGAAAGGGAAAACCCTATGCACGTTGAACAACGTATTCAAGAGCTTGGCAAACAAATTATGAGCCACACCAGCTCAAACCTTGGTGTTCTTAATTTAAGTAATTGGAGCCAAAGCATGATTAACACCATGATGGACAATGAATCATTCCGTGTTGCTTCCCTGCGTTTTACCGATGTTGCACCAACCCTTAAAAATGATACCGACTTTGTAACCCACCTGAAAGCCTATTTTAATGATGCCGAAGGTGCGGCCAGTTTTTTAGGAAAGGGTATTCCTTCAGGTGGCTTACTTGCAAAAATCATTGCCCCTCTTGGCCGCAAAAACATTGAAAGCATGGCTAAAGGATTTATTGCAGGTCGAAACATTGAAGAAGGCATTGAAGCATTCGAAAAGCTACACAAAAAAGGCATTGCTTGCTCTATTGATATTTTAGGTGAAGCCGTTGTTTCTAAAAGTGAAGCTGAAGACTTTATGAATGCCTACATTGATGCCATCACCAAAATTTCCACAGCTGCGAATACATGGGGTGAAGCTTCATACCCAGAAGAAGACAAAATTGACAAAACCGTGCGTGCCAACGTATCTGTTAAACTTTCAGCTTTATATGAACACACATCGGCAACCTCATACGAAGACAGTAAAGCTGCACTTATTGAACGCTTTTCAAAATTACTAGACCTTGCCGTAACATACGACACATTCATTAACGTGGACATGGAACAATTTGAACTGTTACCGCTTACACTTGATGTTTTTGAAACAGTTCTTATGGACGAAAAATTCCGTAATTACCCACATATTGGCATTGTTTGCCAAGCCTACCTAAGGTCGGGTGAAGACGTTTTAGAACGCCTCATAAACTTTGCTAAAAAACGTAAAACACCTTTTGGCATTCGCCTTGTTAAAGGTGCTTATTGGGACTATGAACAAGCCCACGCCGAACAACAAAACTGGCCCTGCCCTGTGTTCGATATTAAAGAAGATACCGATGCAAATTATGAAAAGCTCACCGAAATGCTTATTAAAGCCTTTCCATTGGTGCGCCCTGCCATTGGGTCACACAATGCACGAAGCCTAGCTTTCGCTTTAGCCATGGGTGAAAAATATGGATTGAATAAAGGTGACCTTGAATTTCAAGCTTTATTTGGTATGGCCGACAACTACCGCGACGCTTTAAAGCACATGGGCTTCCGCGTACGTCAATATTGCCCAGTGGGTGAATTTATCCCAGGGATGAGCTACTTAGTGCGTCGACTTCTTGAAAATACAGCCAATCAGTCCTTCCTACGCTTAAGCTCTGGCGGTGAAGTGGGCTCCCATGAGCTTTTACGCGCACCACAATTTTCTGACCTTGCGCATATGCACCCAGAAGGTGAAGCTGAGTTTCTAAACGCACCAGACAAAGACTTTTCACTTCATTTTAACCGTGAACGTGCCAAATCGGCTGTGGAAATGGTTGAGAAAAACCTACCTTACACCGTGGGCAAAGGCAAAGAAAAGCTAGAACACTACTGCCCTTGGCAAAAAGACTTACTGATTACAAATGTAAATTGTACAACCCTTAAAGACACGCAAGAAGCGGTTCAAAAAGCAAAGGCAGCCTTTAATAGCTGGCGTAACCTTGGCCATAATAAACGTGCAGATATCATTGAAAAAGCGGCGACCATTGTTGAAAATAAATGGGACGAGCTTTTCGGCTTACAAATTTTAGAAGCTGGAAAAGACTGGCACCATGCCGATGCTGATATTACAGAAGCGATTGACTTTATGCGTTATTACGCCAAGCAAATTCGTGAACTGAACGATAAATTCCAACCTATAAGTCTATGGGGTGAAGCCAACAACACCATTTACGAACCGAAAGGGGTTGTAAGCGTCATTGCACCTTGGAACTTCCCATTTGCAATTAGCGTTGGCATGACCGTGGCTGCGCTTATCACGGGCAATACCGTTTTATACAAACCAGCCGAGCAAACATCAGCCCACGGGGATATGATGGTAAACATTCTTCACGAAGCAGGTGTTCCAAAAGATGCGTTGCACTTCTTGCCTGGTAAGGGTGAAGTTGTGGGAGCTGAAATGGTTTCCAATAAAGATGTAAATATGATTGCTTTCACAGGGTCACGTGAAGTTGGTTTAAACATTTTAAAAGAAGCTGCCACCGTTCATGAAGGACAAAAGCATGTTAAAAATTGCGTAATTGAAATGGGTGGTAAAAACGCCATTATCGTTGACACCAGTGCCGACCCTGACGAAGCTGTACCTGGTGTGGTTCACAGCGCTTTTGGTTTCCAAGGTCAAAAATGTTCAGCGTGTTCACGTGTTATTGTCCTTGAAGGTGCATATGAAAACTTTACCCACCGCCTTAAAGAAATGGTGGAAGGTTTGCGTGTTGGCCCAACAAATGACCCTAAACATGACGTAGGTGCTGTAATTGACGAAGACGCCTTCAACAAATGCCAAGACTACATTAAAATTGGACAAAAAGATGGTAAACTTTTAGCAGAAGCACCTAAAGCACAAGCAAACGGTTATTTTGTAACGCCAAGCGTTTTCAGCGACCTCAAAAAAGGATCAAAACTGACAACCGATGAAGTTTTCGGCCCTGTTTTAGCCGTTTACAAAGCTAAAAACCTTGAAGAAGCTGTGCAAATGGCAACCGATAGCGACTATGCGTTAACAGGCGCTATTTACACACGTAACCCAAAAAGCATTGAATATGCACGTGAACACTTTAAAGTTGGTAACTTATACATCAACCGTGGCTCAACAGGTGCGATTGTTGGCCGCCAACCGTTTGGTGGTGCTGGGCTTTCTGGTACAGGTACAAAAGCGGGCGGGCCAGACTATCTGCTCAACTTCCTTGAACCGCGCAGCATTACTGAAAACACAATGCGCCGAGGTTATGCGCCAAAGGAAGTGTAACCTCAAAACGGTAACAGCCGAGGTTATGCACCGAAGGAAGCGTAACCTCAAATGTTAAATTCGTTCAAACAATAAAAAAGCCCTCAAAAGAGGGCTTTTTTGTCTCGTTATTTAAAACATTTGAGCATTCAGCATGCCAATGCGTATTGCAATTTCTGCAATCAAATCGGGATCGCCCGATGCATTCAAAGGCATGCCTTGCACATGATTAAAGTTCATTTCTTGAAAGAGTGTATAAATGGCACCTTTTTTAGCTTGATAAGAAGCCCAATTCACTGACTGAAACTCCCAATAGCCAGAATCATCTGACACAAAGTCCGCAAGACTTACGCTTTCACCTGCATTCCTAGCCTTGACTGTACTTACAGAACCTGAAAAAGAGCCTTCATAGCCATAGCACACATCTAAACTATAGGACAAGCCATTACAGTTAAATGCAAATTGCATATTCACTTCGCCTGTAGAAGAACAGACTTTCACTAAGAAAGGCCTTGTTAAAACATCTTTTATTCTAGCGGCTTTAAAAATTGCAGCATGACGTTTATTCATAAGATTATAGCCTCGAAAGAAGAGTAAAAAGAAAAGGTGTACTGACAAACAGTAAATTATATCAAGCACATAAAATTGTCAAACAATCACTAGGTACAAAAAATCAGATATGTTAAAATAAGCCTCATGATTAATTTATTAACCAACTCAACAAAAATACGCTCCCTTTGCATCCACTTGGTGTTTTGTGGAATTGTAACCTACGTTGTAAATGATAAATTTGTTATGCCTTTTATTGCGTGGTGGTTCATTGTGGTTAATTTATTTGAATTTTTAATGTTTGGTAAGGACAAACTACGTGCCAAAATGGGGTGGAGCCGCACCCCTGAATCAACCTTTTTGATGATGGGCCTTGTCGGCGCCTTCCCTGGTATTTTTATTGGGCGCATTGTGTTTAACCACAAAACGTCTAAAAAGCAATTCTATATCCCCATGTGGATTCTTTTTACAATTCAACTCATCTTAGCCCTTGCGTGGATAGAACATAACACCGTTAAAGGCCCTAAAATATTTGCTTTTATTCCTTTTTAAGTAAGCAAACAAACTGTAACCCTTCACAAATTACAACAATTAGATTATGATGCGCTGTACTTTTTTAAAAACAAATAAGGAGCGTGCGTAAACGCCATGAATTCGAATGTTGTGAAGCAGGGTCAATCTGTTATTGTTTTAGCAGCTGGCAAAGGCACAAGAATGAAGTCAAAAACCCCAAAAGTTTTACATAAAGTTGCAGGCCGTGAAATGCTTGGGCATGTTATTCATGCAGGGCTTGCGGTTTCACCTGAAAAAACAGTTGTTGTTTACTCGCACGCTGAAGTTCAAGAATATGTAACGAACAACCACAGCCATCACAACAGTGTTTGTGTTGAACAAAAAGAACAGCTCGGAACTGCCCACGCTGTTCTTGCCTGTGAAGATGAATTCACAAACTTTGATGGTGATATCCTTATTTTATGTGGTGATGTTCCTTTGCTGACAGGTGAAGTTGTTGAACGCTTTGTAACATCACACAAGTCACAAAACAATGATGTTACATTTGTAAGCGCTTTTGTTGACGACCCAACAGGTCTAGGCCGTGTTGTACGTGATGAAGAAACCGACGAAGTGCGTGCCATTGTTGAGCACAAAGATGCCAATGATATGGAACGCCAAATTGATGAAATTAATACGGGCATTTACATTGCAAAAAGCAAAGTTTTATTCGACCTACTTCGAAAAATTGGCGACAACAACTCTCAAGGCGAATTTTACATTACAGACATTGTAGCCATTGGACTTAAAGAAGGCTTAAACGTTGGAACATTTACAGCTGAAAACGCAGAAGCTTTAGGCGGTGTAAACTCACGCCAACAACTTTCATATGCCGAAGATTTATACCAAAATGCTTTGCGCGACTATTACATGGACCACGGCGTCACAATGATTGACCCACAAAGCGTTTTCTTTAGCTATGACACTAAAATTGGTGCAGACTGCGAACTGGGCCCTAATGTTCAATTTGGTAAAGGTGTACGCCTTGAAAACAGTGTTTATGTGGAAGGTAACTGCTACATTGAAGACACTTACATTAACGATACAGCTCAAGTTTTATCATTTTCACACCTTGTTGGCGCAGAAATTGGCCACAAAGCAACTGTTGGCCCATTTGCAAGGCTACGCAAAGACAGCGACATTGGTGACTGTGCTAAAGTAGGCTCTTTTGTAGAAGTTAAAAAATCTAAAATTGGCTATAAAACAAGTGCTGGACACCTTTCTTATATTGGCGATGCTGTTATTGGAAATGAAGTAAATATTGGTGCTGGAACAGTGTTTGCAAACTACGACGGTGCGGCAAAACACACAACAACAGTGGATGACAATGTGTTTATTGGTTCAAACACAACCATTGTTTCACCTGTTAAAATTGGTAAAGGTGCAACTACGGCTGCCAATAGCATCATCACTAAAGATGTGCTTGCAGGCACGCTTGTTGTCAGCAAGGTAAACCGCTTAGATAGGGAGGATTATATTCGCCCTGCAAAGCAAAAACGTGAATCAGAAATTTAATTAAAACGATCAAAAGGTTTATAAAGATATGTGTGGAATTGTTGGCGTAATTGGTTCAACCACAGCAACAAACGATGTATTGGAAGGCTTAAAACGCCTTGAATACCGTGGCTATGACAGTGCAGGTATTGCAACACTAAACGGTAAAAGCGTTACTGTACGCAAAGCTGTTGGTAAACTTAAAAACTTAGAATCTCTTCTACAGGCACAACCTTTTGAAGAAGGTAAAAAGGTGGCTATTGGTCACACACGTTGGGCAACACACGGTGAACCAACAGAATTGAATGCACACCCACACACAGCCGAACCTGTGGCCGTTGTTCACAATGGTATTATTGAAAACTACCTACAAATTAAAGCCGACCTAAAACAACAGGGTTTAAATTTTTATTCAGAAACCGACAGTGAAACTTTACCTGCACTTATTTCCAAGCACATTAAAGAAGGTAAAACAGAGCTAGATGCCGTTATTGAAACCGTTAAAGAAGCCGAAGGTGCATTTGCATTTGGCGCACTTTTTGAAAGCAATGAAAACATTTTAATTGCAACAAGACGCAGTGCCCCACTTGTCATTGGTGTTGGCGAAGGCCGCAACTACATTGGTTCAGACCCAATTGCGTTATCCGCATACACAAACAATTTTATTTTCCTAGAAAATGATGATATTGCAGTTTTAACGGCTGATACAGTTAAAATTTATAACCCAGAAGGCGGTTTAATTGAACGCTCTATCAAAACGCTAGACATGAACAGTGAAACAGCATCTAAGGGGAACTACCCACATTATATGCTGAAGGAAATTTACGAACAACCTGACGTTATTTCTAAAACATTAAGTGCATACCTAAGCGAAGACCTGCAAGATATTGTCATTCCAGATTTACCAATAGACCTTGCAACTGTTCCGCAAATTACCATTGTGGCATGTGGCACAAGTTGGCATGCTGGTATGGTTGGTAAATATTGGCTGGAACGTTACACACGTATTCCTGTAAACGTGGATGTAGCTTCAGAGTTCCGTTACAGAAACCCACCTCTTACCAAAGGTGGTGTAACCCTGCTTATTTCTCAAAGTGGTGAAACGGCCGACTCCCTTGCAGCACTAGAACACATTAAGCAATCGGGCCAACATGTCATTGCTGTTGTTAATGTGCCTGAAAGCTCAATTGACCGTGAAGCCGACGTTAGCTTTTACACCCACGCTGGCCCAGAGATTAGCGTTGCTTCAACCAAAGCATTTACAACACAGCTTACAGTTCTTGCCCTTTTAACACTTAAAATTGCAGAACAAAAAGGGTTGATGCGCAAAGAAGAACAATTAGACCTTTTAAAAGCGTTAAAAGAACTTCCAAACCGTATGAATATTTTAGACGCCCTAAGTGAACAATGTAAACAAGTGGCAGAAACATTTGTTGGCGCAAGTAGCAGCCTTTACCTTGGACGTGACATTATGTATCCACTGGCTTTAGAAGGCGCCTTAAAGCTCAAAGAAATTTCTTACATTCACTCTGAAGGATTAGCCGCAGGTGAAATGAAGCACGGCCCTATTGCACTTATTGAAAAGTCTGTTCCAGTTGTATTTGCGTCCCCTTATGATAAACTATTTGAAAAGACACTTTCAAACTTGAAAGAAGTGGAAGCCAGAAAAGGTGAAGTGGTATTATTTACCGATTATAAAGGCAAGGAAAAAGCAGGTGAAAATGACACAAGACGTGTGATAACACTGCCTGATATTCCTGAGTTTATTGCACCTATTCTTTACAGCTTGCCTATGCAACTGTTGGCTTACCACACAGCTGTTTTAAAAGGAACCGATGTGGACCAACCAAGAAACTTGGCGAAGTCCGTAACAGTGGAGTAAACATGCAATTTTGGATTTTGGTACTAGCATTAACTTTAGGGGCATATAACGCACATGCTCAGCGTGTTTATGCCCCTGAAATAACAGGCCCAGGCCATGTAAAATATGAAAATGAAACTCTTGTTTTTGTACTTTCGCCCGACAAAATTGAAAAAATTGAAACCAGTGAATATCAAGTTCACATTCAAATGACCCAAGCAGCACGTGAATATTTTTATACACTTACAAAGTTAAACGTAGGTAAAAAAATGATCATTAAAAGTGGGGGTGGTGAAACCATACAAGAAGCCATTATTCAGAAACCTATTGATTCAGGAATCATTATTTCACGTCCTATTAAGGACAGCCGCGCCGAGTTGGCTCGGTTTTTAAAGCGCATTGTTACAGGGCAAGAACCCATCGAAATAAAACCGCGTGATATTTATGTTGAAGAAAAATTCTACGAAAAAAATCGTAAAATTTACGACACAGGCGAAGCCAAAGGCGAAATCATCAACCAACTCGAAGACAAGTTGGAAAACAAAGACAAAGAAATTATGGAACTTCGTAAACAGCTTCTTGAAATTGAAGATTACAATCGTAAACTTCAAAATGGTGAATTAGAAGTTTATGTTGAAGACGTGAGTGAAACCGTTACAGAATAAATAAAAAGCGGCCAACAGCCGCTTTTTATTTATGTTCATACTAAAAATTAAGCTTCCCTGGCTTGACCACCGACACGAGGCCCTAAAAACTTACGTGACTCCGTTTCCATGTAAACTTTTACAAAACTTGGCTGTGGTGGGTCCATTAAATAACCTTGTTCAATTGCAAAGGTATCTTGCTCGGACTCTTGCAGGTCATAAATATAACAAGCTAAAGCACCTGCTAATGTGCCTGATGCACTATCTTCATCCACACCCACTGCTGGCGCAAATACACGTGTTGAAAAATCACTGCCTTCATTCACCACTTCTGGTGTGTAAAAAATAAAACCAATCACTTCAAGTTCATCAGAAATATTTTTCAATTTATCGAAGTTTGGGCTTATGGCTTTTAATTTATCCATTGTTTTAACACCCACAACCATAGACTTATTGGTTGCAGAAACCAACATTGGCATATGGTTTGGAATAAGGTCGGCAAGTGTTACACCTGTTGCGTCCATAATGGCCATAATATCTGCCATGGCTGGTTCTTCATAAACAGGGTGTTCTTGTTCAAGGTAAACTTTACCTTCTTTGTAAGCCACATAAACCACGCGACCGTTCATAAGCTCAATAGAATATGCACCTTCTTCAAGGTTAAGCTTGTCGTGCATACAAGCAAATGCTGCAATGGTTGGATGCCCACTAATTAAAGTGCGTTCACCTGCCATGTAATAATCTAATTTATAATGCGCACGTGCAATTGTTGGTTTACGCACAAACACAACGTCCTTATATTCCGATTTTTCAGCAAGTGCCTTCATATCATCTTCCGACAAATCATCTGCATCGAGGTAAATATGTGCTGGATTACCACCTGTTTTTTCTGTTTCTACCACAAAGGCATTGTAAATAAATTCTTGAGTCATTGTGTTTTATAACCTTATTTATCTTTATGGAATGCTTCAATCCACCTTACAGTGCCTGTTTTTGAGCGCATTACAACGCTGTGCGTTATTTTGCCCCCTGGTGCACTGTGAATACCTTTCAGCATGGTTCCATTTGTCACGCCAGTGGCCGCAAAGATTACTTCACCACCAGCCATCTCATCAGTTGTATATACTTTTTCTGGATTTTCAAGCCCCTCGGCAACAGCTTTTTGCTTTGAAGCTTCATCATTAAAGTGCAAACGACCCAAAATATGGCCGCCCAAACATTTTAAAGCAGCAGCAGCGATGACACCTTCTGGTGAGCCGCCTTGCCCCATTAATAGGTCCACACCGCTTGTTTCAAAGCAAGTGGCAATAGCCCCTGCAACGTCACCGTCGCCAATTAATTTAATACGTGCGCCTGCTGCACGAATTTCTGAAATAAGTACATCATGTCTTGGGCGCTTTAATACACATACCACAATATTTTCAGGTTTTGTGCCTTTTTGCTGTGCGGCTTCTTGAATCATTTGTGCCGTCGACATATCCAAGCTAAATTTTGAGACATCAAACTTTGGGCCCATCGCTAATTTTTGCATATACCAAGCATCTGGCGCTTTTAAAAACTGACCATTTTCACTTAAAGCAATCACACTAATGGCATTTTCAGTTCCTTCGGCAACAATGGTTGTACCGTCAACAGGGTCTACCGCAATGTCTAGTTTAGGGCCATATTCACGCCCTTTTTTTGAACCAACAACTTCGCCTTCATACAGCATGGGCGCTTCATCTTTTTCGCCTTCTCCAATCACCACAGTGCCACAAATATCCATGCTATTTAACACGTCACGCATGGCTTCCACTGCGGCAGCATCTACGGCAATTTTATCGCCACGCCCTTGGTGTTTAGCCGAAGCCATTGCGGCAGCCTCGGTCACACGCACCATTTCAATCACCACGCTACGGGTCATTTTATCGACGCCTAACGGCATAATAGCTGTTGTATCGGAAGTTTTAACTGTGTTCATTTGCATGTTTTAATCCTTAAATACATTCATAAGATAATAACTATGGCTTAAATGACCATGCTTTAAAAAGTTTGAGAGCTCATTTTTAGGCATGCCTGTTTCCACAATATATGCAATGTAATTTTGCCCTTGAATTTCCATATTTTGGGATTCTAATACATGCAAATGGTTGGCATTTAAAATTTTATCGCTATCGGGCTCCATCACACGAATATAGTAAGCCCCCATTTTTTCACGGGAGGCTGTTGGTTTTTGTTTTGTAATTTTCCAAGGTTTGTGTCCAAAGGCAATTTTCATACTATCGCTTAGCATAGCACTGGCGATAGAGTCATAATCGGCTGCGTGACCACAAAAGAAAATAGGCCCTGATTCAGTGGATTCTATCACCAAACCTGTAAGCGTTCCTGTGGTATTGCCCATTTGGGTATATTCTTCAAATAAGGTTGGAGCAACGCTAATGTCATGCCCATTACTTTGCGCCAATAATTTAATATTCATAGCCAATTTTTGACAAAGCTGAATGTCAACAGGTTCTAAACCTTCTAAACTATCGCTTGGTTTTTGTCCTACATTTAACCACTCACCAAAAGCGCTGGTGTGCAACAAAGCCATTTTAAATAAACTGTCTTTACCTGAAATATCTACGTTTGGGTCTTTTTCGGCGTAACCTAATTCAATCGCATCGCTTAAAGCGTCTGTAAGTTTTTCGCCTTTATCTTTCATGCGCATTAAAGCAAAGTTACAAGTGGCATTTAATGTGCCATACAAACGCTGAATGTCTTGCCCTTTAAAATGGGTGAAAATATTTTCAAAAACTGGTACTGAACCCATTGCACAAGCTTCAAAACGCAAATGTACGTTTTTATCTTCCGCCAAACGCCACAGCTTTTCACCATGTGCCGCCAACATTGTCATATTATTGGTGACAACGTGCTTACCAAATTCAAGGGCTTTACGTGCCTGATCGTAAGCATTCATAACACCTTCTGTACAAACAACAACAATGTCCACTGTGTCAGATTCAATAATTTCATCTGCTTCGAGTGCCATATTCAAATGGTTAAACATATCCGCCTTGTCGCTTGAAGCTGCCAAAGCCACAAAGTGCACAGGGTCGCCTTGGTCTTCTCTATGTTGAATTTGTTCAGCCAATAGCTTTACAATTTTACTATCACCTAAAATACCAATACCAAATTTTTTCATTTATTCTTTCAGCAAATTTCTTTTTTGTTCATTTTGTTTTAAAGCCTCGGCATTCAATTCGGCTTGAAGAGATTCTATGCTGACATATTTTTTATTTGAATGTAAGGGAATATCCGACAACTTAGGTGTGACAGCCTGATTTGAGCATGCAAGCAGTGTAAAAAAAGCATATAAAAGCACAGCAAACAATAAAAACCCTTGCTGTCTTTCCATTACTTTATTCAATAAAAACATTGATTTAAACACCTATTTTGCCCATAAAAAAGTGTACATCAACTATACACATTTCCGCAAAGGAAAATGAAACTTATATTCGCTTTTTTATATCAATTAAACTTGACAAATTGCATACAAAAAGCCAATCTAATGCCATTCGAAAGTACTTTTTAACATGTACTGTGAAGCACCTAAATTTTTCCCACTTTCAAATTCTTTTGAAGTAACCCCCTCTCGGAGGCTTTATGAAGCTAGCTGACCTTATCAAGTTTAACTTGAATAAGTTTAAAATCCCTGAAAATTTCACCCCTCCTTCACTCAAGTATGCAAATGGCCTTAAGGAGCCAAGCAAGGCCGATTTTAAAGGCCGTGAAGACTTAAGAAACAAACCGCTGTGCACAATTGACGGTGTAACAAGCCGTGACTTTGATGACGCTGTTTTTTGCGAACGGTGGCATAAAGATGGCTTTCACCTGATTGTTGCCATTGCTGACGTGGCGTATTACGTTCATGAAAACACACCTTTGGATAAAGATGCCTACTTACGCGGTACATCAGTTTATTACCCAGAAGTTTGTATTCCCATGTTGCCTGAAGCAATATCCAATGGTTTATGTTCCTTAAAACCCAATGTAGACCGTTTGGCGTTAAGCATGCATATTTACCTGGATAGCAAAGGCAACATTAAACGTAAATATGTGAATGCATCTATCATTCATTCACATGCACGCTTAACCTATGAAGAAGCACAGCGCCATATGGACGGCGAAAAAACAAACATTCCGCACAAAGTGCAGAACAGTTTGGTGCAACTTGAACGCTTGTATAAAATTAGACGTCAAAAGAAAGCGGAACGCTATTCTTTTGAACTGGATAGTGATGATACAAGATTCATCTTCGAAAATGGTGTCCCTGTTCAAGTGGTAAACCCCAGAAGTTTGGATAGTCATAAACTGATTGAAGAGTGTATGATTTTAGCAAATGTTTCTGCTTCTCTTATTTTAGAAGAAAACAATGAACTTTGTGTAAATCGTTACCACGCACCGCCTTCTGGTAAAAAGTTGGAAAACTTAGATGACCTTGTGTCCCTTTATGGTTTAACACCACTTTCTGATGATGGTGTTGTAACACCAAAAGATCTATGGAACTATGTTCATGCCGTCCCTGAAAGTATTCGTCCGCAATTTAAGCGTTCACTTTTACGTACATATGAAAAGGCATTTTATTGTCCCGACAATAAAGGGCATTTTGGTTTAGCACTGGGTGGCTATGTACATTTTACATCGCCTATTCGCCGTTACCCCGACCTTATTATTCACCGGTTACTTTACCGTTGTTTAAAATTACCAGGTTGGCGTAAAGCTGGAACCAAAGTAAACCTTCAAAAATTGCGGAAGCAATGTGAACATCTAAGTAACATGGAACGCCGTGCGAAAGACAGCGGTTTTACATTACATGACCAGTTAACAACATCTTACTACATGCGCCTTTCAGGCAATAGTAATGATGCAACAGCTGGTATTTATGATGCTAAAGTTCTGGCCATTCACAAGAAGAACACCACTGGTGGCGCCTTAAAAGCCACAGGCTTACTGGTGAGCTTTGACAATGACATTGGCCGTGCAACTGTTGCACTTTCTGGGTTTAATGATGGTTTTTATGTGCTTGGTAAAGATGGCAATAGCCTTGTAAATTCCGAAACAAAAAATCGGATAAAAATTGGCACTAAATTAAAAATCAAACTTAAATCCTTTAATATTGAATCAGGCTATATGACAGCCATTCCCATTACACAAGCTGAAACATTGGTAGAGAGTTATAACCGCAAAATAGGTGAAACAACCAAAGGCGTGATATATCAAATCACCAATTCAGGTATTCAACTGCGTTTAAATGAAACAAATGCAGATGCCTTTATTCCCATGCGACTTTTGAAAGACGATTTTTATCTTTTCAATAAAAAGGATCACTCCTTAAAAGGAAAGTCTCATAAAAAAGTCTTCAAAAATGGAATGATTGTTCAAGTACGTGTTAAAGGCACAAACAAACGCAAAACAAGCGTTATTTGTGAAATTGTTTAGCGAAACGATATTAAAAGCTCTCTTATTTTTATAAGAGAGCTTTTTTGTCAGTTGTTATTTTATAAAAATACGTATAAGTTATTGAACATAATAACAACAAGGGGGTGTTCTATGTCTAACTTATCCGAAATATTTAATGTGTTTTATTACACACCACTGGCAGCTGCAGCTATTGCATTATTCATTGTAGGCATATTCTTAATTGCAGCTCACCGCTTTTTAGATAAAGAAACAGAAATTGTTATAGGTGAACTGATTGGTCAGGTTAAAAACGGCAAAAAAGCGATGTATGCTTCTGTTTATAAATTTACAGCAATAGACGGTATTGAACGTATTTGCCGCAGTGGTATTTCAAGCAGCAATATGACAACAAAACCAATTGGAACGCCACAAAAAATTCGATATAGAACTGAAAACCCAAACCAAGCAAAAGTTAAAAACAACTCTTTTTTACTTTTAGGAGTTCTATGTTTAATCATAAGTGTAATTTTAGCATTTGTTTATTTTTCAAGTGTTGATACAAGCATAACATCCGTTTTATTGCTTTTAGTATTTTTGGTTTATTTCGCATTTCGCATATTCAATAGATTTGACGGAAAAAACATCACTGAAAAATTTCAAAAAATGGATAAAAAGAAGGGTTTTTTTGAAAGCTTAGAAAAAAATACCCAACCCATTACCGATGAAGAAACATTTTTAGGCGCAGAAAGCTTCAAAAGCGAACAGAGTAAATATAACGCCATGCTCAAAAAATGGATGCCTGTTAATTATGCCATTGCCTTTGGAATGATATTCGGAAGTTTGTACTGGACACATGATGTGTATCAATTCTCACAAAAGGCCATAACAACTACAGGTAAAATTGTTGCGTTTAAACAAGGCCGATCAACGTCATCTGATGGTCGCACAATATACACTTATGCCCCCATTATATCCTATGAAGTAAACGGACAAAAATTAGAATACACAAGCAAGGTCAGCACATCAAGTCCAAGCCGCAAAACAGGTGAAATGGTAGAAATTATGTACAATCCTAAAAACCCAACAGAGGCGATGATTGAACGCGGCATCATGAATTATATTCTTGAAATAATTTTATT
>NZGE01000060.1 GCA_002689455.1 Magnetococcales bacterium | reverse complement strand
TTGTGTTGTGGGTTGTTTTGGTTTTTCTACAGGTTTAATTTCTTTTATTGCATTTACAGGAGGTTCTATAAATTTTTCCACAAACCCTTCTTCAATGTGAATGTATAAATCACCCGTAATTGGGTCAAACTCTGGGATGGAAATGGTGGCAGATACACCGTTTTCTGAATATAAATTTTTCAGTTCCTTACGCAGGTTTAAGCCATTAACCAAGCTGTAAGGTTTTAGTGTATATGCATTGGCAATGCTTAAAATGCTGTTGGGTTCAAGGGTGATATTCCCGCTAAAGGCAACGGCTTCAATGTTCGGGCCTTGTATTTTTTCTTTTGGAATTCTTTTGTTCGGTTCATGTATTTTTATTTTAACAATGCCGTTGTTGCCTTGTGGAAGTTGAACAATAATTTGAACCTGCTTCATGTTCAGGGCTTGGGTGTAAAAAGCACTAATTTGGTTTTCAATGTTTTGCAGATCTTTTAGGTCAACGGTTTTACCTTTGTATTGCCCAATAAGTGTTTCGGTAAAGGCAGTGCCATAAACGGTGGCGTTCTCATTAAATTCAATATCGTTTAAAATAAATGAAAAGGATTCTTTGTAAACGGTTTCGCTATTCGTTTGAGCAAAAGCATTGGGCAGCAAAATAAAGGGTAGGGCAAGTAAGGAAAACTTAGCTGCTTTGGCTGTTATGTTTTTTTCATAAGGGCGCACGAAAGTGCAAGGTTGAACCTTTGACTTTAATTTTTGTTTATTTGTCCGCATTTCCATAAATTCATCCTAGCATGCTTTGCTTGTTTATAGGTGTGGTGAGCTGTGTAAAGGCTAGGCATACCAATAGTTTTAATGGTCTTTTGCTGTAATCATGTCACAAAATATGCATCTGTTCTTTTTTTTGTAAAATCTTTGTGTTAAGTTCGGGTTTGAATATACAAATCATTCCTTTTATTTTTTACCCTTTAACCGAGGCTTTTTATGGAAACTAAAAACGCTTCCATTTGGTATCGACGCGATACTTGCCACTATATTCTGTGTAGCCCAAAAGACGGCATTTCAAATGTTTTGGAAATGTATGTTGGTGTTTGGGGTTCTGGCACTTGGCAGGTTAGCCGTACATACAATTCAATGGAAGATCTTGAAATTGACGCGGTTCATTTTGAAGTTGTAACCCAACCAGGTTTACGTAACACATTGCTAGAAACCGCGGTAGAATTTGTAAATGAACGAAAATAAACGAAAATAAAAGAGTGTAAATGTATGTTTACGCTCTTTTTTCTTTACATGAATTTCCTTTGTGGCATAATGCTTTTCATGAGGCCCAAAGTTAGGGGTCTTTTTTTAGGGTTGATATTTTTGTGAAATCGCATTATACATCACCTTAATCGCATTTTGGAATGTAGGGGTGTAGCTCAGTTGGTAGAGCACTGGTCTCCAAAACCAGGTGCCGGGAGTTCGAGTCTCTCCACCCCTGCCACTTTATGAGAGGACGAAAAAGCGATGGCTGAAACAGTTGTGTACCTACTAAGGCAAGCGGAAACGCTTCCTGAGACGGGTCTTGAAAATGAAGCATGGGATCTTTCAGATGAAGGTCGGCTTCAAGCACGTGATTTAGCGTTTAAATTAAACGACTTAGGCATCACGGTTATTTACTCAAGCCCTTTTAAGCGTGCGATATCAACTGTGAAGCCCATAGCTGAAAAGCTTGACTTGCCAGTTCTGTTGGATGAAGGCTTTAGAGAGCTTGTTGCAACAAGAGATTTATTATCCCCTGTAGAGTTTCAAGAATTGACCCGAAAAATGTGGGATGACTTGACGTATTCTGAAAATGGGGCAGAGTCAATGCGTGAGTGCCAATTGCGCTTTATGCAGTCTCTGAACAAAATTGCGAAGGAACATGCTGGCGAAACTATTTTGGTTTGTACGCATGGCGCACCTTTAGGCGCAGTTTTAAAAGTTATGGATAAAGGTTTTGGTTACGATGAATGGACCAAAATTAAAATGCCAGATGTTTACAAGTTGGTTTCAAACGGAACTGAAGGTAAATGGGATAAAGGTTATAAATACTAAAATTAAGGATATAAAACGATGAATGTCATGCGTTATTTACGTGAAGTTCGTGCAGAAACAGCTAAGGTTTCATGGCCGAACATGCGTTCAACAAGATTGATGACACTAGGGGTAACACTCTTGGCGTTTTTTGTAGGGGCGTACCTATGGTTTGTGGACCTTGGTTTAAGTTCTATTGTAGAATGGATTATTGGAGTAAAGTAAAATGACAGATAAAGATCAAGTGCAAGAAGTTGCAGCTGAAGTAAACGCACCTGTTGCAGAAACTTCTGAAGATGCAAAATCAACAGCTAAAGGCAAAAAGCCAAAGAAACGTGCACGTTGGTATGTTATCCAAGCACGTAGCAACTACGAAAAACGTGTTCAAGCGGCTGTAAAAGAACAGGCGATTATGACAGGCTTAGATGACCTAATTGAAGATGTGGTTATTCCTGTTGAGCAGATTGTTGAAGTTAAAAAAGGTCAAAAAGTTAAATCTGAGCGTAAATTCTACCCAGGTTACGTTTTGGTTAAAGCGCAGATGACAGACGAAGTGTGGATTCTGATTAAAGGGACGACACACGTTATTGGTTTCGTTGGTGCTGAAAGTGGCCGTAAGCCATTGCCTATTTCTGAATCAGAAGCCGAGCGTATGCTGAAGCAAATGGAAGAAGGTGTTGAGAAAGAAAAACCAGTTATGGATATTGAAGTGGGTCAGGAAATTCGCGTTCTTGATGGTCCATTTGCTACATTCCAAGGCTTGGTTGAAGAGGTTGACGAAGTGAACAGCAAGCTTAAAGTTTCTGTTTCAATCTTCGGCCGTACAACGCCAATTGAATTGGACTATGTTCAAGTGGAAAAACTATAATTTAGTTTTTGCATCTTTAAAGCGCCTTAGGGCGCTTTTTTTGTTCTTTTTTAAGGGCTTGACTTCGCCATCTTAATCTTTTAGGTTTCTTTTTGAAACGTCTATCTTTTTATCTTTTGTTTTTTTTGACCTTTAAGGAGACATTTCATGTCTTTTAACTCGCCGCTTGTAAAATGGTTTCGTTTGGGTCGCTCTTGTGCGGCTGCTAAACTTGGCTTCATGGGTGATGAATTAAAACAAGCTGAATTGGCGTTGAGTGAGAACATTCACGCGCAGATTCTGCTTTCTAACATCAATGTGCCGTCGGCTTCTGTTTCTTTCGTAGGTGATGCGTCGGATTTGCGTAATATTTCCGATTATCCAAGCCAAACTTCTATTGTCGGAAAGATTCAAATAACAACGGTTTTTCTACCTTTTTCTTGTTATGCAAAAATTCAAGAAACATTTGCTGGTAAGCGGATTGCGATTAACCGCGTTTCATCTCTTTAGGGGGCTTTATGTCATATAACTTAGATGTGGTTCCTGCTCATATGGATCGCTTTAAGCCGAATTCATTTGTCATTTTTACACCATCTTCTCGTGATGGGGTGCGGCATAACTTTGCTGTTCATATTCGCTCTCTCATTGAGGTTGCTGGTAAACATGGTTGCGGCAGTATTCGCTGGGAAAAGTATATAAATCCAGCATGTGATCATCTGGATAAAAGCCCAGATGCGCCAAGGTCAAAATTATGCTTGGCTTTTGAAACTGCGGTAAGAGGTAGTTTGTCATCTGGTATTTGGCTTGTGCCTAAGCATGTGCTTATTGTTTTGCACTATTATGATATGGACCTAGAACATTATGAGCTGCAAGGTTTGGTGGATGTTCGCAGGAACGATTATCAGCTTTTGCCAAACCTTGGTATTGGAGGTGAGGGTGAGCTACATTTTACATTGTTTTCGTTCATTGACACACCTTCTATGGACGCTTTTTTACCCAAAGCAAGAAGTGCTTACATTCGTCTTGATGTGACCGATTCTGATGATGGGTATTATATGCTTAAAGCACCTACAATTCCTTATGAAAGTTTGTACTGATGTTTTTTGTAACGAAAAAAAAGCCCTCAAGTTGAGGGCTTTTTATTTGTCGAGGGTTTAGGTTATTTTTTCTTGTTTTCTTCGTCCCACATGGTGTCACTTTGTTTTGTTAAGGCTTTACCATAAATTTGGGTGATTCTTTGGTAAACACTGTAAATACGTTTACCAGTACCTGTTGCAACGTTCCATAAAAGTTCTAGGAACCATACAAATAAAAACCAAAACCAAAACATGCCACGTGCCGCAAGGATGTTGATATTATCGGCAGCGGTTGGGCGAAGTTCTTCAGCTATAAGCCATTCATTCCATGAAAGGTTTTCTTGCTTTTGGAGACGGTTTTTGAAGTCGAATTCAAGCTCTTTTTTATTTTTATTTACATAGGCTATGGCATCACGGTTTATATTGTGCCAATGCATGAAAATGTTTACGCTGCCGCATATAAGATGTGTGATTAAGAGCCCAATTTCAGCGGCAATGGTTAAGCCAAGTTGTTCGCTGTTATGCACAAAAAATGCAAGAATTACGAACCCTAGTATCCATGCCAGTCCAAAAAGGACTTTGCTGGCAGGCGATGCACCTTCTTTTTTTGCGTTGTAATTTCCAAAAATAAAGAAGGTTATAAGTGCGACGATGCATATGAAAAAGAGTAGTCGAAACATGTGTTTCTCCTGTGTTGAGTGTAAAAAAGAGATAGGTGGTTCAACTTACTTTTTTTGATTGTATACCAAGAACCTAGTTTGTCAATAGAAACATAAAAAACCACCCTGATAAGAGGGTGGTTTTTGGTTATCGATCCTGTTTATTGATAGTCTTCATGATATTATCAATATCAGGTGTTTCTGTTGAGTATTGTTTTTTTGCTTTAGGTGGTGTTGGTGGCTGTACTTCATAGTCACTTTCATCAAAGTGTTTTTTCCACAGTGCATTTTGAATGTTGGTTAACGTGTTCGCCATTGAGCGAATAACCCACGCAAAGAAGCGACGGCTGTAATCGTAAAGGTCACCAAGAAGTCTTAATGCTTTGCGTACAGTAGATTCAAATAGAAAGAACGGCCAAAAGATGGTGCGGCGACTAAGTTCATTCACATAAGGCATAATTTTACCTTTTACGCCAGTTTCTGAAACCCATTCAACAAAGCTCATGTTTCCATATGGGCCGTTGGGGTCTCGTTTTGTGTATTGTACTTTGTAGTTTTCTTTGTTTTCAGCAAAGTTTTTGCGGTTTTTTGAATCGAGACGATACAAATGCACCAGCATATAAACAATACCAAAGGCATAGTAGCTAAGGGCTGCAATGTATTGAGATTTAACGGTAATGTTGAGCGATAAAATTGTAAAATCGCTGCTTAAGCTTGAGATGATGTAGAAAGGCCCTACTATCAAGGAAAGGAAGATAAACCCGCGGATTGTTTTACCAAGCCATTTGCCTTCGCGGTATTCGCGAGGGTCAATGATACATGCGGAAAGTATCCAGCAAAGAACAGCGAAGCTGGCGGTACCTACGACAATGGACCAAAGTAAGGGTAGTGCTATGAACCATGCGATTAAAGATTGGAGCATAAAAGTTCCTCGTGTGTTTTTCATGAAAAAAGGGATTTGATGTGGCTTCAGTCAAAGTAAGGAGCTGAAATCTTTTGTAATGTATACGTTAGAGTTAATGGCGTCAAGTTTTTATAAAAGTGGTAGCCAGTGAATATATTCGGTTAACCTTTCACTTGCAGGGATGGTAATTTGCCATAGCCAGAAAGTTGTTGCCAATGCGTAAATAAACCAAAGGGCAATCCAGATGCCTTCAGGAAATATAAGGGTTATGTCCGCAAGGTCTGCGCCGTCGCCTACATGTTTGCCGTCTATAAGCGCGAGAGGTGCTGTAATGGCGCTTTGAACGACATAAATGCCATAGAATTCGATGGCGTATGCAGGTATTGACGTATTTGGTAAAAGTGTTGGGAGCCAAAAAACTAAAATCATGATTGCAATGATAAAAAGTGTTTTAAGGTTTCTGACCCAGAAGATGGTTGAAACGGTTAAAACGCTCATAAGGAGTTGCAGTAAGAATATGTCTTCACTGACAGAAAGGCTCCATCCTGCAAGGTAAATAACAGCGCCCCATGTTACTGCACCTGTATAGCCTGCAAGAAGGATGGGTATACGCCATCCGCCGTAAGTACTGCAACAACCGGCGCCATTAAATTCAAGTGTTATTCGGTGGATGCGACCAAAGGTTAATATACATGCTAAGCCGTGACTGAATTCGTGGAAGAAAGTTTCCATCCATTGAAAAGGGTAACGCAATGGCGTGCGCGAAATGATAATCGCGATGGTTAGCATGCTAAAAAAATAAAGCGTTTCCAATGAACTTCTTCCTGTTTATTTTGTGGCAGTATAACAAAAAATACTTTTGCCGGCACTTATTTAAAATGTGATGCTTGATTTTAACTTTTTAATCTGTATACATGTGTTGGGTGCCTATGTAAGAATCGCATATTCTTTAATTGTTAGGGTAAACTTCAACGGTGTGATACTTTGCAAGTACCTTTATCTATATACTATGAAAATCAGGTTGTGCAAGGGTAAGGTTTTAGAGATTGTAATGGTTTTGTTTGTGTATGATCTTATTCTTTTTTTAGAAGAAAATGCATTAAAATTGTAAAAGAAGCTTTACAAGAAAATTTAGACGTGTTAAATGCATGCTGTTGTGTGAACTAATGTTGGTTCATACATAACTTTAATGAAAGTAAAAAACTGGAGTCAAAAGATGGCAAAGAAAATTATTGGTTATATTAAACTCCAGGTTCCTGCAGGTGGTGCTAACCCTAGCCCTCCAGTAGGTCCAGCCCTTGGTCAAAAGGGTCTTAACATTATGGAATTCTGTAAAGCCTTCAATGCTGCAACGCAGGAGATTGAAAAAGGCGCACCAGTTCCGGTTATTATTACAGCTTACGCTGATCGTACATTTACTTTTGAGATGAAAACTCCACCTGCGAGCTTCTTGCTACGTAAGGCGGCTAAAATCGCAAAAGGTCACAGCGCTCCAAACTCTGGTGCGGGTACAGTTGGTAAAGTAACTCGTAAGCAACTGGAAGAGATTGCAGAAGTCAAGATGAAAGACCTAAATGCAAACGATATGGACGCTGCGGTTAAGATTATCGCAGGTAGCGCACACGCTATGGGTCTTGAAGTTATCGACTAAGATAGCTTCAAAGTTGCCTTTTAAGGGTAGCTTGTTTGTAAAAAGGTTTGTTTAATATAACTACGAATATATAGAAAGTAGGAGAGCATAAAATGGCAAAGCTCGCTAAAAGAATGAAAGCTTACAGAGATGTTATTGACCGTGAAAAGGAATATGACTTCGCTGAAGCTGTAAAAACACTTCTTGACTGTCAAAGTGCAAAGTTTGATGAATCTGTTGAAGTTTCACTGAACTTGAACCTTGACCCTCGTCATGCTGACCAAATGTTGCGTAGCACAATTGTGTTGCCACATGGTACAGGTAAAACACAACGTATTGCTGTGTTTGCTAAAGATGACAAGGCAAAAGAAGCTGAAAAAGCTGGTGCTGACATTGTTGGTGCTGATGACTTAGTTGCTAAAGTTAAAGGTGGTTTCCTTGACTTTGATGTGGTGGTTGCGTCACCTGACTGTATGCCTTTAGTGGGTCAGTTGGGTAAAATTCTTGGTCCAAAAGGATTGATGCCAAACCCAAAACTTGGTACAGTAACACCAAACGTTGTGAAAGCAATTGAAGATATTAAAGCTGGTATGGTTGAATTCCGCACAGAGAAGAACGGTATCGTTCACGCTTTGGTTGGTAAAAAATCATTCGGTCAAGAGAAGTTAGAGGAAAACATTAAAGCATTTGTTTCTAAAGTTAAAAACGAGAAACCATCTGGCGCTAAAGGTCAGTACATGCTGAAGATGTCTATCACTTCGACTATGGGTCCTGGTATCAAAGTTGGTCTAGGCACTGTAGGTGTATAATGAATTTACCGCTTAAGGTTATCCTTAGGCGGTATTTGGCTATCAAATGATAGTCAAGCCTGTTGAAGAAAGATGGTAAAGGGGAACCTTTTTAATTTCCATCCGAGACAGTGACAGAAATTTCTCTCTTTTGAGGAAAGTGTGTCATGTAAATCAACAGGCGAACAAGGGCGAACATGTGAAATGATTTACATGTTCATAATTTAAAGGAGAAACCTAGATGGATAAAGCTCAAAAAATAGCTTTTGTTAAAGAGCTTAGCGAAACACTTTCAGGTGTTGAGTCCATTGTTGTTGCTCATTACGCAGGTACAACAGTATCTGAGTTAGAAGAGTTGCGCGTTGCAATGCGTGGTGAAGGTGGTTACGTACAAGTTGCGAAAAACCGTCTTGCTAAAATCGCATTCGATGGCACGCCTTACACAAACTTAGAAGAGTTTATGCAAGGTCCAACTATTCTTGCAATGGGTACCGACGTTGTTTCTGCTGCAAAAGTTGCCCAAAAGTTCGCCGACGACCATAAATCCTTCGAAATTATCGGTGGTGCTATGGGTGAAACAAAACTAGACGTAGCTGGTGTGGAAGCACTATCTAAAATGCCTAGTCTTGATGAACTACGTGCGAAACTTATGGGTACTCTTACAGCACCTGCTACACAACTTGTTCGTACAATTAACGAACCTGGCACTTGCTTGGTACGTGTATTGGACGCCAAGTCTAAAGCAGCGTAAACGTGGACCGTTAGGTAAATTAACAGACATACTTTTAATATAAAGGAAATATGAAAATGGCAGATTTAAATGCAATCAAAGAAACTCTTTCTTCACTTACAGTGATGGAAGTAGCTGAACTAGTTAAAACTCTTGAAGAAGAGTGGGGCGTAAGCGCTGCAGCTGCAGCTGTAGCTATGCCTGCTGCAGGTGGCGACGCTGGTGCAGCTGCTGCTGAAAAAACTGAATTTGATGTTGTTCTAGCTGGTGCTGGCGATAACAAAATCGGTGCGATTAAAGTAGTACGTGAAATCACAGGTCTTGGCTTGAAAGAAGCTAAAGAACTAGTTGAAGGCGCTCCTAAAACACTTAAAGAAGGTGTTTCTAAGGACGAAGCTGAAGAGCTTAAGAAGAAGATCGAAGAAGCTGGTGCTTCTTGCGAACTTAAGTAGTTCTTTTGAACTGCTAAACGGTGGGGGGTCAGCGGCCAATTTGGCTGCTGGCTATCTGCCGTCTTAAACGTTTATATAAAAAAATGTTTAAGGAAAGGGTTGTAAGGCGCCCAAAAGTTCTTACAAAGGTATAGAGGTTTTTTTAACTGGCTTGTGTCCTCTTTAAATTAAATAAGCTGGAAAATATAGACCATTAGCGCAGAGGTATATAAATATGGCATACTCATTTACTGAGAAAAGAAGAATTCGCAAGAATTTCGGTAAAATCAATTCCGTTGCAAAACTCCCAAGTTTGCTAGAAATCCAACAAAATTCATTTAAAGACTTTTTAGAAGCAGACCCGACAAAAAGAGATACAACTTCCGCAACATTGGAAGATGCTTTTAAAGGTGTGTTTCCAATTGAAGATAACACAGGTTTAGTTGAGCTAGATTACGTATCATACGACTTTGATGCTCCTAAATTTGACGTTGCTGAATGTATGCAACGTAACATGACATTCGCTGCACCACTTAAAGCAACACTACGTATGACAGTGTGGCAAGAAGACGAAGATACAGGTGCGAAAAGCGTACAAGATATTAAAGAACAAGAAGTTTACTTGGCAGATGTGCCAGTAATGACAGAAAACGCAACGTTTGTAATTAACGGTACAGAGCGTGTTGTTGTTTCTCAAATGCACCGTTCACCTGGTGTATTCTTTGACCATGATAAAGGTATGAGCCACTCAAGTGGTAAATTGCTTTTCTCTGCGCGTGTAATTCCTTTCCGTGGTTCATGGTTGGACTTTGAGTTTGATCATAAAGACAACATCCACGTACGTATTGACCGTCGTCGTAAGTTACCTGCTTCATACATTCTACGTGCTATGGATATGGAAGAAGAAGACATTCTTGAAACTTTCTACGAAACAGTTAAGGTTCGTTTGAAGTCTAAGAAGTTCTCACTTGCTTACACACAAATGTTTTACGAAGGTGTTAAACTAACACACGACTTAATTGACGCTGATACAGGTGAAAAATTAGCAGATTCTGGTAAAAAACTTACACGTCGTAAGTTGAAGCAAATTGAAGAAGGTGGCACAAAATGGGTTGCTCAAGAAATTGAAGAACTTGTGGGTCGTTACTTGGCTAAGCCACTTGTAGATACAACTTCAGGTGAAGAACTTTACGGCGCTGGTGAAGAGATTACTGAAGAAGTATTGGCTAAAATTGCTGAACTAGGTCTAAAAGAATTTGAAGTTCTAAAAATTGACCACATGAACGTAGGTCCTTATGTTCGTAACACACTTCAAATTGATAAAGTTTCAAACAAAGAAGAAGCTTTAGCTGAAATTTATAAAGTGATGCGCCCAGGTGAGCCTGCAACACTTGAAGCTTCAGAAAAGCTATTCCACGGTTTATTCTTTGATGCAGATCGTTACGATCTATCTGCTGTAGGTCGCATGAAAATGTCTGCACGTCTAGGTTTCGAAGAAATTGATGAAAATGACCGTGTACTTTCTAAAGAAGATATTATTGCGTCTCTTAAAAAGCTTGTAGAAATTCGTGATGGTAACGACGTGGTTGATGATATTGACCACCTTGGTAACCGTCGTGTACGTTCAGTAGGTGAATTGATGGAAAATCAATTCCGTATTGGTTTGCTACGTATGGAACGTGGTGTTAAAGAACGTATGGCCTCATCTGAAATTGCTTCTATGATGCCAAACGATATTGTGAATGCACGCCCATTATTTGCGGCACTGCGTGAATTCTTTGCATCATCTCAGCTTTCACAGTTTATGGACCAAACAAACCCACTTTCAGAGGTGACACACAAACGTCGTCTTTCTGCGCTTGGACCTGGTGGTTTAACACGTGAACGTGCTGGTTTCGAAGTACGTGACGTACACCCAACACACTATGGTCGTATCTGTCCAATTGAAACACCTGAAGGTCCGAACATTGGTCTGATTAACTCACTATCTACATATGCTCGTATCAATAAATACGGTTTCATTGAAACACCTTTCCGTAAGGTTGTAGATGGTCAGGCGACTAATGAAATTGTTTATGTAAGTGCGATTAATGAGTCTAAGCACACAATTGCGCAGGCTTCAACAGAGCTTGATAAAGATGGTAAGCTTGTAGAAGACTTGGTAATTTCACGTCACAAAGGTGAAACAATGCTTGCACCACGTGAACAAGTTGACATGATGGACGTATCACCTCAGCAGGTTGTATCTATTGCGACAGCACTTATTCCTTTCTTGGAAAATGATGATGCGAACCGTGCGTTGATGGGTGCGAACATGATGCGTCAGGCTGTGCCACTTGTGAAGGCGGAAGCGCCGCTTGTGGGTACAGGTATGGAAGGCATTGTAGCTGCAGACTCTGGTGTAACAATCATCGCAAAACGTGATGGTGTTGTTGAATCTGCCGATGCTTCTCGTATTGTTGTTCGTGCAACAGGTAAAATTAAAGCAGGTGCTTCTGGTGTAGATATCTACCGCACAAACAAGTTCCAGCGTTCTAACCAAAACTCATGCCTAAACCAACGTGTAATCGTTCGTTCTGGCGACAAAGTTAAGAAGGGCGACATCATTGCCGATGGTCCATCTACTGATATGGGGGAATTGGCTCTTGGTCGTAACGTAACAGTAGCGTTTATGCCTTGGAACGGTTACAACTTTGAGGATAGTATCTTAATTTCTGAGCGTATCGTACGTGACGATGTTTACACATCTATCCACATTGATGAATTTGACGTTGTTGCACGTGATACAAAACTAGGTGCGGAAGAAATCACACGTGATATTCCAAACGTTGGTGAAGAAGCTCTTAAAAACTTAGATGACTCTGGTATCGTTCGCATTGGTGCGGAAGTTGGTCCAGGTGCAATTCTTGTTGGTAAAATTACACCAAAAGGTGAAACACCGATGACACCTGAAGAAAAACTTCTACGTGCTATTTTTGGTGAAAAAGCAGCTGATGTACGTGATACATCACTTCGTATGAGCCCTGGTGTTACAGGTACTGTTGTTGGCGTTAAGGTTTTCAACCGCCGTGGTGGTGAAAAAGATGAGCGTACACTTCAAATTGAAGAGCAAGAAATTGCGAAGTACACACAGGATATCAACGAAGAACGTCGTATTCTTGAAATGGATGCTGTTTCTCGTCTAAAAGATAGTATTGTAGGTCAAAAAGCAGCTGCTAAATTCGGTTCTGTTGCTAAAGGTGGAGAAATTACAAGAGAACTTGTAGATTCGATGGAATCTGTAGATCTTTGGAAAGTTTCAGTTGCTGATGAAGCTGTAATGACAGAAGTTGAAGCTTTACGTAAACAACTTGACAGCGACTTGGTTGCATTAACTGAGCGTCGTGAAGAGAAAATTAAGAAGATCCGTGCGGCTGATGAATTAGCGCCAGGTGTTCTTAAGTCTGTTAAAGTATTCGTAGCTGTTAAGCGTAAACTACAACCAGGTGATAAGATGGCTGGTCGTCACGGTAACAAGGGTGTTATCTCTAAGATTTGCCCGATTGCTGACATGCCATACCGTGAAGACGGTACACCAGTTGATATCGTGTTGAACCCACTTGGTGTACCATCACGTATGAACGTTGGTCAGATTCTTGAAACACACTTAGGTTGGGCTGCTAAAGGTCTTGGCGAAAAAATCGGCAAGCTGTACGAAGATGCTCAACACACAGGTGATAACAAAGAACTTCGTTCATTCATCGAAAGCGTTTACAAAGACGGTACTGATGAAAAAGAATTGAAGAAGTTTACTGACGAAGAGGTTAAAGAACTTGCACGTAACCTTAAAAACGGTGTGCCAATGGCAACACCTGTATTTGACGGTGCGACAAACGAAGAAATCTCTAGCCACTTAAGCCATGCTGATATTGACACAAGCGGTCAAATTCAGTTGTACGATGGTTTATCTGGTGAAGCATTCGACCGTAAAACAACTGTAGGTATCATTTACATGCTGAAACTTCACCACTTGGTGGATGAGAAGATTCACGCACGTTCAATTGGACCATACAGCTTGGTAACACAGCAGCCACTTGGTGGTAAGGCACAGTTCGGTGGTCAGCGTTTTGGTGAGATGGAGGTATGGGCTCTTCAAGCTTATGGTGCTTCTTACACACTGCAGGAAATGTTGACTGTTAAATCGGATGACGTTGCTGGTCGTACGAAGACATACGAGGCGATTGTTCGCGGTGAAAACAACTTTGAAGCAGGTGTTCCTGAGTCATTCAACGTATTGACGAAAGAGATTCAAGCTTTAGGTATGAACATGGAACTTGTAGCGACTGACTATGAGAATGCGGATGAGTCTGATGACTTTGGTATTGATATGCCACAACTTTCAGCACAAAACCTTTTTAAAGATAATGTAAGCGAATAAGCGAAGTAGGAGAAAATACTGATGAATAACGTAATGAATTTATTCAACAAACCAGCGACAGTGGCGCAAGAATTTGATGCAATCCGCATCTCCCTTTCTTCTCCTGAGCAAATTCGCTCACGCTCGTTTGGTGAGGTTACTAAACCTGAAACAATTAACTACCGTACATTCAAGCCTGAGCACGGTGGTCTATTCTGTGCCCGTATCTTCGGTCCAGTAAAAGACTATGAGTGCTTGTGTGGTAAATACAAACGTATGAAACACCGTGGTATTGTTTGTGAAAAATGTGGTGTGGAGGTTATTGAATCTAAGGTGCGTCGTGATCGTATGGGTCATATTGACCTTGCGGCTCCTGTGGCTCACATTTGGTTCTTGAAGCTTTTACCATCTCGTATTGGTACATTACTAGAGCTCACACTTAAAGATCTTGAGAAGATTCTTTACTTCGAAAACTTCGTAGTTGTTGACCCTGGTATGACACCAATGGAAAAATTCGAACTTCTTTCTGAAGAAGAATTTATGGATGCACAGGACGAATACGGTGAGGATGCTTTCACAGCTGAAATTGGTGCGGAAGCTATTCGTACAATGCTACGTGAAATTGATCTTGAATCTACAAAAGCAGAGCTTGAAGCAGAACTTGCTGAAGACCTATCTGTAATGCGCCGTACAAAAGTTGTGAAACGCCTTAAGGTTGTCAACGCTTTTTACGAAAGTGGTAACAAGCCTGAGTGGATGGTTATGGATATTATTCCAGTTCTTCCACCAGAACTTCGTCCACTTGTACCGCTAGATGGTGGCCGTTTTGCGACTTCTGACTTGAATGACCTTTACCGCCGTGTTGTTAACCGTAACAACCGTCTAAAACGTCTTCTTGAATTACGTGCGCCTGAAATTATCGTACGTAACGAGAAACGTATGTTGCAAGAATCTGTAGATGCTTTATTTGATAACGGTCGTCGTGGTCGTGTGATTACAGGTGCGAACAAGCGCCCACTTAAATCACTTGCTGATATGCTTAAAGGTAAGCAAGGTCGTTTCCGTCAAAACTTACTTGGTAAGCGTGTTGACTACTCTGGTCGTTCTGTAATTACAGTTGGTCCTGACCTAATGCTTCACCAATGTGGTTTACCGAAAAAAATGGCGCTTGAACTCTTCAAGCCATTCATTTACCACAAGCTAGAAGCTAAAGGCTTAGCAACGACAATTAAAGCTGCTAAGAAAATGGTTGAACGTGCGGAAGACGAAGTTTGGGACGTTCTTTCAGAAGTAATTCGTGAGCACCCAGTTATGTTAAACCGTGCGCCAACACTTCACCGTCTTGGTATTCAAGCGTTTGAACCTAAACTGATTGAAGGTAAAGCTATTCAGTTACACCCGCTTGTATGTACAGCCTTTAACGCCGACTTTGATGGTGACCAAATGGCCGTTCACGTACCGCTTTCTCTAGAAGCACAAATTGAAGCACGTGTATTGATGATGTCTACAAACAACATTCTTTCTCCAGCCTCTGGTAAGCCAATTATTGTACCTTCTCAGGATATTATTTTGGGTCTGTACTGGCTTTCTATGGCGCGTTTTGGTGAACCAGGTGAGGGTACAATCTTCACAGATATGGGTGAAATTGAACACGCATTGAATGCGAAGTCTGTAACACTACACACACGTATTAAAGCTAAATTCCGTGGTAAAATGTGGGATACATCTGTAGGTCGTATGTACCTAGCGCAGATGTTACCTGACCATCCAGAACTTACATTCGATATGGTAAACCGTATTTTGACGAAGAAGGAAATTGGTGCAATGTTGCACAAAGTTTACCTAACTTGCGGTCAAAAAGCGTCTTGCCTATTTGCCGATAAAATGATGGCGCTTGGTTTCAAATTTGCTGCGAAATCTGGTATTTCATTCGGTAAAGATGACATTATTATTCCAGAAGATAAGTACTCAATCGTTGAAAGTGCTGAAGCTGAAGTTCTGAACTTCGAGAAACAGTACATGGACGGTTTGATTACATCTGGTGAGAAATATAACAAAGTAATCGATATTTGGCAGAAAACAACAGATACCATTAAAGATAAGATGATGGCTGAAATTTCTGATAAAGAAGTTGAGCACAACGGCGAACGTCGTATGCAGCCTTCACTGAACAGTATCTACATTATGGCGAACTCCGGTGCCCGTGGTTCCGTAACTCAGATGCGTCAGCTTGGTGGTATGCGTGGTTTGATGGCGAAACCGAATGGTGAAATTATTGAAACACCTATTACAGCGAACTTCCGTGAAGGTTTAACAGTACTTCAGTACTTTATCTCTACTCACGGTGCGCGTAAGGGTCTTGCCGATACTGCCTTGAAGACAGCGAACTCTGGTTACTTAACACGTCGTCTTGTAGATGTATCACAAGACTGTGTGATTGTTGAAGATGACTGTGGTACAGAGCAAAACATTGAAGCAACTGCTTTAGTTGACAGTGGTAACGAAATGGAAAGCTTGGGCGAACGTATTCTTGGCCGTACAGTGGCACAAGATGTGATTAACCCATTAACTGGTGATATCATTGCAAACAAGGATGACTTACTTGATGAAATGAAAGTTTCTGAAATTGAGCGTGCTGGTATTGAATCACTTCTTATTCGTTCACCTCTTACATGTGAATCTAAAGATGGTCTTTGTGGTAAGTGTTACGGTCGTGACCTTTCACGTGGTACATCGGTTAACATTGGTGAAGCGGTTGGTGTTATTGCTGCCCAAAGTATTGGTGAGCCTGGTACACAGCTTACAATGCGTACGTTCCACATTGGTGGTACTGCGTCTGCTGGTACAGCTCAGTCTAAATCTGAAGCAGAGCGTGATGGTAAAGTTAAACTGAAAAACGTTGTAACGCTTGCAAACTCTGATAAAGATGAAATCATCATGTCACGTAAAGCAGAAGTTGGTGTTGAAGACTCTGCTGGCCGTGTACACCAGTGGCATAAATTACCATACGGTTCAAAACTATCTGTAACTGAAGGTGATAAAGTTAAAGCTGGTGACAAGCTTGGTGAATGGGATCCATATACTCACCCAATCTTGGTTGAGGTACAAGGTAAGGTTCAATTCCTTGACCTTAAAGATGGTGAAACATTGAACGAGGTTGTCGATGAAGTAACAGGTATTACACGTCGTGAAGTAACTGACTGGAAGCAAAACGCACGTAGTGCGGACATGAAGCCATCTATCGTTCTTGTTGACAAGAATGGTAAGGTTGTAACACTTCCTAACGGTTCTCAAGCGGTTTACCACTTGCCTGTGGGTGCTGTACTTTCTGTAAACGAAGGTGCGGAAGTTCACGCTGGTGATACAATTGCTCGTCTACCTAAAGAATCTCTGAAATCACGAGATATTACAGGGGGTCTACCACGAGTTGCTGAATTGTTTGAAGCGCGTAAGCCTAAAGACAGTGCGATTATTGCTGAAAACAGTGGTGTAGTTTCATTCGGTAAAGACCTTAAAGGTAAGCGCCGTCTGATTGTAACAGGTAAGAAGGAAGATGGTACATCTGAAGAAAGAGAATACCTGATTCCAAAAGGTAACCACTTAACTGTACGTGAAGGTGACTACGTTGAAGCTGGTGAAATGTTACTTGAAGGTGCTAAAGTTCCTCAAGACATTCTACGCGCCCAAGGTGTTCCAGCCTTTGCTGAGTACATGATTAAAGAGATCCAAAGCGTTTACCGTCTACAAGGTGTAAGCATCAACGACAAACACATTGAGGTGATTGTACGTCAGATGTTACAAAAAGTAGTGGTAACTGCGCCTGGTGAATCTACATTCGTACAAGGTGAAGTAGCTGAACTTTCAGATATCTTACACGAGAACGAGCAGTTGGCTGCGAAGAACAAGACACAAGCTGAGTTTGAACTGCAATTGCAGGGTATTACAAAAGCTTCCTTGACTTCTAAGTCATTCATTTCTGCGGCTTCATTCCAAGAAACTACAAAGGTTCTAACGGAAGCAGCTGTAAGCGGTAAGATGGATACACTTGTTGGTCTGAAAGAGAACGTTATTGTTGGTCGCTTGATTCCAGCGGGTACAGGTAGAATGTTATCTGAACTACGCCGTCAGGCTCACCTTAAAAACGTTACACCATCATCTGATGAAGGTATAGTAACTTCTTCAAGCGATGCATTAAGCGCGTTTGAAGCAGCTTCTAACCACACTGGCTTCTAATAGCTAGAAAACGATGTTTAAAAAGGGCGCT
>NZGE01000059.1 GCA_002689455.1 Magnetococcales bacterium | reverse complement strand
TTGCTGATATTAATAAAAATGATGTGATTAAATCATATTTAAACAATTTGAAGAAAAATGAAAAAGAATAATCTTTTAATGCAAATAGGAAAAAGAAAAATAGGACCAGAATATAAGCCAATCATTATTGTAGAATTAGGCATAAATCATAATGGAAGTTTAAAAAAAGCAAAGCAATTTGTAGATCAAGCAAAAAAATATGGAGCTGAGATAATCAAGCATCAAACTCATATACCCGAAGATGAGATGTCAATAGAAGCTAAAAAAATTATCCCCTCTCATACGAAGGAAAATATTTTTGATATTATAAAAAAAACATCTTTATCAGAGGCAGACGAATTTAAACTAATGAAATATGTGAAAAGTAAAAAAATGTTATTTATTAGCACACCTTTTTCAAGATTGGCAGTCGATAGATTGGTGAAGTTTAAAGTACCAGCATTTAAAATTGGTTCTGGTGAATGCAACAATTATCCGTTAATAGAATATATTGCTAGTCATAAAAAGCCAATCATTCTAAGTACAGGCATGAATACAATAAATAGTATCAAGCCATCTGTAAAAATATTTGAAAAATATAAAATACCTTATGCACTTATGCATTGTACAAATATTTACCCAACACCTACGAAACTTATAAGATTACAAGCTATTACCGAGTTAAAAAAAGCTTTTCCAAAAGCAAGATGTTTTTTAAACCTCCCCGCCCAAAGCGATTACTTTTCCGCGCCTGCCACAACGGCTGCCTTAGTTGCTCTTGCAGGTACAACAGGCGCTGTGGGTAGCGCAAGTGCTGTGGCGTCTGTTTCAAGCATAGGTGATCAAAGCACAATTGGTTCAAGTTCAACCATATCAAGTGATGTTGACCCAATGAATACATCTAGCTCAGATGCTTCAAGCCCCCCAAGCTACACAGAAGAACCAATAACAAGTAGTGGTGGTTCAGGTAGTGGCGAAGCGCTTTCTGGGTTAGGTGGTTCAAGTGCGCTTAGTGGTGATGCTCAGCAAGCTGTTATGATAGAAGAGTTTGCTGAGATTTCATCGCAACGGATAGATACGGGCGAGTCACGTGCTGAAGCTGGTGTGGGTCTTGCTCAAACAACAAAAGCGTTTCGTGAAATGGAAGCTTCAACAAAGCTTCAAGATGATATTGAAATTACCCATGCAAAAGCGCTTTCATTGGTGTTAATGGGCTCTTAAAGTTTTGAAAGGTAATTTATTATTTTTTGATATGTTCATTCATTATTGGAATGACAATTTATAGTTTTAAAGGTTTGAATAGGAGATATTTTTAATGAACTATGTCAGGGAGATACTTGTGTGCTAAGCTATAAGTACACATAGGGAATTTGGGAGGATTTTTTATAAATTGAACAGTATTACAAGCAGTTTGAATCAGTCTTTATTAAAAGGGACCTTTAATGGGAGTAGCCTACTGGGCTCTTCTTCACAAAGTGCTTTACTTCAATCAGCGTTTAGTCAGCAAATTCCAGATATGCAAGTTTTTACAGGTGGTGAAAGCCAAAGCCTTGCAGGTGCGATTACGCAAACATTAAGCGAGTCAGGGAATGCGCAGGCCTTACAATCTCTTGCTCAGCTGAATACATACAGTGCATCAAACTCGTTGCTTGGTGCTGTTTACGGTGCTGAAGGCGGTACAAATGCATTGCTTGCGGCTTCTTATGCAGTGGACACGGGTGGTTCTGCTTTATTAAATTCTGCTTACCCAAGTGGAAATGAAGCTGTAGATGCTTATGTGTAGGGGAGGTTTTTAAATGGATTTAACAACATTAAATAATGTACACAGCAGTTCGACGGCTATGTCTTCAGCTGTTAAAGGTGCTAAAAAAGCAGAAGGTGATTTTGCAAAATCGGCTACAGATGTTGTAAACACTTATGCTGCGGCTGCCAATGTTGTAAGTGGTGCCGATGCGTCACCTGAAACCATTGCGGCTGCCAGTGACCCTATCTCTCCGCTTGTGAATATGAAAACATCTCAACGTGCTTATGAGGCAAGTTTAAAAGTTATTTCCACAGTGAATGAAATGGAAAAAGAAGTATTAGATATCAAAGCTTAATGCGAAATATGATGGGAAATTTTTAAAATAACCTCGTTTACGGGGTTATTATTTTGCAACAGAGACGTTGAGGTTTGAATGGTATTCGTGCCCTTAAAATTCTAAATTTCTTTACAATTCAATATTATAAATTTTACAATGAAATACTAAACATAAAAGTAACTTTAAAGTATTAAAAATAAAGAGATTTACAATGGCTCCAATGGTAAAAGATAGTGGGAATGAAAACATTAAAAAATTGCTAAGTAAATTGGCAAAAGGCAAACAAGGTCAAAACCTGATGAAGTTTGCAGAATTTTATTTAGATCGAACGCCGGAAGCCGAAGTTGTTGAACTTTTAGAAAAAAGACCTAATTTTGATAAGCACATTGAACACTCTTTCGATGTGGTGAAGTCCTATAAGCTGGACGATGTGCATGTTGCTGTTTACCGTGCCCAAGATACGAGTAACGTTATTTTGGAAGCATACCTTGAAGATGGCCCATTCCTTGTGGATTCTCTATGGGAAGAAATGCAAGCACGTGGTATTGAAGTTCGTCATACTTTCCACCCTGTATTGGTTGTTAAACGTGACAAAAATGGCCGTATGCTGGACTTTGAAGAAAACACAGGTTCTGGTGAACTGGCCGAAGGTTACAGCCGTGAAGTTCTGATTCATATGGAATTAGAGTACATTCCAGAAGATGCTGTGTTGGAAGAATTGGAGCAAACAGCAAAATATCTTCTAACCGAAGCCGTGGCTGTAAAAACCGACTTTGGAAGCATGCTGAACAAAATGAATGATATGATTTCTCTAACCGAAAAATCAAAATCATCTAAAAAACACACAGAAGAAGGTGATTTTTTTAAATGGTTAATTGATAGTAATTATTTTTTCTTAGGTTACCGCCACTATAAAATTAGCCATGAAGGTAAAAAAACATTTATGGAGCTTTCAAAGCGCAGCGGTTTAGGTATTTTGCGTGATGATAAGACATCATCTGTTTACGATAAAAAATGTTTAGACGATGTTCCACCAAACTTAAAGCACTACTACTCAAACAAAAAAGACTTTGTAACCATTACGAAAGCAAACACAAAGTCACCTGTGCATCGCCGTGCCGATATGGACTACATTGGCGTGAAAGAATTTGATTCAAAAGGAAATGTAATTGGTGAACACCGCTTCCTTGGTTTGTTAACATCACGTGCTTACACAACAAACCCGCGTACAATTCCAATCGTCCGCGAAAAAATTGAAAAAGTAATTGCGTCACAAAAAAACCTTAACCCTTCATCTCACAATTATAAAGCTTTGGTGAATATTCTTGAAATGTACCCAAGAGATGAGCTTTTCCAAATTAATGTGGATGATTTACAGCGTATTTCAACAGGTATTTTAAACCTAAAGGAGCGTCAGCAGGTGCGCTTGTTTGTACGCCACAGCCGTCATGAGCTTTTGACAACGGCTATGGTTTTTGTGCCACTTGAACGTATGAGCAGTGTATTGCGTGAAAAAATTGTAGCTCTTTTAACTGAAGAATATAACGCTGAAGATATTGAATACTTAATGAATGTGGGTGAGTCACGGTTAGCAAGGCTTTACCTTAAAATTCGCTCAAATCCACCAGCGGTTCCACAAATTAATGACCGTGAGGTTGAAGCTAAAATTCGTGAAATTGCACGTTCGTGGAGCGATGATTTAGAGGTTGAACTATGTGATGCTTATGGTGAAAAAGAAGGTTTAGGCTTGCACCGTAAATACCGTGAAGCATTTCGTATTGGTTACCAAGAAAATAACAATGTTTACATGGCGATGAAGGATATTACATCTTTTGAAAACATGTATAAGTACGACTTAAGCTTCTTGGTTTCTATTTGTACAGGCGAAGACCATGAAGTGCATTTAAAAGTGCTACACAAAGACAACCGCATTAGCTTATCCCAACTTATGCCAACATTTAACAATATGAACCTTCATATTACAGATGAAAACTCAACATTTATTGAGCCTCATAACGAAGAAGGTATTTGGGTGCATGACTTTGGTGTACACGCCGATGAGTCACAAAAATATATCCATGACCCTGAAGTGTGTGACATTTTAACAGAAGCGGTTGAGCGTGCATGGTGTGGCGAACTTGAAAATGACAGTTTAAATGCCTTAATTTTGGGTTCAGGTTTAACCATTCGTGAAATTGTTTACTTGCGTGCATTTGTGGCTTACCTTCAGCAATGTGTTATGCCATATTCAAAAGAATATATTCGCCAAACGCTTATTAAACATGCGGATATTGCACGTAAACTATGTGAATTGTTTACTGTGAAGTTTGACCCTTCAATTGCAAATACTGCGCGTGAAAAAGAAGAAAAATCACTTCAAAAAACAATTGAACAGAGCTTGGCTGCTGTAAAATCACTTGATGAAGACATGATTTTGCGCCAAATTTTAGGTGTTATTAATGCATGTGTCCGTACAAATGCATTCCAAAATGATGAACCAACAGCACCGCTTGCCTTTAAAGTGGAAAGTGCAAAAGTTCCAAACTTGCCAAAACCGAATCCACTGTATGAAATTTTTGTTTATCACAGTGTTGTTGAAGGTGTGCACCTGCGTGGTGGCATGGTTGCACGTGGTGGTTTACGTTGGTCTGATCGCCCTGAAGACTTTAGAACTGAAGTTCTTGGGTTAATGAAGACGCAGATGACGAAAAATGCTGTTATTGTACCTGTCGGTTCAAAAGGTGGGTTTGTGCTGAAAGCCGAGCCTGAAAACAATGACCGTGCATCTGTTATGCAAGCAGTGCAAACGGCTTATAAAATTTTCATTCATGGGTTGCTTTCTGTCACAGATAACTTGAACGAAGGTTCAGTTGTGAAGCCTAGAATGGTTGTGTGTAAAGACTCAGATGACCCATACCTTGTTGTGGCTGCCGATAAAGGAACAGCAACGTTTTCAGACCTTGCCAATGAACAAGCACTCACAGCCGATTACTGGGACGGTATCGATACAGGTTTCTGGTTGGGGGATGCCTTTGCTTCTGGTGGGTCAAACGGTTATGACCATAAAAAAATGGGTATTACAGCCCGTGGTGCCTGGGAATGTGTGAAGCATCATTTCCGTGAAATGGGAAGAGATATTCAATCAGAACCATTCACAGCGGCTGGTATTGGTGATATGGCAGGTGATGTTTTTGGTAATGGTATGCTTTTATCAAAAGAAACCAAACTTGTTGCGGCCTTTAACCATATGCACATTTTCTTGGACCCAAACCCAGACGCAGCAAAAAGCTTTAAAGAGCGTCAACGATTATTTGAAAACCCAAGGCTTTCATGGGCAGATTATGACAGTAAACTTATTTCAAAAGGTGGTGGCATTTTCAGCCGTTCGGAAAAATCAATTACAATTTCAAAAGAAGCGCAAAATGCATTGGGCATTAAAAAAGCTAAAATGACACCGAATGAATTGATTCAAAGCATTTTAAAAGCACCTGTAGACCTTTTATGGAATGGTGGAATTGGTACATTTGTTAAGTCAACAAATGAAAACAATTCTGAAGTGGGTGACCGCGCAAATGATGCTATTCGTATTAATGCAAATGAACTGCGTGCTAAAGCAATGGGTGAAGGTGGTAACCTTGGTTTTACCCAATTGGCACGTGTTGAGTTCGCAGAAAAAGGTGGTTACATTAACACTGATGCGATCGACAATTCGGCAGGTGTAAACTGCTCTGACATTGAAGTGAATATCAAAATTTTATTACGCTTGGCTGAAGAACAAGGTAAGTTGAATGAAAAATCTCGTAATAAATTACTAGAAGAAATGACCGAAGAAGTTGGTGAACTTGCTTTAGAAGCAAACTACCGTCAGTCACAAATTTTAAGTATTGCACAAGTTGTGAGTAAGGATATGTTAGAACCGCATAAGCGTCTTCTTTCATCGCTTGAGAAAAAAGGTTTCTTAAACCGTAAAATTGAATACTTACCAGATGAGGAATCATTAGAACAGCGCTCTAAAGAAGGTCGTGGGCTAACAAGGCCAGAGCTTTCTGTGCTTATGGCTTACACCAAAATGGACCTGTACAATACACTTGTAAATAGTAAATTGCCAAATGAAACGGTGATGGAAGATTTATATCTTTACGATTATTTCCCTGAAAAATTACAAGGTAAATTTAAAGCTCTAATGCCAAACCACAGGCTTAAAAGTGAAATTATTGCAACGCAAATTACCAACGAACTTATCAACCGAATGGGCATGACGTTTATGGACCGTATGGTTGATGAAACAGGGCATGAAGCTTGCACAATTACACGTGCATTTATTATTGCTAAAAAACTATTAAATGCACAAAAATGGTATGACATGATTGATGCGCTCGATAATAAAGTAAACGCAAATGTCCAAAAAGAAATGCGTAACGTTGTTAAAAAACTTCTAGAAGGTACAGCGTTTTGGTTCTTACGAAATGGTAAAGAAAAACCACTTTCAATTGAAAAGGCATTGAAGCACTTTGAAAAGCCATTTGAAGATATTCGTAACACATTGCCAAAACATCTAACGGAACATATGAAAAAACGCATTGATGCCCGTGCCAAAGGCTGGGTTGATGCAGGCGTTCCTGAAAAGATTGCGAAGGAATGGTCATTTATTCCAACTTTAAATTGTTCTGCGGACGTTGCAACTATTGCAATGGAAAGTAAACAAAAAGTTGGTGAGGTTATGGACCTTCACTTCCGTGTGGGCGAAACTTTAGAGCTTGATGTTTTACATAAGCGTACACGTGATATTCCAGTGACAAACAACTGGCAACGTGTGGGTAGTTTGTCTATTATTGAACAGCTTTACGGCTATCAAAAACAAATTACAGGCCAAGTTATTGAAGATAAGAAGTGCGGCAACATTAAAAAAGCAGACGATGCTGTTAAATGTTGGCTTGGCACTAAAAATGGTTCAATGACGCAGTATTATAAATTTATGCAAGAATTAAATGAAAATACAGAAGCAACACATGCCATGTTAAACGTTGCCTTAGGTCAGCTAAAGGGGCTTGTAAATTAAAAACAGTTTCTAAGTGGTTCTATTAACGTTTTGAAAGTCCTCGCCTAGTGTGTTTCTAGGCGTCGGGCTTTCGCACCGCAAATATATCTCGCTTATCATTCTGTTTTGGCAAAATAGCCACGCCTTCGTTATATATCTTTAAGTCTTATTGGAATTTTAAAATAAAGAAAAACCTCCCGTATTGGGAGGTTTTTTGTTTCGAGGGTTTAGTCGTTTAAGACACCTAAAAAGTTTAAAATATGAATAAATAAACCTTTAATATTGATGTAAAGGATCAATGCACCAAAAATGGCGAGCGATTTTTCACTGTCACCATATTGTTGGTCGTACATTTCACGCAACATTTGAACATCATAAGCCGTTGCAAATAAGTAAAGCGGAATCACAATAAGGCTAATACCCATACTTAAAAGCGAGCTACCAATAAACATGTTGATAACCATCACAATAAGGGCGGCAATAAAGCCTATCATCAATAAACCACCCCATTTGCTTAGGTCTTTCTTAGTGGTATAACCATATAATCCAGCAACCGCAGAGGTGATGACAGCAGCACTAAATGCCATTGTCACATTCGCAGCTGTGTGCATAGCAGCATAGGGTGTAATCACAAAAGCAGAAAGGGTTGCAAAGCCTAAAAATTGTGCCCAAGCACTGGATGCCGATTTGTTTGGCGAAGCTTTCCAAGCAAGAACAATAAGGGCAATAAAGCAACCAATTAAAACAATAGGGTTTGAAGCGATGGCAAATAACGCAGGGACAGAGTAAATAAGAAACGACAATATAGTCGTTAAACCCATACCTATTGTTAAATAACCAAAAGATTTTGCATAAAAAGCATTTAGACCAGCTAAATATGCATCGTTGGTAGTTGTACTCATAAAAATTCTCCAAGTGAGATGAGTGTAAAACAAATGTTTGAAGATGAACCTGAAAGCTTAAAAGCCTTTAAATTCTTCGGTAAATTATGCTGTTATGTAAAAAATGTCAATAAAATAGGGTTTTAAGGGTTGAATTTTGGTTTGTAATTGCCATAATCTTTTGTGAATTTATAACTTTAATTTTTATACCGCTTTTCAAAATTATTTTGAAAGCGTTTTACTTTACCTCAAAACTTGCCCGTTCGGGCTAAGGAAATATTATGACTATGTCTAAGCGTTTGTGTATCAAAAGCAATATTCTGCTTTTTGCCGATTTGGTGCGTGGAAATGCCGATTCGGTGCGTAAAATTGCCGACCTGGCTAAAGCCGGTGAATGCAATTTTATTGGTGTACCCAAAGCGGTAAAACCTGAAACTGTGCAACAGTTACAGGAGATAGTGGGTTCGGATGCGAAGGTTCAACCAGTGAATTTTACAATTCCCAGTAAACTACTTGATTCGCCTGTATCACAGCCGAAACGCCAACAAAATGAAGGGTTTTTGCACCCTAAAACTTGTGCATTGCTTTTCGCACGTCTCGCCAACGGCGATGACGATTCTGCGACCACAATTGCGCTACGCGTCGTTCAAAATGCTTGCAAGGTTGTTGGTGTTCCGTCGAACTTGGCAACGCAAAAAGTGAATGCTTTAGCTGCTATTCTGGATAATTACGGTGTGGAGTTTAAGGTGATTCGGTTTGAATTATCAGAAGGCGTTTTACAAAAGGCCTTCCGAGATATTCAATCAGAAAAACGCGCAAGTGCACCTAAGCCAAAGCATACAAAACATAAGCCTTATAAAAAAACGGGCTTACAGTTAGATGCAGAAGGTCGTGATTCGGAAGGTAATCGCCGTAAAAAGCGTGCAAAAACCGATGAAGAAAAGGTAGCTGAAAAAGCAAGGCGTTCTGCCAATAAGGCTGCTCGTGCCGCTGAAAATCGTGCTCGTGCTGGCGGGTCTTCAAAATCTAAAGATTAGTATCGAAAATTAAAAGCCCTCTTACGAGGGCTTTTTTATGTCATAATAATTTCTTTGAATTCTGAAACTTCACTTTCAGATAATTTTGTATGCTCAATAATCCAATTTAGCGCCTTTTCTTTGTTATTAAAGATTTTTCCTTCCCAGTTGTGATTGGCAATAAACTGTTTATAGGATAAACAGGCTTCAAATAGTTTGGTATCTTTAGTTAGTAAAACTAATGCATGATGCATGTGGTAAGGGTTACTTACAGTAGAAGCTTTTTCCACATGCATCATTTTTTGAAACTCAATTTCATTCATGGCAAAATATGCATCTTCTTCAAAAATGTTGAATTGAAAGCGCATTTGGTCAAAACGTGGATCAGCAAATACAATGTCATTCACATTTTCGACATCGCTCAATTTCACATCTTGCGAGTAGCGCACAATTATATTGTTACCGACCCATGAAAATGTAGATGCCATGAATAAAACTTTTCCTTTAAATTTTGTCTAAGGCTTGTGAAAGGTCTGCAATAATGTCATCGGCATGTTCAATACCAATACACAACCTTACATAGCCATCAGTAATGCCTGCTTTTTCACGTTCTTTAGCTGGAATTTGTGAATGTGTTGTTGAAGCAGGGTGAATAGCCATAGATCGTACGTCACCAATGTGTGCCACGTGGTAAAACATTTTTAAGCTTTCAACAACCTTTTTACCGGCTTCTGTGCCGCCTTTAACATCCATACCGACCATGGCCCCGTAGTAGCCATTATCAAATTGTTTTTCAGCTAATTCTTTTGTTCCATCGGTTGCAAGGCTTGGATAAACTGTGTTTTCTACTTTAGGGTGGTTTTGTAAGAACTCTGCTACTTTTTTAGCGTTTTTACAGTGTTTTTCCATACGGAGCGATAGCGTTTCTAGGCCTTGGTTCATTAAATAAGCGTTCATGGGTGCTAAACAACCGCCGAAGTCACGCAGCATGGTTGCGCGAAGTTTTACAATATATGCTAATTTTCCGAATTTTTTAATCCATTCAATGCCATGTAATGAAGGGTCGGGTTGGGTCATCATTGGAAAGCGATCAGGGTTTTTACTCCAGTCGAAGTTTCCACTGTCAACCACCATACCAGCCATGGCATTTGCGTGACCACCGAGGTATTTAGTTGCACTGTAAACCACAATGTCAGCACCTAATTCAATAGGGCGACAAAGGGCAGGGGTTGCACAAGTGTTATCTACAATTAAAGGTACGCCTACTTCTTTTGCGACTTTTGAAACTTCTTCAATTGGAAAAATGTTCAGGCGTGGGTTTGGCAAAACTTCACCGAAGAATAACTTGGTTTTGTCATCCATCGCATTTTTAAAGTTTTCGGGGTTATTGTGATCTACAAAGCGTGCTTCAATACCATAATCTTTGAAAATATTCATAAATAAATTTGAAACCCCTCCATATAAATTACGGCTGGTTACGAAGTTGTCACCTGCTTTACAGATATTCATGATAGCGTATGCAATTGCAGTCATACCAGAAGCAAGCCCCAAAGCACCAACGCCACCATCAAGTTCTGCCATGCGTGCTTCAAATTGATCGACAGTTGGGTTTCCCATACGTGCGTAAATTTGACCAAATTCATCCAAAGAAAAACGGTCAGCAGCTTGTGCGGCTGATTCAAACTGGAATGATACATTTTGATGGATTGGTGTAATGGCACTTCCAGTTGATGGATCATACTTTTGACCACTGTGAATAGATTTGGTTTCAAAGTGCATTGGGTTTCCCTTTCATTGTTTTTATTACAATGCATTATAGCGTTTGTTGTCAGCTTCACAAAGAAAAGATGTTTTTTAATATGGAATTGGAGATTCGTTTGTTATGATATGTGTTATGAAATATTCAGAAATACAGCCATATGAAGCAGGTTTTTTAAACCGTGATAGTCACCAATTATACTACGAAATTTCCGGTCGGGAAGATGGTGTGCCTATTGTGTTTTTACACGGTGGCCCAGGAAGTGGCACAAACCCATGGCAGAGGCAACTGTTTAACCCTAAAAAATATAAAATTATTTTCTTGGATCAGCGTGGTTGTGGCAAAAGTAAGCCGCGCGGTTCACTTTATAATAATACAACAGCACACCTTGTTGATGACTTGCATGCTTTGAAAGAACACTTGAATGTTGATAAATGGCATGTGTTTGGAGGGTCTTGGGGTTCAACACTTGCGCTTGCTTATGCTGATGAATACGTTGATGAAGATTTCTTGTCTATAACCATATATGGTATATTTTTATGCCGCCCCCTTGAGCTTATGAATATGTATGAAAAAGGTGGTGTTTCCAGTACCGTTTTTGCTGATCGGTTTGAGGAATATATTTCCGTTTTACCTATAGCCGATCAAGTTAATGCTATACATGGTTATAACAAAATATTCAAAGGAACCGATGAGGTTTTGAAAAAGAAAGCTTTAACTGAGTGGACAAAATGGGAACTACAAATTTCACGTTTAGCGGTTGCGCCAGAAAGTTTGAATGTTCAAATGAATAATTTTGACTATGTATTAAGCCACAGTTTGATTGAAAATCATTACTTTATGAAAAATGGTTTTGTTGATGGAGATGAACTGCTTAAGCGCATTGGCGAAAAAGTTTCAAATGTTCCTGTGAATATTATTCAGGGGCGATATGATATGGTTTGCCCGTTTAAAACAGCCTTTGAATTGCATAAAGCCATTCCACACAGTGTTTTTACAGTTATTCCAAACGCAGGCCACACGGTGAAGGAGCCTGAAACCTTGAAAAAAGTTACTGAAATTTTGGATTTATTATAAAAGTTTCTTGCGCTGTTATTTTCTTTTTGATACAAAAGCCAGCCCATAAGGGAAAATGCCTTATTTACAGGTGTTTGTTCTGACTTTATCTTTTTATCTCTTTGGAGAAAATCTTTGTATGACAACAAATATAATTACGATTGAACGTAACGATTTAGAGGTTGTAAAAAATCGCCGCCGTTATCCGAGCATTGTCATGGCGATGTCACGCGTTTTAGAGCAATATGCTTGCAGGACACATGATTGGAAAATGTTTTCCTTGGACAACACCGTTAGATTTTATTCGGTTTTAGTTCATGGGATTGGTGAAAGTGATTATAATAAGTTTTTAAATTACTTTGAAAAAGGTGTAAAAGGTGAACTGTTGAATTTTAAAACAGTACACCCTAATGATACGCCTTTGACAACAATACCTGATCATGATGTCGTTCAACACTTACGAGAAGAGTTTCAAGAGGAAAAATATGCCTTTTCTGTTTTATTTCAGTTTGATGTATCATCCAATAAACTTGCACAATGGCTTACAGCTCATGCACCAAGCGCAATTGTTTACCAAGACACTTACACGACTGTAAATGAAACGAGACAAGAACGTGTTCAGTTGATAACATAAGTATAACGAAAAAAAAGAGCCCTAATTTTAGGGCTCTTTTTTGTTTGAACGTTAGTGTTCTATTTAAGATGCGTTTGCTCTAATTGTGTTTAAAGCACTGCCGTTCCTAAACCATACAAGCTGCTCTTCGTTTAAAGAGTGTTTCAGGTCAATTTCAACCGATGAGCCATCTTTATGGTTAATTACAGCTTTCACATGGCTGCCTGGTTTTAGGTCTTTTAAACCAACAAGGTCAATACTATCACCTTGTTCAACAAGTTTGTAATCATCTTCATTTACGAAGGTTAATGGCAACACACCTTGTTTTTTAAGGTTTGTCTCGTGGATACGTGCAAAGCTACGTGTGATAACTGCACGGCAACCAAGCAACCTTGGGCTCATAGCAGCGTGCTCACGAGAAGACCCTTCACCATAGTTAGCATCACCTACAGCAATCCAACCTTCACCATGTTTCTTGATGTCACGAGCAATTTTACTGAACTGCTCTTTTTCACCAGAGAATGGGTTGGTGCCAAAGCCTGCTTCACCTGTAAATGCATTCACAGCACCGTTGAACATGTTGTCACTGATGTTATCTAGGTGTCCACGGAATTTTAACCATGGACCAGCCGGTGAGATATGGTCGGTTGTACATTTACCTTGTGCTTTCAGAAGTAATTTTAGACCTTTATAATCGTCACCACTCCATTTATCGAAAGGCGTTAATTTTTCAAGGCGTTCACTGCCGTCAGCTACAACAACTTCAACATGACCTTCAGCAGGTGCTTGATAGCCTTCTTCATCTTTTACAAAACCAGATGAAGGTACTTCAGCAACATTTTCAGGTGGTGTTAAGCGGAACTTAGAACCATCTGCGGCTTCAATATCTGTGTTGTAAGGGTCAATATCAAGGCGGCCAAACAATGCGTATGCAAGTGTTGTTTCTGGACTACCGATAAATGAACATGTTTGTGGGTTACCGTCGTTTCGTTTTGGGAAGTTACGGTTGTATGAAGAAATGATAGAGTTTTCTTCACCCATTTCAATGTCATCACGCTTCCACTGCCCAATGCAAGGACCACAAGCATTTGCAAGAACTGTTGCACCTAAATCTTCTAATGCTGCTAGTTGGCCATCACGCATAATTGTTTGGTGAACTTGCTCACTACCAGGTGTGATTAAAAGTGGCATTTTAAGTTTTGCACCTTTAGCTGAAAGCTGTTTGGCCATTTCAGCTACACGACCCATATCTTCATATGAAGAGTTTGTGCATGAACCAATGAGTGCAGATGTTAGGTTTGTTGGCCAGCCGCCTTTTTCCATGTGTTGTTTCATTTCTGAAACTGGAACAGCAAGGTCAGGGGAGTGTGGGCCAACGAGATGAGGCTCTAGTTCGCTTAAGTTGATATCAACGACCATTTCGTAGAAGTCTTCAGGTTTTTCTTCAACTTCGGAATCTGCGCTTAGAAGGTGAGCGTATTTTTTGCATACTTCTGCTGTTTCTTTGCGCTCTGTAACGCCTAGGTACGTTACCATGCGCTCATCGAATGGGAATATAGATGTTGTTGCGCCTAATTCTGCACCCATGTTGCAAATAGTTGCTTTACCTGTGCAAGAAATAGACTTAACACCTTCACCAAAATATTCGATAACGCGGTTTGTACCACCAGCACATGTCAAAATGCCTAGAAGTTTAAGGATAACGTCTTTTGGCGCTGCCCAGCCTTTTAGTTCACCTGTTAAGCGTACACCAACAACTTTCGGGTGTAAAACTTCCCATGGCATGTCAACCATAACGTCTACAGCATCGGCACCACCAACACCGCAAGCAAAGGCACCAAGACCACCTGCGTTTGGTGTGTGTGAATCTGTACCAAGCATCATTAAACCTGGGAATGCATATTGTTCAAGCACGACTTGGTGAATAATACCAGCGCCAGGCTTCCAGAAACCAAAGTCATAATTTGCGGAAGCTGATGATAAGAATTCATACACTTCTTTGTTTTCTGAGTTTGCAACAGCTAAATCTTCTTTTGCACCAGAGTGCGCACGGATTAGGTGATCACAGTGTACGGTTACAGGAACAGCAGCTGATGACTTTCCTGCCAGCATAAACTGTAAAATAGCCATTTGAGCCGTAGCGTCTTGCAATGCAATGCGGTTTGGACGCACTTTAATGTAAGATGTACCGTGGTTTAATTCAGCTGTTTCAGGTTCATCTAAGTGTCCGTATATAATTTTTTCAGCATAAGTTAGGGGGCGTTTTAGCCTTTCGCGTACAATTTTCAGATTTTCTTCTGTCTTTTTGTAAACGGCTTCTACAAATGCTGGTGTGCTTTCAATTTGCATGGGGTCACCTCTATTGTTTTTATTTTATAAAAAGTTTAAAACTTTTGTAACACTTTTATGGGGTTTTGCATCGTTTGTTTCAAGCTTTACACATCCCCCAATGTGTGTTTAGTGTTCTTTGTTGCGTGCAGTATATCATTAAATGATAGAGTTTCCCAAAAAATAAAAACCCTACCATATAAGGCAGGGTTTTATATTTCGGTGTGTTGTTTAAAATAACACTAGAGTGTTGTTATGACTAATTTAAAGTCCAACGTAGGGCTACCAGCATAAGCTGTTTCATCGCCTATTTCACGACCTTTCATTTCAATACGACAGCCAGCACTTTCTACGGCGCGGAAAGCTTCTAATACTTCATGATCACCTTCCCATGTTTCAGAGCCTGGTGTGCCTGTGTTGATAACACATTTTGGGAATGAATTGTCATCAGCCCAAATTGTGAAAACGGCATCTTTTTCGGATGTATTTATTTTTTCATCTGAATGTTCTTGAAGAACTGCAACGGCAGAGTTTACCAGTTGTGCAATAGTTGGCAATTGGGTAGCATTATTCATCATATGAATCTCCTGCTTATGGTTAACTGCGAATAACAAGTTTGAAGTCTTGATGAAGAGAAACAAACCCTGTTTCATCTCCAACTTCACGGGGAATAAGGTGAATACTAAACCCTGTGATTTCCATATCTGTTATGAGTTGTACAACGCTATTATCACCGTCCCATAAATCGTTTTGAGGTGATCCAGCATTTAAAATGTCTAGCGGAAAGTTGTTGTTTTTCGCCCATATAGAGGCGTGGATAGGTTTTTCATTTGAAAAGTAAATGAAAATATCTTCGCCAGACTGTAGGGCTAGTGTATTTTGTAAGGCGTAAACAGTAGATTTTAAATCGACCATTTGTAACCTCCTCAATAAAGGCAAAATTTATAAGTTATATAAATTGTTTTAAATGGTTCCTTTTCAAAGGCTTACTTTGAAAAAATGATGGTTCTAAATATCCTTTAACAGAACTGTATACGTTATTTAATTTTT
>NZGE01000058.1 GCA_002689455.1 Magnetococcales bacterium | reverse complement strand
ATAATAAGAACAGGAAGGAAACTTTCATGGCGGTCGATAAAAGAATGCGCATTCTTGTAGTGGATGACTTTCAAACAATGCGTCGTATTATCATTAACTTGCTTAGACAGCTAGGTTTTACCAATGTGGTGGAAGCGCAAGATGGTCAGCTAGCATTGGAAAAAGTTAAAGATGATTCGATTGATCTTGTTATTTCAGATTGGAACATGCCAAATATGACGGGTCTTGATTTTTTAAAGGCTTTGCGTGCTTCTGAGGAATACAAAGATCTACCATTTATTATGGTGACAGCTGAGGGGAAAAAGGAAAACGTGATTGCAGCTGTTCAAGCTGGCGTAAATAATTATATTGTTAAGCCTTTTAATGCGGCAACTCTTAAAGAAAAATTATCCAAAGTTATTGGTGATTTTTAAAGAATTGAATTTATATAAAGAAAGATTTGTCACATGGAAATGAAATCAGATATACAAAAGCATATCGAACAAATTGAAAGTCAAACTGAAGGTTCAGTTCCTATTGAGCAAGTGAAAGAGCTTGTACGGGGCGTTAAAGATTTATTTGAGGGCCGCTTTGAAAGTGAAGATGTTCAATTGTATGGTGAACTTGGTGAGTTGGCTAAGTTTATTAACCAAGCCCGAAAGGATTTAAGAGAGTTTCAGCCTCATTTATTATCAGAACATGAAATACCGGATGCTTCAGATCAATTGGATGCAATTGTTCAACAAACGGAAAAAGCAACAGGGTCTATTATGGATTCATGTGAACAACTTGAAGGTTTGAACCAACGTGTTATTGATAAACTGATTGGTCACAACCCACCCTTAGATGAAGATGTTTTGGCTGGTGTTGATGACGCATTAACAGAATCTCAAAACCATATTACAAATATTTTTGAGTCTTGTAACTTCCAAGATTTAACAGGCCAACGTATTATGAAAATTGTTAAAACGCTTCGTGAAGTTGAGCGTCAAGTTTTACGTATGGTTGTTGTGTTTGGTTTGCAAAATAAATCAGTTGAAGAAGATGTGCGCAAGAAGCTTGAAGATGAAGCTGAGTTGTTAGAAGGTCCGCAGTTACCTGGTAACAGCCTTGAGCAAGATGATATCGATGATATCTTAAATAAACTTCTATAAATATGGGGCAAAAGTTTTGTCTGATAAAGTAAAAGTACTTATAGTTGATGACTCTTCTTTTATGCGGAGTATTCTTGCACGTATGATGCAAAAGGATGGGCGTTTTGAAGTTGTAGGTCAAGCTAAAGACGGTCAAGAGGGTGTTGAGCTTTCACACTCATTAAAGCCAGATGTTATTACGATGGATATTGAAATGCCACGTATGACAGGTATCGAAGCGCTTAAGGTTATTATGAAGGATAACCCAACGCCTGTTGTTATGGTTAGCTCGCTTACGAAGGAAGGTGCTCAAGCAACTTTGGATGCTATGGATTATGGTGCTGTCGATTTTATTGCGAAAGCAATGGATGAAGGTGCTGGTAATAGTCTCTTAAGTAAAAGCGCTGTTTTTATGGAAAAGGTTTATGCGGCATCTAAAGCGCGTATGGTGCGTCGTTTGTCAAGGCCATCAACAGTAGGTGTAAAGCCTAAATTAGATGCTCCTTCTGTGCCTGCATCAACTTCATCAGTTGTTCCATCTATCCGTAAATCTTTGCCTAAGTCAAAGTTGATGAATACGAAGCTTTTGCTTATCGGAAGCAGCACAGGCGGTCCTCGTGCCTTACAGGATGTTGTCCCTCAACTACCAGATACAATAAAATTCCCTGTTGTTATTGCTCAGCATATGCCAGGGCATTTTACAGGGCCAATGGCAGATAGGCTTAATCAGGTTTCTAAAACTACAGTGGTTGAAGGTAAGGATGGAGACGTTTTGGAAAACGGTGTTGTTTACATTGCTCCAGGTGGTTTGCATACCCGCGTTATTACGAAAGACGGCAAATTGGTGCTTTCAGTGAAGGAAGATACAGGAAATGAATGTGTCTATAAGCCATCTGTTGATATTCTATCCAATTCAGCAGCTGTAAGTGTTGGAGGTCAGGTTCTTGCTTTGATGTTAACAGGTATGGGTAATGACGGAGCTAAAGGGTTTCAGGATATAAAAAATAAAGGTGGTTATATTCTTGCACAAGACGAAAGTACAAGTATTGTGTATGGAATGCCAAAAGCTGTAGCACCATTTGCAGATGAAGTGCTTACGCTTGAAGAAATTATCCCAGTTATTAAAAGGCTGGTTTGTTAATTAATAAAAATAAGAGGTGTTAGTCGCATGGATGATATGCAAGAGATTATGGATGACTTTTTCCAAGAGGCAGATGAAAGCCTTGATGAGTTAGAGCAAGATCTTATTAAACTTGAAACAGTTTGCGACACAGGCACTTTTGATAGTGAACTTGTAGATAGAATTTTTAGGGTTCTGCACACTTTAAAAGGTGGCGCAGGTTTTCTTGGTTTGGAAGTTATGGCGAGTTTATCGCATGCGGGTGAAAACCTGCTTGATGAAGTTCGCGGTGGTAAGGTAAAAGTTGGTACAGAAGTGATGGATGTACTTCTTAAAACCAATGATTTATTAAAAGAACTTCTTGATATGGAAAAGGCAGGTGAGGATACAAAAACCTTAGATACATCTGCAACGGTTGCTGAATTACAACGATTGACTGATGGGGGTGCCGTAGCGCCTAAAGCAGAAGAAGTAAAAGTTGAGAATGAACCAAAGCCTTCAGTAGAAGAGCCAGTTGTAAAAGAAGAAGATAATTCAGCCACTTCTATTAATGCTGACTTGTTGGCTGAGATTGAGGCAGATGACAGGCTTGCTGGTGGCGATGAAGAAGGGGATGTTGACAATTCTGATGTTAAAGTTAATGCAGAATTGCTAGCTGAAATTGAAGCCGATGATAGGCTTGCAGGCGGTGAAGAAGCGGCTGATGCTGCCCCGGAAAAAGACCTTGAACCTGATTCTGAACCTTCAACTGTAAATGTGAATGCAGAGTTGTTGGCAGAAATTGAAGCGGATGATAGGTTGTCTGGTGGAAGCGATGATTCCGTTGATGAAGAAATTGAAGCTCAACCTGTTGAAGGGACTTCTGATGATGTGAAATCGGTTGATGTTGAAGTGATTGAAGTAGAATCTGATGATGAGTCTGAATCGACAGTTATTCCGCGCGGTGTAGAACCTCAAGATGATCGACGTGAAAAAGAAGATAGACGTCAGCAAACCAGAAGGCAATCTGAAGCTGAAGCCACAATTCGTGTTGAAACGGGTAAATTAGACCAAACCATGAACCTTGTTGGTGAGCTTGTATTGGCAAGAAATTCACTTGTGCGCTTTTTAAATTTACCAGAAATGAAAGCGGTTATTCAAAACGCGCCATATATTAATGAGGTTATGACAAATATTGAACATTTGTCACAAGTTACAAAGGATTTACAGTTATCAGTTCTTTCAACACGTATGCAGCCTATTAAAAAGGTTTTTGACAAAATTCCTCGTCAAGTACGTGACTTGAAATCAAAGCTAGGTCGTGAAGTTGATTTGGTTATTGAAGGTGAATATACAGAGGTTGATAAATCACTTGTAGAAGAATTAGCTGATCCGATGGTTCATTTAATTCGTAACTCGCTAGATCATGGTATTGAAAAGCCTGATGATAGAGAGGCTGTAGGAAAAAAACGTACTGGTACATTAACGGTAAGTGCGTTTTATGAAGGGAATAAGGTTGTTATTCAGGTTCAGGATGATGGTGCGGGGATTGACCCTGTTAAAATCCGTGATATTGCGGTTAAAAAAGGCGTTATAAATGAAAAAGATGCCGAAGAACTGAGTGATGAGGAAGCTGTTAAGTTAATTATGGCTCCAGGGTTTTCAACGGCTCAAACAATTAGTGACGTGTCAGGTCGTGGCGTTGGTATGGATGTTGTTAATTCATCTATCCAAGCGATTAAAGGCAGTGTTGACATTATCTCAGAGTTCGGTGTTGGGACGACGATTAACATTTCATTGCCGCTAACATTGGCAATTGTTCAAGCTCTTGTGGTTAAATCACGCGAAGAAGGTTTTGCAATTCCAATTGGTGATATTAATGAGGTTATTAAATTCCACAGGGAAGATGTTCACCAAATGAACGATCAGGATGTAATTGAACTTCGAGGTGCTGTGTTACCATTGTTTTACTTAAGTTCTTTAACTTCTAAGAAAATGCCACACCTAAAAGCTGAGGTTGTAGAGGTTGATGGCCATATTGAAACACAGCTTGTAGAAGATGTTGCAGGTGATGAAGGTCGTAAACAGGAACTTGAGAAAAAGGTTCTGAAGTCTAAGAAAGAGGCAAAAGCATCACACTGTGAAGATAATAAATTGAATAGCTATGTTGTTGTTGTCCGAGAAGGTAAACAGTCCCTTGGCGTTGTTGTGGACGATTTAATTGGACAAGAAGAAGCTGTAATCAAGGCTTTAACGAGTGATTTTGAGTATCATAGTTCAATTGCAGGTGCAACAATTACGGGTGACGGTACAGTTCATATGATTTTGGACGTTCCATATCTTATTAAAGAAATGTCAAAAAGATAGTATAATGCCTTTAGGTGAATTTTCCTTACTTTCTAAGAAGTAAGCTAGTTAAATAAAGGTTAAATTGCTTATGGCAGATGAAGATGAAATAGAAGCACCAGAGAGTGACGAGATGGGGGTTATTATCCTTATGCTTGGTCTGTACTTAATTGTGCTGGCCTTCTTTATATTGCTTAATGCTATGAGTGAAAACAGTGAAGAAAAAGTCAAGAAAGCTTCTGAAAGTATTGCAGAGGGTTTTGGTTTTCAGCTTTCTGGACCTGTGAATATGCGTGATGATGTAGATGTGACTATCAGTCCTGTATTTGACATTGTATCGCGTGAAATTCAAAGTATTCTTGAAAGTTATATTGCTGATAATAATTTTAAATTCACAACCAATGCTAATCAAATGGTGTTTAAAATTGATACAAAACGTATCTTTGCACCTGGGTCCATTCGTATTCGCCCTGCCATGGCTTATTTCTTTGAAGATATTGCACGTGTTGTTTCAACCGAACGACCAGGTTCGCACTTGGTGTCCGAAATTGTTGTGAAGAATAATGAATCAGATATAGGGAATAGTCAAATTCCATTACGAGAACTTGCAGGAAGACGTGCTACTTTATTTTTACGTGCATTAGAGGAGCGCGGAGTTGACCCAAAATACATGACAGCAGGTGCGCAACTAAATGGCGACTCTATGGTGGAAGTGTTTTTTGAAATACATGTGACAGACCATGTGAAAGCGTCACAGCCACCAAGGGATGTCATAAGAAGAGAAACTACATCAGGAATGAAAAAGGTTTCATCACCTGAGCCTTATCCAACCATTCAATAAAAAAAGGAGGTTTTTATGGAAGAAGATGATGATTTTACACCAGAACCGCCAAGTATGGATTGGTTATTAACATTCGCTGACTTAGTCAGCTTACTTATCACATTTTTTGTGCTTTTATATTCAATGAAAGTGGTGGATGTTCAAAAGTGGGATGAATTGAAAGGCTCTTTTTCAGGGGTGTTTTCTATACGTGAACCTATTCATCAAGTAAGTCCAGATAAAGATACCACTGTTGAAAAAATTGATCCATACAAGTCAGATAGTTTAGAGTATGTTGAAGGTCTTCTAACGCGATCGTTTCATATGAACCCAGAATTAAAAGATATTCAATTAAACTTAGATATTAAAGCTGACACTTTAAGTTTTGAGCTGCCTAGTGATGAGATTTTTTCAGATTCAACAGCTGAATTAAGCGGTGATGGTCAAAGTAAATTGAAAGCGATCGCAGATGTTTTAAGACATTTGGATAATAGAATTGTTGTAGCCGTGCATACTGATCCGACACACACCGCCACAAAACAATTTCCATCAAATTGGGAATTGACGATGATTCGTGCTATACGTGTAGCTGAAATTATGGAAGCGCAAGGTATTGTAAAAAGTATTGTAACAACTGCTGAAGGTGCTAGCCATTTTGACGAAATTGCGCCCAATTTACCTATAGCTGAACGTTATAAATTGGCGCGAAGAATTGAAATTATACTGTATGGGGAAGCTGAACTTTAGATGGTTTTTAAAGGGCTGTTAGGTATTATGTTTTTATGGTCAAGCACAGCTTTGGCAGCCCCTTCTGTTACCTTGTATGAAGAGAGTGATATACCTAAAGTTCGTATTGATGCAGACCAAAATAAATTGTCTGCATTTGTAAATGGCAATAGCTTATGGGTTGTAAGTGATGGTTCTGATATGGTGGAGATGAACATCCCTACAGAACTTCGTAAAAAATATAGTATCCAAGCGGGTGAGTCTCTGAAAGTGAATGGGGGAAGCGGAAGCCGTATTGAGTTTTCTAGAGTGCCTGATATTGAAATAGTTGACCTACCTTCTAAATTAAGCCCAATTAGTGTTATTGGTTTAAGTGAGGGGTTAATTCTTTCTGGTGTTAATGAAACGAAAACGTTGGTTGCGCAAAGTAATTTAACAGGAGAAAGTTTTTCGGTTATTCCGTTTGCTTCTCAAAGTGCTCAGTCTCCTCAAAAATACATTGACCGTTCGCAGTCATTTAAAACCCTTTCAGGATATGCCTTTCAAGGCCCTAATGGAGTCTCATTAAACACATTGTACCGTGGCAGACAACAATTTTTAGCGCAGAGTAAACAAGCTTTATTGGATTTAGCTAAAAAAGCACCTCAGCAACAAACTGTTTTGACAACACGTAAGCCTGAACCCGTAAAGATTGAAAATGAAGGTGTGGAAGTTGCTCCTCAAAAAATAGCAGAAATTCAAGAAATCACTGAGTCCAGTAAGCCAAAACCCTTGCAGGCTTTGCAAACTCCAAGTGCGACGGTTGTTGAAGATAGGGTGGCAGAAACTGTCTTTGAGGTGCCTGATGTAAGTAAAACTGCCAGTTTTGAAAATGCATTGTCTAATATTCAAGAAGCAACAGCGCGGTTGAAAAATATTAAAGCGCCTGAACCTCTTCAAAAAATGCGCACAGAAAATGAACGTTTAGCAGAGGCGGCGGTTATTAAAGTTGAAAAGCAGAAAGATGTTGATGATCAATTTGCATCCTTTTTTGGGAATGACACAGCTCAAGAAAGTGACTTTACAAAAAGCCAGTTAGAACAAGAAACAGCTCAAAAAAGAACGGTAACTTATGTAGAAGAAGTTCCTGATGTAAACTCAGATGATGAAGCTGCGCAGCTTGCTTTGCAAGTTTTAGGGAATACAGATACATTTAAGCAGGAAACTAAAAGCTATACTTTTGATGATGCAAATGAGTTTGAAGATGAAGAGTTTAAAATACCAGATTTAGATCCAAATGAGCCTATTTTTAAACGTTATGGGGATGGTTCAAATGAAGTTTATTTGAAATATCAGCATAAATTATTAGATGAGTTGGCTTTGGCGCCTAGTCAAATAAAAAGGCAGCAATATCGTTTAAGGTTAGCAAAAGTATATATGTCATACGAGCGTCCACATGAAGTTCTGATGATGATGGATAATATGCCTAAAGACCCAGATACGGGTATGATTATTGATACTTCTGCACGCATATTAAGTGGTGCTGCGGATATTATGATTGGCCGACCAGCTGAGGCTATGGAGTTTTTAAACATCGAGTCTGATAACTTTGAGGATGACAGGCATATATGGTTAGCTGCAGCTTATGAATTGACTGATAATGATAGTAAGGCTCTTGACTTGTATGAGAAGTATATTCAAGTGGCGGATGGTTATCCTAAACACCTTATTCAGGAGCTTTATATTTCATATGGCCGTTTATTGTTGCGTCAAGAACGATTAAGTGAGCTAAAAGCTCTGATGAAAGAAATGAATGTTAAAATGCGTCAGCAAGTGTTACCGCCTGAAGCTTTGATGCTATTGGCGCGTGCAGCTATCATTGAGCGCAATGATCCGTTAGCTGAAACATTGCTTTCACAAGCGGCGGTAAGTGATAACGAAGAAGTATCATTCTTAGCGCAATATGAATTTGTTTCATTTTTACTTTCTAGAGGGGATTTGGGTGTAAACCAAGCGATTGAACACTTAGAAAATTTACGTTATTTATGGCGTGGTGGTTATGTTGAGCAAGAAATTCTAAAAAAACTTGGGTATATGTATATTAATCGTGGCGAACAACGTAAAGGTTTGGAGCGATTGAAATATCATAACATTTACTTCCCTCATACAGCGAATCAAGAGCAAATTACAGAGCTTATGATGACAGCCTTTAGTGATTTGTATCTGGATGAAACGGCTATTTCAAAATTAGACCCTTTGGCGTTACTTGGTTTGTACTATGACTACCGTGAGCTTACACCTCCAGGTGAAAAGGGTGATAAGTTAATTGCTCAAATTGGCGATAGATTAAGGAATTTAGGGTTGTTTGATCGTGCGATTGAAGTTTTAGAAGGGCAGTTAAAATATCGAGTAAAAGACCCTATCGTCAAGGGTGAAATGGGGCGTAACTTAGCACTTATTTATTATTTAAATAAAAACTTTGAAGAAAGTTTAAACGCACTGGTTCGAACTGAAAGTCCAAATTTAAATGCAGATTTAACAAGGTCTAGGCAGTATATTGAAGCTGAAAACTATATTGAGCTGGGTGAATTAGATAAAGCTCAAGGGATATTAAAAGGTATAGATGAGGCAAGAGCCACAAAATTGTTGGCTGACATTGGGTGGATGCAAGACGAATATTCAAAAGTTGTGAATGAATATGAAAAGATTTATGACAACCCTAAAAACTTACCATACGAATGGAGTGAAGAGGATAAACTTGGCTTTGTAAGGCTTGCTGTGGCATATAATAACTTAGGGCGTTTACGAGACCTTGAAAGCCTTATAAAGCGTTATGATCAAAACCTGAGAAAAGACGATAATATCATGCAAGTTACTCAGTTTTTAATGAAAGACAGAGGCTCTGATATTGTATCGCCAATTAAAGATGCTAAATCTCTTTGGGAAAAATTAACAAATTCATTATCGGCTTATCATGACTTTGCTGATTACTATGATAAATTGGTTCAAGAGCGTGAAATGGATAGGCGGAATAAAGATATTTTCAACCGCCGCATGAGGCAGATATCTGCCCCTGCGCGGTATTAAAGTGTCTATTTATTTTTTTGAATCGTGTTATAAATAGATACGAGGTAAATCAGCATGAATAGAACCAAAAATGTTTCGTTTACTTCTTTAAGTTCTTTAAAAGCATCTCGTTCAGCATATTCAGGTTTAATGCCCATCCATGCGTAATACCTTTCCCAAAGGCGAGAAATAAAGGCTAGGGCGCAGCTAATAACGACTGTTTTGTTTGGCATAAGCCAAAACCAAAATGAGTCTTTACTGAATTGAATTTTTTTTCATGTAAACAACAAGTGGCCAAATTAAGCCGCCAAATAGAGCCGCTAAGTGTAACAATATTTTAGGGGCTTGTTCCATCATAGGTGTTAAGTTGTGAAGGTTGGTTTCGTACATTTGGTTATTTTCAAGGAAGTACTCGCTTGATTCCCATTTGAAAATGTGTTGGCCATAGCTTGCTTCTTCTAAACCAAGGTAAATTAGGGAAATGCAAAACAATGCAAACCATACTTTAAAAAAGCGTGTGTTGGGCAGGTGGTTTGAAAGTTTGATGAGATTGTATGCAATAATAGCAGCAATGGCAGTGTAAAGAATGGTTAAGTTTTCAATGACGCCATACTCACTGCGTAAAATCCATTCATAAAATGGGCCTTGTGGAAGCATGATAAAGCATAAAATGAGACCAATCATAATGATAATTGGTGTGTGTGCATAAAGGGATTTAGGTACGTTAAAGTCCATGTTGTTACATCTCTTAATTAATGGTTTTTGTGATTTTAGGGGCCGAATGATTGCACAAGTGAGCCTGAAAGTAAATGCCAACCATCTACCAATACAAAGAAAATAATTTTAAATGGTAGTGATACAATAACAGGCGGAAGCATCATCATACCCATAGACATTAAAATGGATGCGACGGTTAGGTCGATCACCAAGAATGGTAAAAAGAGTAAAAATCCAATTTCAAAGGCACGTTTCAATTCGCTAATCATGAAGGCGGGAATAAGGGCGCGTAAAGGGGCATCCTTTGCATCTTCAAGTTTTTCTGGTCTATCTCTTTCTGGCATCATGCCAATGAAAAGTTCTAAGTCTTCCGATGATACTTGTGTGCCCATAAAGGCTTTAAATGGGTTGATAGACCTTTCAAACGCTTGTTCTTCGTTAATTTCTTCTTCTAGGTATGGTGAAATGCCAGCTTTATATGCTTCTTCAAATGTGGGTTGCATAATAAAAGCTGTTAAGAACAATGCAAGGCTTACCAAAACACTGTTTGGTGGAGTGTTTTGCAAACCTAATGCACTGCGTGTAAATGAAAATACAATAATAAGCCTTGTAAAAGACGTGAGCATAATCAAAATGGATGGTGCTAGTGACAGGACTGTGAGAAGGATGATCATCTGAAATAGTCGCTGAGATGACAGTAGGTCGTCGCCTACATTAATGTTTAAAGGCCCTGCTTGCTGTGCAAATGCAATGGACGGTACGACGATAAATGTAAAAAGGAAGGCTAATAGTTTGTAGCCGTGTAATGCTTTAAGGTTTTTTATCATTTTTTAGATGCCTTCTTGCTTTTTACCTGAGGTGGTTTGTTTTTTTTAGTTTTTTCATGAACACTGTCGATATGACAGGTCCCTTTGAAGAACTTTTTAAGGAAACCAATGCCTTCCATATGGCCTTCCGTACAATTTTCCAGTTCGGTTGGCTTTATAACAGTTTCTTCTGCTTCTTGGCTGCCAATAATTGAAATGCCTGATGGAGAAACGCCCAAAACCATTTCGGTTTTATCAAACTGAATCAGGCAGACTTTGTTCTTTGTGTCTAGGTATTGCGTTTCCAATACTTTAAAGCGCTTTTTTCTAGAATGCGCTTTTTTTAAGTTTGGTGTTTTATGGATATACATTTTTAAACCATTGGCGAAAACAATCAGTAAAATAGCGAGTATGCCAGTTGCAATCACCCACCTTGTGATATCAATTTCAGTTTGCATAAATCTTATTCCTGGTTTGTGTAGCTTGCTTGAGCTTTAATTTTTTGCACAATTTCAATGACAGCTTTTCGAGATGAGTCTCGTGCTTGTTCAATAGCTTGTTCAAGGGAGTTCATCATGCCCATAATGCCAATGAGTTCATCTTTGTGTGGAGTTACTTCTTCTAAGGGAATGTCACCTAATGCGTTAATATGGCGTGTTAAGTCCATAAGTGAGTTTTCCATAAGGTTTATGTCTTCTTGGGAAGATGCACCTTTTTTACCATTGATTTTGGCGATATCTTCACGAATTTTTCTCATGAGTACATCTGCTCTAGACATGTTCGTTTACCCCTTATTATTCTTTTTCTGACTAACTTTATAAATGTATGCGAAAATTTCTGCAACAATTGCGTATACTTCCAGTGGAATTTCTTGTTCAATTTCAACTTTTTCTAAAATTTCAGCAAGGTCTTCGTCACTATGAATGGGGATATCATGCTCTTTTGCAATTTCAAGAATTCTTTCCGCAACAACACCTTTACCCTTAGCTGCAACGTGCGGTGCAGGGTTTTGGCTTTTGTCATATTTTAAAGCGACTGCCTTTTTCAGTTTTTTGTCATCGTTGTTCAAAGTTGGCAACCATCTTGCATACTAATTGTTGTTATTTGAATAACCCGTTTTAAAGAAAGGATTACTTTCATGACTATAGCACCGTTTTCTGTTTTTGGAAATATACAAGGGGCAAGTGCGCAAACGGGGGGGAGTATTTTAGGGACAGGTGGTCTTGCAGGCCTTTTTGCTGCGCTTTTAGGTGGGCAAAATACAGATGGTTTGGAAGGTTTAAGTTTATCGGCAAGTTCGGCTGATGATTCTTTGGCTGATTTTGTCAATGGCATTGACTTTGAAAAAGTTGGAAATTTAGGTGAAGCTTTAAAAATGTTTCTTCCTCAAGGGGAAGAGGGGCTAGCGGGTCTTTCGCAAACAGGCCTTATGACAGCGCTATCTGAATTTACTGGTTCTAGCGAAATTGCAGGTGAGAATATTGAAACACTTTTGGGTGACGCTGAGTCTGGTGATGTTGTTTTTTACCAGAAAATAGTTGTTGAAATTCAAAAGGTGGCAATTTCAGTGCAGTCGTCTGGCATTGATTTATCAGGTATTGAAAGTTTAGACCAACTTGCAAAGGCCTTCCAAGCGATGGGTATGCCGCCAGCTGAAGCGCAGGCTAAAGCTGAACGTATTGACGATGCAATTAAAATGATGAAACGTCGTTTAGGTATTGAAACAGAAGAGTCTTTAAATGATGAATCGACACTTGCTAGTGTTTTATATAATTTGGCATCAGGGCATGAACTGGTTGACTTGCAAAAGCAAATGTCTACTGCAAGTATTCAAGTGAGTCGCACAATGATTGCATTTGAATCAAGCAGTAGTTTAGTGACATCAGACATTGGTATGAAAGTTTTAAAAGGTGAGTCTTTAGGTTCGTCGCTTCAAGGTAAAATTGGTGAAATGGCTAAAACGAGCTCAATTGATTTGGCGCCTGAAATGATGGACGCGCCTGTTGATGCCGATATTTCCGATTTTGAAATGTTAACCTCAAAGGACTTTCCAGTGGCGAAAACAATTGCAGCTAAAGCAGGTGACGCAGCTGGTATAAGTACCGCGTCGGCAAAAATGGCCACGCCATTACAGTCGGCAGAAATTGCCCAGTTGGCAGATGATGCAGGTCAGTTTATTGCAGCCAACGAAGAAGTTTCTTCTTCTAGAAAAACTGTATCAGAAATTGCACAAGATAAAGTTTTAAAGGATGTTAAATCAGTTGATTTATTCTCTGTAAAGCCACAAAGCTCTGAAAATCCTGAAATTGTTCAATTTGAAACAGCCGACGGTGAAGTGGTTGACTTAGACAATGTTGATGAGGCGATGGATAACGTGATGGATATTGCTGCGCGCAAAATATCGCTAGAGTCGCGTGTTGATGGGTTTAGTCGTCAGGCTATGGTTAAGCTTACAACGGTTACATCGCAGGTTGATATACAAATGCGCCAGCTTGCAAACCAAGGTGGTGGGCAAGTGAAGTTTAGATTGGATCCGCCAGAGTTGGGTGAGATTGATATTAACTTAAAGATCGCAAAAGGTCAGGTTAAGGGCACAATTATCGTACAAAGTATCGAAGCCGCTGAACAATTGGCACGAGACTTGCGATCATTACAACAGAGTTTACAAGATGCAGGTTTAAACTTAAGTGAAGAAGGCTTGCAGTTTAAACTAAGAGATGATCAGCCAAACCCTGACCAGCAACAATCACAGCATGGCTCAGGCGAGGATAGAGAAGGTGGCACTGCATCAACATCTATCGCGGCTGGTTCAAGTGAAGAAACGACTGGCTGGGTTAAACCAGATGCTATTTTAGATGTGTCGGTTTAAAGCATAAAGGAGAATTAAAATGTCAATTAGTTACTTAACAAACAGCACTGGCAACGTTGACTATGTTAACAGTCAAAATGGCTTTACAGAAGATGATAGTTCTGTTCGTTCAGCTGCTGACTTGAATTTTGAAAACTTCTTAACCTTGTTGGTAACAGAGCTTGAACAGCAAGACCCATTGAACCCAATGGACAACAAAGAAATGACAGCCCAGTTGGCACAGTTTTCTAGTTTAGAGCAAAATATTCAACAAAACGAATATTTGGAAAAACTTGCAGGGCAGTCTGACTATTCACAGCAAAACTTGGCACTTTCTTATATTGGTAAGGAAGCGTTAATTCCAGGGGATGCTGTTGTGAATGACCCTGGTTCAACGGTTGCATCTCTTAACTATGTTATTCCGTCAGCGGTAACAAATGCAAATATTGAGGTTATGAATGAATCTGGCGAAGTTGTTCGTAACATTGAAGGCTCAATCGCACTTGGTCGTAACACGGTTACATGGGACGGAACAGATGATAATGGTGACGCAGTTGGCAGTGGATACTACTCGTTTAAAGTAAGTGGTGTAGACCCAAGCGGTGAAGATGTTTCTATTGAAGAGTTTTCATATGGCTATGTGTATTCCATGGAAGGTACAGGCGATGATGTAATCTTTACGTCGGGTGATGGAAGAGAATTTACAATGGATGATGTATTGCTGGTGCGTGAACCTGTGCAATACGTAACATCTGATTCGGCAGACAGCTCTGCAGATGATGGTTCAGGCGAGTCTTCTGAGGAAGAAGCGTAAATAAAAGTTTAATAAAGGATTTTTAACGAAAGTTAAAAGAAAAGCTTTAGCACGTATGTTAAAGCCGTTTTGGAAAAGTAGAAAAGGAGACAATGCAATGAGTTTATTTGGATCTATGTCAAGTGGTGTATCTGGCCTTTTGAGTCAGTCGGAAGCAATTAGTGTTATTTCAGATAACTTGTCTAACGTAAACACAATTGGTTATAAAAACACACGTACTCTTTTTGATCAACAGGTGACAAGTGCTGGTCTAAGTGGGACATTGTATAATGCGGGTGGTGTAGGGACGAGCTTTGACCGTTTCCAAAACGCACAGGGTTCCTTGCTTTCTACACAAAGTTCTACAGATATGGCTTTAAGTGGTAATGGTTTCTTTACAGTTGTTGATAGTTCAGAAATTACAACAGATACAGGTTACTTTTACACACGTGCAGGTTCATTTAGTGAAGATAACCGTGGTTTCTTAACAAACCCATCAGGTCAGCACTTGCTTGGTTGGAGAACAGAATCTGACGGTACAATTCAAGATGTTCAAAACCCTCAGCCAATTGAACTACAGTCGGTAAGTTCATCTGCTCGTGCATCTTCAGAATTAACAATTGGTTTTAACTTAACAGCCAACGAAACAGTTCATCCATATGATACAACGCTGACGCTTAACCAAAACTTAGATGCCGTTGTGGCAGACCCTACAACAGCTGACTTTGTAACAGATGTTAGGTTCTTCGACTCGGAAGGTGGTGCGCGTGATATTTCACTTGTGTTTACAAAGCGTGCAAACAACATGTGGGATTGGTCAGCTTACACTGATGGTGGTGAAGTTGTATCAGACCTTTTTGGTAATTCGGTTGCCACAGGTACAAATGCAACAATTGGCCGTGGTGAGCTTGTGTTTAACCGTGATGGTGGCTTGAAATATGCTTCTGGTACTCAGTTAGATGTACTTTGGGCTGGTGGTGTTGAGGAAGGTAATATTGACATTAACTTTGGTGATTACACAGGTGGCTTTGTGTTTGATGACACTTCAGTTGCGGGTAACTTAACATTTGCTGATGGTGTGACAGATGTTTCTATGAGTGAAGAGTTGAGTACATCTCCACTTAACGGTGGTCGTGTGATTAGCGGTACTTACCAGTTTTCAAACTTAGGAGCTGTAGCTGGTGGTTATAACATTCAGGTTTCAGAGCCAGATGGTACAACCTACACAGCGGTAATGCCAACAGCAAACGTTGACCGTACACTTGAATTTGCAAACGGTGTAACACTTACAGTAAGTGGTGCGTTTGATGTAACAACATGGGGTAGTGGTCAGATTGATATTCCAGCTCTACCGCAAAACCCATTGCTTGAAGGTCGTGGAACAGATGGTGCGGTACAGTTCTCATCTGCTTACAACACACGATTTGCGAACCAAAACGGTTTTGGTTCAGGTACACTGGCTTCTGTAAACGTAGATGATGACGGTTTTGTGATCGGTTCATTTACAAACGGTGAGTCTAAAAAACTATGGCAGCTTGTGATCTCGGTATTCCAAGATACAACAGAGCTTGAGCCAGTTGGTAACAGCTTGTTGCGTGAAACTGATGGTTCAGGTCGTCCGCTTTATAAAGTTGCGGGTGTAGGTGGTACAGCGAAAGTTGTTTCCGGTGCGCTAGAGCAATCGACAGTGGATATTGCCCAAGAGTTTTCCAACATGATTATCTCGCAGCGTGCGTTCCAGGCATCGTCAACCATCATTTCGACGGCTGACCAAATGCTGAACGAACTATTGCAGATTAGATAATCGTTGGAGCAGTAACGGCTGAAGCACTTCTCCCCCCCCCCT
>NZGE01000057.1 GCA_002689455.1 Magnetococcales bacterium | reverse complement strand
ATTTTCTATATTTTTGGGTGAAAATATAAGGTTCATTGAAATTAAGGATATTTGTAAATGAGCGAAGCAGCTGTAAAACAAACAGAAAAACTTTACCCGGAAGGTTATACTCCAACAGATGATGAGGAGTTTATGAGCCCTCAAATGTTGGCATTTTTCAAGGACATGTTATTGGACTGGCGCTATCAGCTGGAACAAGAAAGCACTGCCACTGTAAAAGACCTTCAAGAAAACTCTTCTATTCAGTCGGATTTAAATGATCAGGCTTCATTAGAATATGAACAAACGGTTGAATTGCGAACACGAGACCGTGAACGTAAGTTGATCACAAAAATTGACGAAGCTTTGGATCGTATTGAAGAAGGTGAGTTTGGCTACTGTGAAGAAACTGGCGATCCAATTGGTGTTAAGCGTTTGCTTGCACGTCCAATTGCAACGCTATGTATTGAAGCAAAACGCCGTCAAGAAAAACAAGAAACAGGCTATGCTGGTTAATGTCTTCTAAAGAAATTGACCCGAAATTACTTGAAATTCTCGTGTGCCCCTTAACCAAGGGGCCTCTTGTTTATAATAAAAAGAGAAACGAGTTGGTGAGCGAAAAGGCTAAACTGGCATACCCTATTAAAGATGGTATCCCGGTGATGTTGCCTGAAGAAGCAAGAGTGATTGGTAAATAGTTTAAATTAGGTTATGCTAAGGCCACTTTCGGGTTCGGAAGTGGTTTTGGTTTTTTAAAGAGGTTTATATGCAACCATTAGAAATAAGAGTACGAGAAAATAAGCAGTTTTTAAGCATTGCTTTTAAAGCCGATGAAATTTATGAACTTTCGGCAGAGCTTTTACGTGTGGAATCACCTTCTGCAGAGGTGAAGGGACATGCAGGTGACGAGAAAAAAATCGTTTCAGGTAAAAAAAATGTTAAAATTAAAGCATTAGAGCCTGTGGGGCACTATGCACTTAAAATTACATTTGATGATGGTCATTCAACAGGCATTTATACATGGGAATATTTGCAAGAACTTGGTGAAAAACAAGATTCTTTATGGTCAGCATATTTAGGAAACTTGGAAAAATTAAATTTAACAAGAGATTAAGGTTTATGAAAAAATTAACAGTTACATTTCTTTTAGTCATTTTATCGATTACTTCAGCTTTTGCAGCTGATGATGCCATTGAAACAAGAAAATTTTGGGCACGTGCCACGATTGGTCAAAACTTAACGACAGCTGTTTACGGTATTATGGAAAACACAACAGGGCAAGATGATGCCTTGGTTTCCGTTTCTACACCAGCAGCACGTATGGCACAAATTCACAGAACAACTATGAATGATATGGGGATTATGTCCATGAACCACATGGAAAAAGTGGTACTTAAAAATGATACTTTCGTAGTGATGGAGCCAGGCGATATTCATATTATGCTTATGGGATTAAACCAAAAATTAGAACCGGGGTTTGAAATTCCGCTAACTTTGGAATTTGAAAATGCACCAAAACGCCAAATTCGTGTACCTGTTTATCCAGCAACGACAAAATTTGGCGACGTTCAGTAATTGAAGGAAATAAAAATGTATTATATTTATGATGTTGACATGACGCTTGTGGAATCGGACTGCCCGATGACCGCTGAAATGGCGGAAGCTTTTCGCAAGGCAATGGAAGGTCAAACATACTTTTTCTGTTCAGGCAGTGCTTTGCCTAAAATGAAAGAACAAATTCCAACAGATATCCTTGAAGGTGCTGCTGGTTTGCTGCCTGTTATGGGGGGTGAACTATGGCGTGGGGGTGAATTGGTTTACCGCCGTAAATTCGAATGGCCAGAAGGTTTGAGAGAAGATTTGGAGCAAATTTTAGCGGAAAGTAAATATGAAGAACGCACAGGCGACCATATTCAAGACCGTAAAACAATGATCTGTTTTTCAACAGTGGGTAAAGCAGCGGATATGCCAGCACGTAAACGTTATGAGGCATGGGAAGAAGTGAACCAAGAACGCCCTGTGTATGCAAAATTCTTGGCTGAAAAGTATCCTTCACTGCATTTTTCTATTGGAGGTAAAACTTCGGTTGATATTAGTGAGCATGGGAATGATAAGTCTCAAGCGTTAAGTGCTGTTCGCGAGCATTACGGCGCTGAGTCAATTATGTTCTTTGGCGACCGTATGTATCAAGGTGGGAATGATTATCCGCTTTCTGAAGCTTTAAAAGCAGAGGAAAATAGCAATGTGTGTGTGGAAGTTAAAAACCCAGAGGATACACTAGAAAAATTAAAAGATATGGCAATGCGTCAAGCTTCTTAAAGGTAGGCGCATTTAAATGAAAGTACTTTAAACATAATTATATTGGAGAGCATGCATCATGGCTGTTATTGAAGCGCAGAATATTCAAAAATCATTTGGGGAATTTAAGGCTGTTAAAGGTGTTGATTTTCAAGTTCCAGAAGGCACGTGCGTTGGTTTGCTTGGGCCAAATGGCGCTGGTAAAACAACAACGATGCGCATGATTATGGGGTTAAGTGCACTTACAGCAGGATCCTTGAAGGTTTTTGGTGTGCCAGTTGATAAAGTGGGGCGTAGCGAAAAAATGCGCATTGGGTTGGTGCCTCAAGAAGATAATTTAGACCCTGATTTGTCAGTGCGTCAAAATTTAGAAATTTATGGAAGTTACTTTGGTTTAGAAAAATCATACATCAAAGAGCGTGCGGATAGCTTGCTTGATTTTATGCAGTTAAGTGAAAAAGAAGATAACCGTGTAAACCATTTAAGTGGTGGTATGAAGCGTCGTTTAATTATAGCACGTGCCTTAATTGCCGACCCTGAATTTGTGATTTTAGATGAGCCGACAACAGGCCTAGATCCGCAAGCGCGTGTTCTTATTTGGAAAAGCTTACTTAAATTAAAAGAACAAGGGAAAACCCTTCTTTTAACCACACACTACATGGATGAAGCACAACGCTTATGCGATAATATCGTGATTGTGGACGGCGGTAAAGTGCTTGATGAAGGTTCGCCAAAAGAACTTATAAGCAAACACGTTAAAAACAATGTATTTGAAGTTCAAAAGCCAATTCCAGCAGATTTGGAAAAGTCGGATATTGACCATGAAGATATTGGTGATAGTGTTCTTTACTATGTAAATGACCCTGAAAAAGTTCAAGGTTTACTTGGGAAAAATGCAACTTATATGCAGCGCGTTTCTAACTTGGAAGATGTTTTCTTAAGATTAACTGGGCATAAGTTAAGAGAGTAGTGATTCTTGTGAAAAAGAGCACCTGCCTAATTTTTTTAAATGGGTGACTGAATTGCACCCTTTTAAGTTATGTAACAGAAGAACTTCAAAAGGTTATGCTGTTTGGTGAATTTAACTTGTTTACGTGCACGTTAAATTGCGCTTTGATGCTTTCTGTTGCGGTTTTTGTTATGTAATGTAAACGAGAAGCAATTTATAAAAAGGTTTATGAGTTAATGTTTTTTTCTATTTTAAATATTAAAGCGCTGATGAAGCGTTATTATATTGAGTATCGCCAATTGGTGAGTGCGTTTTTCTTTGGAGATGTTTTAGAACGTATTATGTTCTTTATTGCTTTTGGTATGGGGCTTGGCCGTGCTGTTAGTCAAATTGACGGCGTGGATTATATTACCTTTTTAGCACCAGGTATTGCAGCAGGTTCGGGTGTTTTTATTATGAATATTGCAACAACTTATGGTGTGAACAACCGCTATGAAGGTTCTGGTATTTGGAATAGCTGGCTTTCAACGCCAATTCGGTTGCAAGATATTTTAATTTCTGAACTTATATTCGATTCGCTAAGAGCTGCACCTTCTCTGTTTATTTTATATGTTGTGGCGTACTTCTTTGGGGCTGTGCCTTCTGTGGAAGGGGCTATGTTGACTATTCCTATTTTGGTGCTTGCGAATATGGTGTACGGTGTTATTACATTAAATATGGGTGTTTATCTAGGGCGTATGCTTTACTTTAGATACATTCAAGCTTTATGGGTTATGCCTATGTACTTGTTTAGTGGTGTATTCTTTAATATAGATGAAACACCTGAGTGGATGCAGTTGTTTGCAAATGTTTTTCCACTTTATCATGTGCTTGAAATTGTGCGCCCTATGGTGCTTGGGAGACCTGTTGATATGAATAGTGTTCTTATAAGCTTTATTGTATTAAGTGCTATTTTTGTGGTTGGTTTTTATGTGGCGTACAAACAGTTTCAAAAACGTTTGTTCGATTAGGAAAGGTTTTATAAATGTCCATTTTTGTTAAAACGGTTTATGCCCTTTGGTACAGGCATTTTTCAACATGGAAAAGCATGTTTTGGTCTTCCTTAACGTCTAACGTTTTTAATCCATTGTTGTTTTTATTTTCGTTTGGTTTTGGTATGGGCGCGTTGGTGGAAAGTATTTCTATTGATGCTGCGGAAATTGTTTATTTGGCTTACATTGTTCCAGGTATGATGGCTTACAGTGGTATGTTCACATCTAGTTTTGAAACAAGTATTTCAGCTTTTGCACGTTACTATATGCAAAGCTATTGGGATCAAGTTTTGGCAACGCCAGCTAAATTGCACCACCTTATTTGGGGTGAAGTTTCATGGGCGGCAACAAAGGCTATGTTCGCTGTTATTTGTGTGATGGTTGTGGGTTATGTTTTTAATGGCCTAGAGCTTTCATGGAATGTTTTATGGACTATTCCAATTATGTTACTGGGTTGTTTATGTTTTGCAGCTTGCGGTATGGTGGCAACATCATTTGCAACCAGCTTTGAAATTTTTAGTTACTTCTTTACGTTTTGGGTAACGCCTATGTTTATTTTCAGTGGTGTGTTTTTCCCAATCGATCGTTTTCCTGAATATGTACAATGGCTTTCAAATGCATTGCCGATGACACATTTGGTTGATGTAATTCGTGCTTTGTGTGTGGGTTATGAACTTACGGCTTTGGCATATGTTTACAAGCTTGGTTATATTGCATTTATTACAGCTTTGGCTTATGGTGTGGCATATAGAAATATGAAGAAACGTATCTTCGACTAGAAGGATAAATTTTGAAAAAATTGGTAGAAATTGTATTCGATACGGAAACCACAGGTTTTGACCCTGCAACGGGTGATAAAATTGTGGAAATTGGTGCTGTACGTATTTACGATAAAATGCGCACCGATGACCCACGCGATACATTTCATGTCCTTGTAAACCCCGAGCGCGATATTCCAGAGGAAGTTGTAAAAGTTCACGGTATTACCAATGAAAAGGTTAAGGATTCACCTATTTTTGCAGACCTTGCAGATGACTTCTTAGCGTTTATTGGCAATGCGCCATTGGTGGCGCACAATGCATCATTCGATATGAAGTTTATCAATGCTGAACTAGAGCAAATGGGCAAACCTGCCTTGACCAACGAAGTGGTCGATACGTTGCCAATTGCAAGGCGTAAATTCCCTGGGGCACGTGCCACGCTGGATGCGCTGTGTGCCAGATTTGAAGTGGATTTATCCGCACGTACATTTCACGGGGCTTTACTCGATAGTCAGTTACTTGCAGACGTTTACTTGCACTTATGCGGTGGCTTGCAACACGGTTTGACGTTGGGAGATCAAAAGTCTGACGATGAAAATGGCGACCTTGAAGTTAATTTGTCGTCCTTAGTATCAAGTGAAATACGCCCAGCAAGATCATTTCCGGCCTCTGAGGAAGAATTGAAGCTTCACAGTGAATTTGTTGAGAAAATTGACGGCAATTTTTGGCAAAACTAATCTCTAAAATGCATTTTTTAGCACTTAAGGTGTAATAGTGCCAATTTTTTTCTGGCACTTTATTAAAAAGAGTGCTAATGTCCCTTATATCAGATTTGAACTGAGAAAAAAATGGAGAGATTGTTAGATGAAAGAACTGTCAGAACGTTCTTTAACAGTTTTAAATGATATTGTTGAAATTTACACCGAAACAGGGTTGCCTGTCGGTTCTAAAGCGCTGTGTGAAAAGTCAACATTAAGTCTTTCTCCTGCTTCATTGCGTAATGTTATGTCAGACCTTGAAAAAAATGGTTATTTGGCAAGTCCACATACATCTGCTGGTCGTGCACCAACAGAAGAAGGTTTTCGCTACTACGCTAAAAGTTTAGTAGCCGTTGAAGAAGACTTTTTAAGTGATGAAATTCGCAAAGAAATTGAAAAACGTATTCAAGAGAATAAACCACTCAAAGAAAAAATTGATAGTTTATCTTCTTTTATTAGTGATATGACATCGTGCACAGGTGTGGTTACTGCCCCTCGTTTTGATATGGAAACATTGGACCAGTTGGAATTTTTACGTCTCAGCGATGATCGCGTTTTAGCGGTTCTTGTGACAAAAAGTGGTGAAGTTGAAAACCGTGTTATCAACGTGCCTAACCATATTTCAATCGAAAAATTAAATGAGAGTGCTAAGCACCTTAAAGATGTTGTTGCTGGCAAAACATTATCTGATGCGCGTGTGTTGATGATGCAAGAGCTGATGGAGAAAAAGCACGAAGTTGACAACATGATGAAAGAGATGATTGAAGTTGCTGATGATTGGTCTGAAAACACAGCAACCGATACAGCATTGGTTGTTGCTGGCACACAAAACTTATTCCAATACCCTGAAATTGTACGTGACCAACTTAAAGGTTTGTTTAAAGTGTTTGAAGAAAAACGCTTGCTGATGGCTTTGATGAACGAAGTGCAAAAAGGTGAAGGCGTACAAATTTTTGTTGGAGCGGATTGTAAATTAGAAGAGGCTTCTAACTTTTCAGTTGTAAGCACTTCATACGGTAACAACGATAAAACAATTGTAGGGACATTGGGTGTGGTTGGGCCAATGCGTATGAACTATAAAAAAGCAGTCCAACTTATTGACTATACAGGTAAAGTTTTAAGCCGTGCGCTTGAATCAAAAGATTTAGAAGTTGCACCAGATTTACAAGAAGGAAATGTTTAAATGGCAAATGAAAATAAAGCAGAAAACATTGTAGAGGAAAATGTTGTGGATATGGAAACTGTTGTAGACAACAGTACCTTAGAAACTGAAACATCAGAACCTACAGATATTGAAAAATTGACAGCCGAACGTGACGAATGGAAAGATAAGTCGTACCGCCTCGCAGCTGAAATGGAAAATCTAAAACGCCGTACAGAAAAAGACATCCTAGATGCTAAAAAATATGGTGTTACAAGTTTTGCGCGTGAACTTTTAGAAGTTCAAGATAACCTTGAACGTGCTTTAACAGTGTTGGAAGAAACAGATGTTGAAGCGGATAAAAAGCAAGCCATGGTAGAAGGTGTTTCTATGGTGAAAACACAACTATCAAAAGCTTTTGATCGTGCACAAATTAAGCGCATTGAAGCGGTTGGTGAAAAATTAAACCCAGAATTTCATCAAGCGGTTATGCAAGTACCAAGCGACGAAGCAGCAGGCACAGTCGTACAAGAAATTCAGCCAGGTTACATGATTGCAGACAGACTACTTCGTCCTGCAATGGTGGGCGTGGCAATTGCTAAATAAATTAGAGTTTTAATAGAGGAGAGAAAAAAATGGCTAAAGTTATTGGTATTGACTTAGGTACAACAAACTCATGTGTTGCTATTATGGATGGTGACAACACAAAAGTAATTGAAAACGCAGAAGGTAACCGTACAACACCTTCTATTGTGGCTTACACAGAAGATGGTGAGCGTTTGGTGGGTATGCCTGCGAAGCGTCAAAGTGTAACAAACCCAGAAAATACTTTGTTTGCAATTAAGCGCCTTATTGGTCGTACAGCAAAAGACCCTATGGTTACTAAAGACAAAGAATTAATGCCTTATAAAATTATTGAATCAGACAATGGTGACGCTTGGGTTGAAGCGCAAGGTAAAAAAATGTCTCCATCAGAGGTTTCAGCGGCTATTCTACAAAAAATGAAGAAAACAGCTGAAGATTACTTAGGTGAAACAGTAACAGAAGCGGTGATTACAGTTCCTGCATACTTTAACGATGCACAGCGCCAAGCAACAAAAGATGCTGGTAAAATTGCTGGTTTAAACGTACTTCGCCTTGTAAACGAACCAACAGCAGCGGCGCTTGCTTACGGTATGTCTGAAAATGATGATTCAACAAAAACTGTGATCGTGTATGACCTTGGTGGTGGTACATTTGACGTATCTGTTCTTGAAATTGGTGACGGTGTTGTTGAAGTTAAAGCAACAAACGGTGACACATTCTTAGGTGGTGAAGACTTTGATACACGTATTATTGACTACCTTGCAAAAGAATTCCAAAAAGAAAACAACATTGACCTTAAAAGCGATAAATTAGCACTGCAACGTCTAAAAGATGAAGCTGAAAAAGCGAAGAAAGAACTTTCTTCTTCAAACTCTATCGACGTAAACTTGCCGTTTATTACAGCAGACGCTACAGGGCCTAAACACTTAAACGTGAAACTAACACGTGCGAAGCTTGAAGACTTGGTTGGTGACTTGGTTAAAAAATCAATTGAACCATGTAAAGCTGCCATGAAAGATGCTGGTATTTCCGCTTCAGATATTGATGAAGTGATTTTGGTAGGTGGTCAAACACGTATGCCATTGGTTCAACAAGAGGTTGAAAAATTCTTTGGTAAAGCACCAAACAAAGGTGTAAACCCAGATGAGGTTGTGGCTTCAGGTGCGGCTATTCAAGCGGGTATTTTGCAAGGTGATGTAAAAGACGTTCTACTTCTAGACGTAACACCACTTTCACTTGGTATTGAAACTTTAGGCGGTGTGTTTACACGTTTGATCGACCGTAACACAACAATCCCAACGAAAAAGTCTCAAGTATTCTCAACAGCGGAAGATAACCAAAATGCTGTAACTATTCGTGTATTCCAAGGTGAGCGTCCAATGGCAACAGATAACAAAATGCTTGGTCAGTTTGACCTTGTAGGTCTTCCACCTGCACCACGTGGTGTGCCTCAAATTGAAGTAACATTCGATATTGATGCTAACGGTATTGTTCACGTAACAGCGAAGGACAAAGGTACAGGTAAAGAACAGCAAATTAAAATTCAAGCGTCTGGTGGCCTAAACGACGATGATATTGAACGTATGGTTAAAGAAGCTGAAGAAAATGCGGATGCTGATAAACAGCGTAAAGAACTTGTAGATGCACGCAACCAAGGTGAAGCAATGGTTCACTCTGTTCGTAAAACTTTAGAAGAAAACAAAGACCTTGTAGGTGATGATGAAAAATCTAACATTGAATCGGCTGCAAAAGAACTCGAAGATCTTCTAGAAAAAGATGATGCGAAACTAGAAGACATCAAAGAAAAAACAGATGCATTAACACAAGCTTCAATGAAGTTAGGTGAAGCAATCTACGCTAAACAACAAGCAGAAAGTGCACAAGCTGAAAGTTCTGAAACAGAAGCGAAGGCTGATGACAATGTTGTTGATGCTGAATTCGAAGAAGTAAAAGAAGACAGCAAAGACGAAAAGTCTGCTTAATTAAAGGATAGGGGCTTGAAACTTTTAAATCTGTATACTATTATAGCGGTATACAAAATTTAGAAGTAAAGGCCAAGGGCTGGGTAACCAGCCCTTACCCTGTTAAAAGAAAGAGGTTAAACATGTTATTAAAAGTTGGATTATTAGGGTTAACGCTTGCATCAACAGTTATTGTTGAAGCGGATGCGCGTAGTTATTCTTCTGGTTCACGCTATAACATGTATGGTTACAGTGGTCGTGGTGGTGATTACGACCTGTTCGGTTACAATGGTTCAGGTGCGAGAAATTATGAAGGCTACAGAAGCCGCTCATATGGTAATACAGGTAAATACTGGGGACGCGTTCGCGTTGAAAAATACAATGACCCTACAGGTAACAAGCTGATCTATGTACAAGACCCAACCCCACCTCTTCCAGATGGTAACTATGGTCGTGCCTATAATAGGCTCAGAAACGCATACTAATTATTTAGCGGTTAAACCATAGTAAATTAAATACTTCTAATTTTTGGAGGTTCAATACGTTCATGACAAAACGTGACTATTACGAAATTTTAGGTGTCGAAAAAGGCGCTGATGATGCTGCGCTTAAAAAGGCGTATCGCAAACAAGCGATGAAATATCACCCTGACCGCAATCCAGACGATAAAGAAGCGGAAGCTAAGTTCAAAGAAGTGAACGAAGCTTATGACACTTTAAAAGACTCTCAAAAACGTGCGGCTTATGACCAATTTGGTCATGCTGCATTTGAAAACGGCGGTGCTGGAGCAGGTGGTTTTGGTGGTGGCGGTTTTGGTGGCGCTGGCTTCGGGGGTCACGACTTTAGCGATATGTTTGAAGATATGTTTGGTGACATGTTTGGTGGCGGTGCTCGTGGCGGTCGTTCACGTGGTCCACAACGTGGCGGTGATTTGCGTTATAACTTGTCCATTTCTTTAGATGAAGCATACGCAGGGAAACCTGTTCAAATTAAAATTCCAACTTCTGTGTCTTGTGATACATGCGATGGATCAGGGGCTAAAAAAGGTTCTGATGTTAAAACGTGTGGCACATGTGGTGGGCGTGGTGAAGTGCGTGTTCAGCAAGGTTTCTTTGCTATGAATCGTACATGTTCAGCATGTAATGGCCAGGGTCAAATTATTAGTGACCCATGTAATACTTGCCACGGTACGGGTACAGTTCATAAAGAAAAGACACTGAATGTTAACATTCCAAAAGGTGTTGATAACGGTACAAGAATTCGTGTTACAGGTGAAGGTGAAGCTGGTCAAAACGGTGCGCCAAGTGGTGACCTTTATATCTTCATTCAATTGAAAAAACATAATTTATTTGAACGTGAAGGACCTCATGTGTTACTGGATATGCCAATTGACTTTGTTTCAGCTGCGTTAGGTGGTCAACTTGAAGTACCAACATTAGATGGTAAAAAGGCATTGCTTAAAATTCCTGAAGGTACACAAAGTGGCACACAGTTCCGGTTACGTGGTAAGGGTATGCCTGTTACAAACAGCAGTTCATATGGTGATATGTTTGTAAATGTTGAAGTGGAAGTCCCAACCAAGCTTTCTAAGAAACAGAAAGAGCTTCTAGAGCAGTTTAAAGAGGCTTATACTGATAAGAACAGCCCAGAACAGGAGAGCTTCTTAAAGAAGGCCTCAAAGTTTTGGGGCTTGGCTTCTTAACTTAAATATTTCGTTATAAATTAAAAGGGGGAGTCAACACTTCCCTTTTTTATTGCACAAAAATAAAATTGTTGTATAAATATGGAGGGAAATAGAGTTAACTTTTATTTCCTTTTCCTATTTGGAGGTGTTTCCAATGAATCCTGAAATTCGCCCTTTTGATGTTACTGTTGTTGGTGAGTCCTTAGTGGATGTTTACGCTGATGTGTCAGATGATTTTTTAGCTAAATACAGCCTTGAAAAAACAGCTCGTGAAACTGTAACGGAAGATGTTTTAAAACAAATAAAGGCTGAAGTTAAAAGCACGGTTATTAAAAGTGGTGGTTCCATTGCAAATACGGCTTTTAACTTGTCAAAAATAGGAACTAAAGTTCAATTTTTAACAAAAATTGGCCGTGATAATGCTGGTAAAATTTTTGCACAGGAAATGTTAGATCAAGGTGTTCGTTGTCCTTCTTTATGTTCAAAATATAAAACTTTTGAGCTTATGGTGTTGAATACCCCAGACAAAGAAAGAACAATGGTGGGGAATGGTTCGCCGCAACCCTTAAACTTTTCGGATGATGAGCTGGAAAGTTTAAAGCTTTCACGTTTTGTGCTTATTGAAGGTTTTATGTTGTTGGCAAACTTTAATACAGTACTTAAAATTATTAAGAAAGCTAAAGCGTTTGATTGTAAAATTATACTGACATTGTCGGCCCCTTTTGTTGTTGAGCAAGAAGCAGATAAATTTAATGCTGTTATTCAACTGGGAGTAGACTTAGTGATAGGTAACCGTGATGAAGCGCGTGCACTTAAAACTGGTATTGGTGTGAAAGAGTTGCCAGAAATTCATGAAAAAACTTGTTGGGTTATTACACATGGTGCCGACAATGTATTTTATGAAACTGCTAAGTGGCACTTTAAAATGCAGTTTGACCAAATTCCAAAGCCTGTTGATAAAAATGGTGCTGGTGATGCTTTTGCTGCTGGCTTTTTGTTTCATTACTTTTTAAAGAATGGCTCGAAAAATTCTGTTTTAAATGGCATGGAGCTAGGGCATGAACTGGCAGGGCAAGTGATTATGACCAAAGGGCCACGCTTGGTATAGCTTTATAACGAAATAAAAAAGGAGCCAAAGGCTCCTTTTTTATTTCGAATTAATCGTTTGAACGAATGGCGACAGGGTCGCCGTTGCCGTTCAGGCGATCGTAATTAGCGCGGTGCGCCTGCGATTTAGCGGCGGCACGTTTTTGCGCTTCAATTTTTCGGCGCTCGTCTAAAATGTTTACAGTTTGAACGATATCCGAAGTTTGATTAAATTTTGCCATAGGAGGTCTCCTTAAATTGGCATAAAAAGGAATGGTGAGTACATCTGCTATAAATATTATGCATGTTTTAAATTTTTACAAGAGTATTGTATGCATTTTTTTGTTTTTATAAAAAAGTGTAGTGTGGAATTCACAAACAATAAATTTATATAGTTTTTTCTTTAAATTCACAAAGGTGGGTAATGGGGCATTTAGCGCATTCTGGCTTACGTGCTTTGCAAATGTAGCGTCCATGTAAAATAAGCCAGTGATGAGCGTCTTTTAAAAAGTCTGATGGAATTTTTTTAGGAAGCTTGTTCATCATTTGGTCGGGTGTTTTTGCCTTACAAAGCCCTGTGCGGTTTGCAACACGTAAAATGTGAGTGTCCACCGCTAGTGTAGGTTCACCAAACTCAATATTACGAACAACGTTTGCTGTTTTACGCCCTACACCAGGCAAAGCTTCTAAAGCTTCTTGGTTGTTGGGTACAATACCACCGTGTTTTTCAACAAGCATTTTGGCCGCAGCAATCACATTTTTAGCTTTAGTTTTGTACAAGCCTATAGATTTTACATATTCAATTAAACCTTCTTCCCCAAGGTCTAGCATTTGCTGTGGGGTTTGAACTTTTTTAAAAAGGGCGCGTGTTGCTTTATTGACGCCAATATCTGTCGCCTGTGCGCTGAGTGCGACTGCCACAAGGAACGTGTAGGTATTCACAGATTCCAGCTCGCCTTTCGGTTCTGGGTTGAGGTGGTGAAATGTGACGAACATCTCTTCAATTTGTTTTTTATTCAGCATGTGAAAACTCTTTATATTACTTTTTTAAATATAAACTTACAAAAGGTGTAACGTGGCGGCTTAAAATGTCAGATTTGTTAACCCATATTGGACCGTTTGAATCTTCACCGTCACCAATTAACTTCATTTCGCCACTTGATTTAGCGTGGTAAAGCACGCCAATGTGGCGTAAGACAAAGGGTTTATCATTTTCTTTAAACTCATATAAACTGGAAACAGCTTTAAATTGATGACAATGGTCAACATCTAAGCCTGTTTTTTCTGTCACTTCACGGCAAAGGGTTTGCTCTAAAATTTCGTGTGCTTCGGGTGTTCCACCAGGTAAGTCAAGCAGGCCTTTGTAAGGGCCATGTGCTTTTTTGATTAGAAGGATTTTTTCACCACATTCACTTTCAATCAGGGCGTAAACGCCAAAATGGTTTGTGTATGTGGGTTGCTGGCTCATGAAGCAATTTGTTCCTTTTGATTTTGGTGATATTCTTTATACCAATGAGCGAATTCAGCTAAACCTTTTTCAAGGTTTGTATTGGGTTGGTAGCCAACAGCTTTTTTAAGTTTTTCAGTGGAAGCGTATGTTTTATAAACTTCCGTTGCAGGCCAGTCTTGTAAGTCTAGAACAGCTTCCTTGCCTAAAACTTTTTCCATGGTTTTTATGTATTCAAGCAATTGAACAGGCTGGCTGTTTCCAATGTTATAAACTTCAGCTGGAATATCGCCTGTTGCAGGGTGGAAGGTTAGACGAACAACACCCTCAACAATGTCTCCTACAAAAGTGAAGTCTCGCCATAAGTCACCATGGTTAAATACTTTAATAGGTTTGCCATCTAAAATATTTTTAGCAAATAGCATTGGGCTCATATCTGGTCGGCCCCAAGGGCCGTATACTGTGAAGAACCTAAGGCCGCTACAAGGTATATTGAATAAATTTGCATAAGTGTGTGCCATCAGTTCATTTGAACGCTTAGATGCGGCGTATAAGCTGCGTGGGTCGCATACTTCATCTGTTTCTTCAAATGGAACTTTTTCGTTACCGCCATAAACAGAAGAAGATGATGCATAAACAAGGTGCTTAAAGCCACTTTTGATTTCTATTAGGTAACGACAGCATTCTAAAATGTTAACAAAACCAACCATGTTGCTTTGTGCATATGAATGTGGGTTTTCAAGGCTGTAACGCACACCTGCTTGCGCTGCAAGGTTAATAACATATTGAGGTTTGTGCTTTTCAAAAACAGCTGTAAGTTCTTTAAAGTCCGCAATGTCTACTTTATGAAAAATAAAGTTTTCATGTTCTAAACGTTCCAGGCGGGCATATTTTAAATTTTGGTCGTAATAGTCGTTGATGTTATCCACACCAATGACTTTATAGCCTTGACTTAAAAGTTTAAGGCTGGTTTCGCAACCAATAAAACCTGCCGCACCTGTAACGAGAACTGTTTCCATATTTAACTTATGCTACCTTTTGCTTGAGAGATTCTGAACTTTCACGGCCAATGCTAATGTAGTTAATGCCTTTTTCCATCATAAGTGCTGGGTTAAACAGGTTTCGTAAATCAACAATTGTGTTTGAAGATGTTAAACCAGCAACAGCTTGAACGTCCATTGTTTTAAATTCTGCCCACTCTGTTAAAACAAGCGCAACATCTGAACCTGTTAAAGCTTCCTCTTTGCTGTTTACAAGTTTGAGTGAAGGCATACGCCATTCTGCTTGTTCGTGTGCTTCAGGGTCGTAAGCGACAAGCTCTGCACCTAATCTTTCAAGTTCAGGTAAAATTGTCAGAGCAGGGGCATCACGCATGTCGTCCGTATCTGCTTTAAAGGCAAGACCTAAAACAGCAACTTTTTTACCTTTTACGGAACCGCCTAAAGCTTCTTCAACTTTAGCTGCTAAGCGTTTTTTGATGTCTTCGTTTGCTGTAATTGTTTGTTCAACAATTGTTTGAGGTGCACCAAATTCTTGACCTTGGAATGCCAACGCATTGGTATCTTTTGGGAAGCATGAACCACCGTAACCAGGCCCTGGTTGTAGGAATTTAGAACCAATACGCGTATCCAAACCAATACCTTCAGAAACGCTCATAACATTCGCGCCTACTTTTTCACAAAGGGCTGCAATTTCGTTAATGAATGTAATTTTTGTGGCGAGGAATGCATTCGCTGCATACTTAATAAGCTCGGAAGATTCACGGTTTGTGATTAAAAGTGTGTAACCTTGCTCTGTTTGCGGTTTGTAAATGGCCTTCATAATTTCAGCTGATTTTTCAGAAGGGCAACCTACAACAATGCGGTCGGGTTTCATAAAGTCACCAATGGCAGCACCTTCACGTAAAAATTCTGGGTTTGAGCAAATGTCGAATTCAGCGGAAGGGTTCACTTCTTTAACACGGTTTTCAACACGTACACCCGTACCAACTGGTACAGTAGATTTATTTACAATAACAGTATAGCCGTTCAGGTTTTTTGCAATATCTTCAGCAGCCTGAAGCACGTATTGCATGTCGGCACTGCCGTCTTCGTCTTGTGGTGTGCCCACAGCAATGAAAACAGCGTCGGAATTTGGAACACACGTTGAAAGGTCGGTTGTAAAGTGTAAGCGACCCGCTTCTTGGTTACGTTTAACCATTTCTTCTAAGCCTGGCTCGTAAATAGGAATAATATTTTCTTCAACCAACTTACGAATTTTTTCAGCATCAATATCTACACAAGTAACATCCATGCCCATTTCGGCAAAACATGTACCACTTACAAGTCCAACATAACCAGTACCAATCATTGTAATACGCGGTTTCATTTTAAATTCCTTTTCTTTATATGTGTTTTATGCGCTTTTAAGGTCGGTAAAAATTTTTTCAGCGCTAATTTTTTCAATATAGTTTTTTAGTTTTGGGCCAATAAATTCATCTTTTAGTGCAAAGTATAAGTTTGCTTGCTGGAATCCGAATTTATCACCACAGTCAAATCGTTCACCTTTGAGGATGTAGCCATAGAAGTCTTCTTTTTCAAGTAGTGAATCCATTGCGTCGGTTAATTGAATTTCACCACCGTAGCCTGGCGTTGTTTTTTCAATCTCATCAAAGATAGATGCGTTGAATACATAACGACCTGTTACGGCTAATGTTGAAGGTGCATTTTCAGGTGCTGGTTTTTCAACAAAACCATGTGCTTTTACACACCCATTATCAACTTTTTCATTTTGAATGTCTAGAACACCATAGTTTTGCGTGCGTTCTTTGGGAACATCCATGGTTAAAACAACGTTGCTATTTGTGCGGTCATGTATTTCGATCATTTTAGAAAGTGCATTTTCAGAGTCATCATAAATAATGTCATCTGGCAATAAAACAGCAAAAGGTTCGTCACCAATAACTGACTTTGCCTGATAAATGGCATGACCTAAACCTAGTGGTGCACCTTGTCTTGTATAAAAAAGTTTTGTGTCTTTTGGTAAAATGTCGGTTACAGAAGCAAGCTCTTTAAGTTTACCTTTTTTTTCTAGCATATCGATCAATTCATATGGCTTATCGAAATGGTTTTCAATGGCAGACTTACCACGACCTGTTACAAACACAAACTCTTCAATACCAGCTTCCAAAGCTTCTTCCACAACGTATTGAATAATAGGTTTGTCTACAACTGTTAGCATTTCCTTTGGAGTTGCTTTTGTCGCAGGTAAGAAACGTGTACCTAAACCAGCAACTGGTAAAACGGCTTTACGTACTTTTTGTGTCATTCTTTCTCTCCTCAGTTTGAACCTACCTATGTAGCTATTAACTTTAAAGCTATGCCCCTTGTTTGTCCCTTAGTTTAACATATGGGCTGTTATCGGCAGGTTGATACTCTTTTACAAGGTCTTTCAGCATTTGAACAGCCATAAATGCATTTTCTTCTTTGCAGGCATTTATAATTTTTGCTGTTTTTTCTTCAGTTTCACTTTGTGAAAGCGTTTTTGGATTTACAAGAAATGTTTTTTCTAAAGGTGTTTTGCTCATACCTTCAGCGTCATACCAAAGCTCTTCATATAATTTTTCACCGGGGCGTAAGCCTGTAATTTCAATGCCAATATCGTCATATGGTTTTAAGCCTGACAAGCGGATCATTTCCTCTGCAAGGTGAAGAATACGGACGCGTTCACCCATATCTAGCATGAATAAGTCACCATTTTTTCCTTTTGCACCTGCTTGAAGAATAAGACTAGACGCTTCGGGGATTGTCATAAAGTAGCGTGTGGCATCTTTGTGGGTAACTGTAAGAGGGCCACCTTCCATAATTTGTTTGCGGAAGAGGGGGATGACAGACCCATTTGAACCTAAAACATTCCCGAAGCGAACAGCCATAACTTGTGTTTGAGTGCCTTTGGAAGCAGCTAAACTATACATTTCAGCGGCACGTTTGGTGGCACCCATAACGTTGGTTGGGTTTACAGCTTTATCGGTTGAAACAATAACAACACGATTCGTTTTAGATTTAATAGCAGTATCGACAAGGTTTTTTGTACCCATGAAATTGTTTTCTAAACCTGATATTGGGTTTTTTTCAATCATTGGAACATGTTTGTATGCGGCAGCGTGAAAAACAATTTGAGGTTTATTTTCTTTAAAGACAGTTTTCAAATCTTCTAGGTTTTTTATGTCAATTAAGATGCTTGCAATATTTAAATCAGCATGGTTTTTCGCAAGCTCCATATCTACATGGTAAAGTGCGTCCTCGCTATGGTCGACCAACAAAAGGTTTTTGGGTTTGTGTGTGGCGATTTGCCTTGAAAGTTCACGACCAATAGAGCCGCCTGCGCCTGTTACCAAAACAGTTTGATTTTTAATTAGACCTTCAATGGAGGACATGTCCAATTTAACAGGATCGCGACCTAAAAGGTCTTCAATCATAACAGGTTTAAGGTCGGTAAGGGTTTTACCATCTTTTAAGTTTGAAATAGAAGGTATGCGCTTCATGATAACTTGCCTTTCGCTGGCAATGTCAATAACTTGTTTTAAAGCGCTACCTGTTAGGTCTGAAATAATAAGTTGACCAACAGGAGTGTTCTGCTTTTCCAGGTGAATAAGCGTTTTTGTAAGTTCATCTAATCCACCAAGAACAGGAATATTATGGAATAGACGGCCTTTTTGCGATCCGTCATGGTCAATAGCACCTAAAATATTATACGGTGAAGGATTTTTACGGCGTGTTTCGCGGACAAAAAGGTCTGTTGCGTCACCTACACCAACTAATAATACATTGTTTTCTGCATGAGTAGCTCGATCTTTTAAAGCTGTTTGAAAAACTTTGTCATGCCATAAACGTAAAATGATGCGTGGTGCTGCTGAAAGTGCAATTTGGATTAGAGGTAAAATAATAAAGGCACTACGTGGAAAATATGTTAATCCCACTGTAAAAATAAGTATAAAGCCACACAAGGTAATAGCAAATACTGTTGCATAGCAAAAACGCATAAGGTCGCGTGCGGTTGTGTAATGCCATATATTTTTATGTAAATTTAAGCGTATGTAAAAGATACTGCAAATAACAGCATAAACAAATCCATAATTTTTAAAAAGCTGTAAAGTACCTTCTGGTAATGTAAAATCATAACGCAATAAAACAGCAAGCCACAAAGATACAACAGCTATAATGGCGTCATAAAAAATCACAAAACCCGTTTTAAGGCGTGCGGATGTTAAGAGTTTCATCGTTTTTTCAAATCTCCTTCAAGGTACTTAATCCGTACGGCAACAATCGCACAAATAATTACTGTAAAAGCAAATATGTAGCCACCGATGGAAGGTGCTGCAAAAGCTAAAATAGCGTTTAAACCAAATAAGGTGTTTATTAATACAACACGTATAACCACTTGTGAATGTGACATCCCCATGGAAGTTGCACGTTGGTAAAAATGTTCTTTATGGGCTTGCCAAGGCGCTTTTCCTTTAATTAGCCTTTTTATTAATGTAAAAGTAGCGTCCAAAATAAAAATAGATGAAATGATAAGAGATGTCCAAAAGCCTGCAACAAGATTTAAGGTTAAGCTATAAAACATAAAACCAGCTAGTATGAACCCCAGGTATGTGCTACCAACATCTCCCATGAATACACGTGCTGGGTGCCAGTTAAATCGTAAAATACCCATAACAGCCCCTGATAAAACCAAAAGGATTGGTGCAATGCTTGGCATAAATATGCTCATGAGTAACGCCATGAAAGTTGCTTGAACAGCGGCAATACCGTCAATACCATCCATGAAGTTGTAAAGGTTGATAAACCAAACCCATGCAAGCGTTATTAGGGCTTTTTCTGCGTATAGTGGCATAAATTCGCTAAAAACATTTGGAAGAGTGTAAACACATAAACAAACTGCTATTAATTGACATGAAAAGCGAAGTTTAGCTGAAATATTATAACGGTCATCTAACCAACCAAGATAGGCTATACACATACCTGAAAGGGTGAGCGTTGTTATGTAGGTGTGATGTTCAAGATTATCTTTGAAATAAAGCCAAATAAGTGAGAAAAGGGATGTTATTACAACAAAAGCGTAACCGCCACCACGTGGTGTAGGTGTTTTGTGCGAGCTTCGTTCGTTGACTTCATTGTATAGACCTAGGTCAATGCATTTACGCATAGCTTTGCCTGCATAAATAGTACCGACCGCAAAGCCTAAGAAGATAGATAAAAATTGCACCAAGCCTTCAGGTAACATTATTTCTCACTTTCCAAACTGTTATATAAAATTTCTATGCCTTTTTTAAAGCTTATTGGTTGATAATCAAAGTCTTTTTTTGCTTCATCGTGGCTAAAGTTTTTATTTTCATTTAAACGCAAAAGTTGTTCCGCTTTAATGCGTGGGTTTTTAAGCACTTTTTCAATGATGCGTAAAATGAATAAAAGCGGTTTTAAGGGCAGATGAATAATTTTAACTTTTTGATTCGTGACTTCACAAACTGTCTCAACAACTTCTTTAAATGTTAGGGGTTTTTCACCGCTTATATTATAAATTTTATTGTGTGCATTTGCGGAAAAATAGGCATTTACCAAAGCGCTTGCAACATCATCTACATGGTTTGGTTGTTGTAAAGCTTTAGATGTTCCAGGTACAAAAAGGAATGGGAATTTTCGAACATAATTAACCAACCTTTCCATATTACGGTCACCTTTTAAGCCGTATATCATCGTTGGGCGAATGATAACCCAGTTTGGGATTTTTGAGTTTTGAATCCCCTTTTCAGCCACTTTTCTTACTTTTTTAGACGGTGCATTTAATTGGGTTAAAAGCGCAGTTGTACTGGTAAAAACAGCTTTTTGAATATTACTTTTTTCACAAGCTTTTAGAACACCTTCAGCATGACCGAAGCCTAAAGATGCTACATATATAACACCATCTTGCCCTGTCATGGCAGCTTCTAAGCTCTCTATATCATCTAAGTTTCCGTAAGCAGTTTTATAGAAACCCTCGGATACTTCTGGTTTTTTAGATGTTTTTCGTAAAAAACATGTCACATCTACATCGTTTCTCTCACTCAAAGCTTTTAAAACACGACCGCCAGTGAAACCACTGGCGCCAATGAGCAATATTTTTTGTTTTTTTCTAGTCAAGATTTTGACTTTCTAAGACTTTTTCAAAGATCATGATATATTTTTTCGCCAGTGTACTGTGTAAATAATGTTGACTTACAAAGTGGCGACCACGTTGCCCCATTTCTTCAGCTTTAGATGGGTTTTCAATTAGCTTTTGAAGTTCTTTTGCAAGAATTTCTGGCTTTTCTGGAGGGCAAACAATAGCACTTTGGCTTTTATTTAAAATGTCAGCAGCTTCACCTTCAAGCATTGCTACGGTTGGTGTAGCGCTTGCCATCACTTCAAACATTTTAGATGGAATGAAAGTTTTAAACCCAGGAATGTCTTTTAATGGAATAAAACAAGCGTATGACATATTGTAAAAATCCCATACTTTTTCTTTGTCTTGAGATGGGAGGAATTGAACGTTAGGCATACCTTTGGCTAGTGACTCCAAACGTTCTTTATCAGCACCTTCACCTACAAACAAGAAAAGTACATCGCTATGGTTCATCATCATACGGGCAGCGTCTACAATTTGACCTAAAGCTTGTGATTGCCCATGTGTTCCAATGTACAGCAACACTTTGGTCATGTTGTTAATTTGATATTCGCTTTGTAATCTGCTTACAGAACCATCCGTCTTTGGTTTTGTTGCCATTTCCCATTCATCATCGCTTACACCATTTGTAATGACGTAAAGTTTTGTAGGGTCAATGCCGCGGTTTGCAATATCTTTTGCAAAGCCTTTAGTTACTGTAACCACTGCACCCGATTTTTTATATAAAAATAATTCAAGTTTTTCAATGATTGATAGCAATGCTTCATTTTTAATTGTACCAAGTTCGCGGAAGATTCCAGGCCATAAATCACGTACTTCAAAAACAAATGGAACATTGTAAATGCGTGATAAACGCCATGCTGAAAGAACACAGAAAAAGGAAGGTGAGCTTACCATAATGATGTCAGGTTTTTCTAGGTGTTTAGCTTTTTTATGTTCTTTATAAACATGCCATGCAAATGAAAGATGGGACAGTGTTTTTTTTATAAAACCGCTGTTTTTAGTGATGTAAAATTTATGACGTGCAACTGTATAGCCGTCCATTTCATCGGTTGAAAAAGCTTTTCTTTTTTCAAATCCTTCCATAATCTCACCTTTTGGGTGGTTAGGTACACTAGTGAGAACAGAAACTTTATGGCCTTGTTTAACCCACTGTTTTGCTAAACCGCTGAGGCGAGCAGAAGGCGCACCGGGTTCAGGTTTAAAATATTGACAGATTGTCCAAATATGCATGTTATTCACCTTCTACTGGGATTGGCTTTAATTTTTCGCCGTTGGCAAATTCAATTTCGGTGAAATGGATGACAATATCAATATCACCTTTTTTAGCTTTAAATATTGTGTGATCGTCTTTGCTCAGTGGGCTTAGTGTCATGGGCCATGACTTTTCCACAAGATCACCAGAGCTGAGTAGGTCTGTGTCTTCGATTTTAACATTACGTAGAATTTGACCATCTTTTGTTTTGAAGGTTATGCCAGCCTTGAATTTTGTAATGTCTTGTTTAGCTGTATTTTCAAAAGCAACGCGTAATAAAATACGCATTTCACCAAATTCACCTTTTGTAAGTCCTTCTGATTTTTCAACATTTTGAATGTTGATAGATTTAGCCATTTTTTCTTGTATAGCTTTATTTTTGGCTTTTATCTTTTTAATTTTAAGTTCTTCAAGTTGGTTAAGTGTTTCGCCTAGGTTATCAATTGCGACTATTTCCCAGCCGTCTGTTTTCTTTTCTAAGAAAACAGACAATGAAGAACTAAAGTTTAGGTCTTCTCTTTTAAATAAGATATCAGCCGTTGCTTTTTCTTTCTTTTCTTGAATATTGCTGAAACCTAAGAAGGAAAAATCACTTCCTGAAAGGTCTAGCCACATTTTTTCTAGGATAGGTTTATTGCTATATAAAGCGGTTAGGTCTTTCTTGTGTGTAAATAAGCCAGTAGAAATATATGTGTTCATTTGAGACTCAATACTATTGATAAGCTCTGGTTTAATATAACCACTTAAACGGTTTTGAATTGTTTTACCAAAGTCTTTGACTTCACCCCAGAAAGATTTTTCTTCTTTTTTGTCT